>CACZTI010000052.1 GCA_902783985.1 uncultured Erysipelotrichaceae bacterium | reverse complement strand
GTATTTTCTGTTCCTAAATTAGTAGCTGTTATATCTAAACTAATTGGTACTAATTTACCATTTGATGTTGTAATATTAGTGTTTGTACTTGATACTAAGTATTCAACACCATCTGCATAGTCAGTATCACCTTCAATATTTATTTCAACGGTATCAAATCCTGTTTCATTCGTAATATGACCATTCGCATCTTTTGTTACAGTTATTGGAAAAGCATTTGTTAAATTAATTTTCCCATCTTGAGTATGGTTAAAATAAATTCTTCCTACTCTAACTGTATTAGCCACTCCTGTTCTTGTATAATTAAAGAATGCATATGTTGTTCCACCAACAAAAATCATTAAGGTAAATACTGCTATTACCATAATCATTTGTTTTGGATTTTTAATTAAATATTTTTCTATTTTTCTTTCTCTCATATATTTCTCCTACTATCTAAATATATCAAAAAAAGTAGTATTTTTCAACTACTTTTCATATAATATTTTCAATTTCACAATCACTTTTTAAACTAGTCTTATAATGTCATTAATTGTTACAAATATTATTAATCCTAATAGGATAAAGAATCCAATATTATGTATTAAATTTTCAGTTTCTGGTTTAACAGGACTTCCCTTAATCTTTTCAATAATTAAGAATAATATTCTTCCACCATCAAAGGCTGGGAATGGTATTAAATTTACAAAACCAACATTAAGTGATAATAACGCTAGTAAATAGAATAAATTAGCAACACCACTTGATTTTGTTTGATCTACAACGGTATAAATACCAACTGGACCTGATAAATTATTAAGTCCTACTCCACCAGTAAATAATTCTTTAATGGTGATAAACATTTGACGATATAAAGCACCAAACTTTTTAAAAGAATATTTAACTGCTGGGATAAATCCATGTTCTAATTTATTAGCAAATTGAATTCCATAACTATAACCTTTTTCTTTTTGTTCTTCTTCAGATAATGGTGTAACTTTTATTTTTTCTTCCTTTTCTTCTCTTAAAACAGTAAATTCTGTTTCTCCTTTACTAATAGTTAAATATAATTGAACATCATCTAATGTTTTAGTAGTTTTTCCATTAATTGCAATTATTTTATCATTTTCTTTTATTCCGGCAACAGCAGCAGGACTATTTTCAATAACCCCAGGAATAATGGTTGAAGTACTTGGACTACCATTAATTAATCCAATAAAGAATAAAACTACGAGAGCTAAAATAAAGTTATTTCCGGCACCAAAGAACATTACTAAAAATCTTTGCCAAGCAGGTTTTGATTGTAACAAACGATCTTTTGGTAACTTTTTATCTTCTTCAGCACCTTCTCCTGCTAAACTACAGTATCCACCAATAGGAATGCATCTTATAGAATATGTGGTTTCCTTACCTTTCCAACTAAAAAGTTTTGGTCCCATTCCAATAGCAAATTCATAAACATAAATGCCAAATATTTTGGAAAAAATAAAGTGACCAAATTCATGAACTAAAACAATAACACCTAATATTAATACAAAATAAATAATTGATAAAATCATAATGCCTCCTTTTTTATCGAATAATTAAATATAATACAAATCCTAATACAACAAACAAAGAACTATCTAGTCTATCAAGTACCCCTCCATGACCTGGTATTAAATGACTATAATCTTTAATTTTATAATATCTTTTAATACTTGAAAAGAATAAATCTCCCATTTGAGAAATAATGGTTAATAAGAAACTTACTAAGCTTATTTCTAATATATTAGTATTACCAATAACTAATGCATAGTATACTGTAGCTCCTACTGTTCCCATAATGCTTCCTATAACACTTCCTTCAATGGTTTTATTAGGAGAAATACTAGGACTTAACTTATGTTTTCCAAAGAAACTACCACCTAAATAAGCAAAAGTATCTGTTAAAATAGAAATCAAAAAGCAATATATTACTGTTTTTTCACCTAGTAATCTAATTCTAATAAAAGAATTAAATAATATACCAATTAAAAATACATCAAATAAAAGGGTGATAACTTCTTTAAAATTATATTTTTTACTATCCTTATTTATGATGATACTAAAGCAATAAATAAAGATAATAATGATAATAGCTGTCCTTGGATAAACCTCATCAAAAAATAAATATTTATAATTATATAAAATTAAATATAATGTTATAAAATAAGAAATTAATTTCATATAATCAGGAATATCTTTTTCTGGTTTCATAAGTTCATATAATCCCATTAACCCTACAATACTTCCACAGATGGCATATGTTGTTCCACCAATCAATAATATTGGTATAAAGATTAATAACATTATAATAGCACTTATAACCCTCTTTTTCATATGACCTCCAAACTACAATAATAATTATATACTTTATGATGAATTATTGCAAGCAATATTTGTCAAAAAAAAGACTATATTTCAAGTCTTAATATCCCATTTGTTTATAGTGATTTAATAATTCATTAAAACGATTAAAATGTACTACCTCTCTTTGTCTTAACCATAATAGTGGTCCTAAGATATCTGGATTATCACATAAATCAATTAAATTTTCATATACAGCTCGTGCTTTTTGTTCTGCAGCTAAATCTTCATGAAGATCGGCTATGACATCACCTGTTGTTGATACATATGTAATAGTAAATGGTACACCATTAGCATCTGTTGGATATAATCCTTTATTATGTTCTGCATAATGTGGGTCAAGTCCAGCTGCTTTTATTTCTTCAATGGTTGCATTAGACATTAACTGACTAATCATCGTTTGGATCATTTCAACATGAGCTAGTTCTTCAGTACCAATGTCAGTAAGTAGAGCTTTTCCTAAATCATCAGGCATGGTATATCTTTGATTTAGATATCTTAAAGCAGCTGC
>CACZTI010000051.1 GCA_902783985.1 uncultured Erysipelotrichaceae bacterium | reverse complement strand
TGATAATTTATTTTGGTTGCATCTTCTTCATTAGTTAAATTTGTCTTAAACCACGATTCTATATATGTTTTTATAGTTGAATCAGTGGTATTTAATTTATAATTTTGATTAATCTCTCTATTTTTTACTTCATCTGTTCCATTTCCGGTCATTTTATAGATAGCATCTTCGATTTTTTCTCCACCTGTTAATTTTATGTAATGATAATTTGTTCCACTTACATAATAGTAATATCTTACAGTTCCACAAGAGCCTGCTGGATCTGTTAAATCACAAGAATAATGATGTGATGTATCTGGCGCTGTTACATCTGCTCCCATTAAAGTATATGTATTTGTTGTATCATCGTAGTTTACGCCACTTCCAAAATATGCTCCCGTTGTTGGTTTTGTACTATTATTAGCATATCTTTTATTATACATATATCCAACATCCGACATTGATGAAGAACTTGAATTAAAAGCAGTTGTATTTGCTAATTGTCTGTCATTTGCTGCGGTATTATTACATTGTAGATTTTCACTTTCTTGTTTATCTGTTACATTTACTATTTCAAAAATAACATTATCATTACCACTACTACCAGCTCTATCTTTAGTATACTCTATTTTGATAACATCACTTGTCGTAATTTCACCTAATTCTATTGTTTCTGTTTTACTTCCACTATCTTCTTTTAATAGCGTACTTCCTTTATAAAATTTTGCTTTATCCCATCCGCTCTCACTTGACACAGTATAATTAATAGCATATTCACCATCTGTATTAACTATAAATGTCAATGTACCTGTTTTATTATCAGTATGATTAGTACTTGTCCATTTTTTTGTAGTTGTATCATAACTATATGGATATGTTGCGTCATTAGTATAGGTTATATTTGTATCAGGTATTGTCTCTGTAGTTAGTATTACTGCTTTCTTAGCAACTCCATTATATATCATTTTAATACCACCGGTATCTGTGGTTCTAACTATTTGCCAACAAAATCCTCCAAAGATGACATTATTGTTATTTACTTCTCCTCTGTAATATAAAATATCGGTATTACCTAATTTATATAGACCTTTTCCATTAGTATCACTTGAAATTTCTCCAAAGTCTATTCCTGTATCAGGTTGGGCTAATTTCTTTAATGTGCTTACAGCATCTAATTCTTTTTCTTTAAAATCACCAAATACTGATAATTTTACACTGGCATAATGATTTTTAAATGCTTTCTCTCCCGTTACACAATTATCTCTTGCACAATATGATCTATTAGGATCTGTATCACTTACAATTACTTGATCACTTAACCATACTCTTAATTTATAGGTCTTTACTACTTCTGTTGTAGTATTACTATTAATAGTATCTACCCATATTTTTTTATCATCAATGCTATCAAAACTTTTAGCATCTACTATATAGGTTTCTTCATTATTTTGTCCTACTTCTACTAAATCAAATACTAAATCTTTATCATTAATTCTATCTAATCCTGTTTCATCATTTCCATACTTTAATTTTATTTCATAATAGATATCATTACTAGTTGTATTTACTCCACTTAAAGTAAAGGTTATTACATTATCATTTCTTGCTCTTGCTTCTTCTTTCGTTAATGGATAAACATTTTGGATAGTAATATCATCTGTTCCATCATTTAAATATAAATAAAGATTATCTGTTACTAATTTTTTATTAGTTCCTTCCTGACTATAGTTAAACCAAGCGTAAGATACACCTAATACTACCATAACTATTCCAAATATTAATAAACCTAACATTTTCTTTTTATTATTTATAAAATCTTTCATATTCTCTCCTACTATTACCATTTAATCATATCAAAATAATCAATATTTTTCAATTATTTTATTTATAAATTTAACATCTTTTACAATAAAAATGTACATTATACATTTTGAACCAAATATTATTTTCTTTTTTCTTGATTTTATGTTAGCTTTTTGTTAAAATTTAATTATAAAATATGAAAGTAGGTAAAAATATGGATATAGCTAGTATTGAAAGTAAATTAGCTCAATGTGATGGAGAAATACAAGAAATGATGACTAACATTGACAATATCATGAATAGTTTAAGAAATAGTGGACAAGAAAGTGTTAATACACCTAAAAACACTAGTGCTGTTTTAAATAGTTCTGCTTTTATTAAATTAAATTATAGTGGAAGTGTTTATAATGTTATAAATACTCCTAACATTTCTGTTGTTAATTTATCTCGTCATGTTCAAATGTATGGAATAAATCAAGTAGCTAATCTTAATTATAATCATTATAGCCTTAAATGTTTAGGAATTGCTAAAGCATATGGTCGTGCCTTAATGACTGGTAGAATAACAAAAGACATTGATAGTTTCTATGGAGGAGCCTATACCTATTTTGATAACGGAACAGCTTCTGCTAACAAACAAGAAATATTAAAAATCATATATAATGAATTGTCACACGGAAGACCTTGTGTCATACAAATAACAACCAAAGCAGGTAATCGTCACTTTGGTACAGTTGTCGGAATGAAAGAAACAGTAACTCGTGCTGAGGATTTAAGAGAAGAAGATTTATTAATTATTGACTCATATGATGGAAGATTAGAAGCTATGGACAATAGTGAAACTGCTGATCGACACATGCATAAAGAAGATGGAAAATATCGTGTAGATGTTTTAAAAGTCTAAAAGAGGAGAATTATTTATGGGATATGCTAAGAAAAAATTTGAAGGAAATTATTTAAATTGGTATAACATTATTTCTGCAAACAGAAATGTACCTGAAATAATTGAATACTCACCTGTAAATGGTCAAATTAGTGCTCTTGATTGGAAAGGTGAAAATAAAGAAGCTGTATGTAGTGCAGTTAAAGCTCTTGATGCAACATGCCAAAGTATTCTTGATAATATTTCAAGTAATATTGAAAAAATAAAAACATGTACCGGACCACTATTTAGTGAATTAGAGGGTTTAAAAAATAAAATTGAAGAATATAATGGCTATGTTGATGATTACGATTATGCAATAATGGAATTAAATAAAAAAAATGAAGAAAAAAAGCAAAATAAAGAGGTATCATAATGGATAAAATAGTAATTTATGAAGGAATATCCGGAGAATTTAATAGTCAACTTCAATCTGTAGAAGAATTTTTAAATAAATGTATGAACATAGTTAATGAATGTACTTTATTAAATGAATTAGAAATACCCAATAGTAATAATGATTTAAAAGTTGCTATTTATGAACAAAATCATTATATTGAAAAATTATTAAACAATGTTTCAACATATGAAGTAGGCATCATGAATGATGATAATTCTTATGCTGAACAAATAGAAACTACAGATGATGAAACACCACATGCCGATACAACAAGTGAACAAACTAGTACTGAAAACGTTACCCAAAATACTGAAGAAGTACCAAAAGAAAATAATGAAACAGAAAAAACAAATCAAAATGTTCAAGTAGATACTACTCCACCAAAAGAAGAAACAAACCAAAATGTCCAAGAAGAAAATACTCCACCAAAAGAAGAAACCACTGAGAAAACTGATAATACTAATAAACAAAAAGATAACAATAGCAATACAAATAATAATAAAGGTAAAAACAACAATTATAATAACAATAATAACTATAATAATAACAATAATAATAGTTCTAATTATTACTATGAAGAACCTGCAAATACTGAACCACCTATCGTTAATAGTAATGAAAGTAATCAAAGTTCCTATATTTTTAGTACAAATATGGAAGATATGTTAAATGCCGGAGATCCATTTGCCAATTCTGAATATAATATAACATCATATACTAACTTTTTACTATATAAATATAATATTCAAAATGAAGAAATTGCTAAAAATATATATGAAGCTCTTCTAAATTATGGAAATAATTATTCTCAAAATAATAATGGTTTTAATCCAATATTAATCCAAGATGAAAATACCATTATTATGGGAATCTATAATATCCTAAAACAAAAAGAAAATTTTGATATTAATACATATCCAATATTTAAAGCAATTGATATTACCAAAGTATAAAAGAGGTTTTAACCTCTTTTATTTTTTTTATTATTGATAAAATATGACCACTATATCCTATTAAATCTTCTCTTTCACAAATTGATAAATGATAATTAACAAACATTTGATATTCACTATCTAACATATTGTTAAGATCACTTTTCATTAGTCTCTAACCTCCATCAATAATGTTTTACTATATCCAAACTATTAATATAATCATTAAATTCTTGAAATGATAATCCTGGTTCAACTTCATAAAACTCTGTAACTGGTCTTGCTTTACCATTAACCATTTTCACATAATAATCATTTATTTCTTTAATGGCTTTTTCTTCTGAATCAAATTCATATATACCAATTTTTTCCCAATTAGGATGTTCAATATGATATACTTTATTGTTTAAAAAATACAATACAAAACAGTGCATGTGTTCTTCTGCATCCATATTATTAAAGTCTTTACCTTCATACACTCTAGTACAAAACATCCTATTTGTAATATTGATTTTATCTAACAAAATATGCATTAAATATACTTGCTCAATACAAGTACCTATTTTATGTTCTAAAACCTCCTCTATCGAAGATGTTCTATATAATTTTCTAAAATCTTTCATTGTTTTTATATGTTCATTTTTATCAATATCTAACCATCCATATTGAATATTTTCCTTCATAAAGGTTAAGATATCATTTGGTGTTTTGATATTATTAATTGTCATAGTACCACTTCCTATATCAATTATAGCATAAACAAAGAAAACTCTACATAATAAGATATTTTTTTACATTTATAATTGGAAGTATTATATTTTTTGTAAAATTTGTTGACGATTATTTATGTTTATTATATAATTTATTCAGTTAGAGTTGCTTGCTAATTGCTCACTAATTTAATTTATTCGATAATTTATATCTTAGGCAAGAAAGATATATCTATTCGGGCATGCCACTTGGTAATATTATTTATTACTTAAGCAAAGTGGGATGCCCTTTTTCTATATTCATACAAGG
>CACZTI010000050.1 GCA_902783985.1 uncultured Erysipelotrichaceae bacterium | reverse complement strand
GAATTCAGTAGCTTGTCTCCAAACTGTTTCAGTTTGAGGTTCAACACCTGCTTGTGAATCAAGTAATGCAACAGCACCATCCAAAACACGTAATGAACGACTAACTTCAACAGTAAAATCTACGTGTCCTGGAGTATCAATTATATTAAAACGATACTTTTTCCAGTAAGCAGTAGTAGCAGCTGAAGTAATTGTAATACCACGTTCTTGTTCTTGTTCCATCCAGTCCATTTGTGATTCACCATCATGAGTTTCCCCAATTTTATGAATCTTCTTTGTATGGAATAAAACTCTTTCAGTAGTAGTTGTTTTACCAGCATCAATATGAGCCATGATTCCAAAATTTCTTGTCATCTCTAATGACGTTTCACGAGCCATAACTTAATTCCTTTCTACCAACGATAATGAGCGAAAGCCTTATTAGCTTCTGCCATTCTATGTGTGTCTTCACGTTTTTTAACAGCATTACCTGTACCATTGCTTGCATCAATTATTTCATCAGCAAGATTTTGAGCCATTGTATGACCATTTCTTAGTCTTGCATAATTAACTAACCAACGAAGTCCTAAAGTTTGACTTCTTGTAGCTGATACTTCAACTGGTACTTGATAATTACTTCCACCAACTCTTTTAGATTTAACTTCAAGTTGTGGTTTAATATTTTCAAGTGCTTTTTCAAATACACTTACAGGATCTTCTCCTGTTTTATCTTTAACGATATCAAATGCTTCATATAAAATCTTTTCAGCAACACCTTTTTTACCATCTAACATAATTCTATTAACTAGTTTAGTAACTACTTTAGATTTATATATTGGATCTGGTAAAACATCACGTATTTCTGCACGTCTTTTACGCATTTCAATTCCTCCCTTCAAATACTAATTATTATTTTTTCTTTTCTTTTTTAGTTCCGTATTTACTACGACCTTGCTTTCTATCTTTAACTCCTTGTGTATCAAGTGTTCCACGGATTATATGATAACGTACACCGATTAAATCTGGTACACGTCCACCACGAATCAATACAACACTATGTTCTTGTAAATTATGTCCTTCTCCTGGAATATAACAAGTTACTTCCATACCATTAGATAATTTTACACGAGCATATTTACGAAGAGCTGAGTTAGGTTTCTTTGGAGTCATTGTTCCAACACGTACACAAACACCTCTTTTTTGTGGAGAATTAATTTTTGTTTGTTTCTTTTGAATATTATTTACTCCAACTAATAATACTGGTGATTTTGGTTTTCTAACCTTATTACCTCTTCTTTTTTTAACTAATTGATTAATTGTAGGCATAAATACTCCTTTCTAACACATATCCTGGTGTGTCATTTTCTTTATTAAACTTAGGCTTTGCCAAGCAAAACCTAAAATTCATAAACATGAATAATGATACAATATCATTTATTTCTTGTCAAGATTTTTATTAAATTTTTTTTATTTTTTCTTAAATCTGTTAAATAAATGTTTCATATTACTAATTTGTTCTAAAGTACCTAAAGGTGTATCACGAAGTTTACTATCCAATTCTTCTCTGGCTTTTCTTCTTGCAGGCATCGATAAACTTTCCATGACGTATTTTGCATCACTTTTTAAATCTTCTTTAGCTTGTCTTTTCATATCTTCCTTATATTCTTCTTTAAATTCATCAGGCATAATAAATTTACATTTACTAGCTACTTCACTTAACAAATTATTATATTCTTCATTTAAAGGACTTGCCATAAAACTTTGTTCAAATTCCATAGCATCAGAAAAGTTTTTACCAAAATCTTCTATTCTTTTAAATAAATCTTCTATTTTATCTAAAATATCTTTATTTTTAATTTCATAATTATTAGAAAAAATATCTTTTCTTCCTTTAATACTTAATTTTATATATTCATTCATAATTAAACCTTTCTTAGTATTTTGATATCATTATTAATATATTCTTTGGCATTATCCATATTGCCATATAATTTAAAAGATTCTTTAATACTTAAATCATCTAATCTAACAAGATAATCTCTTAGTTTTTTAAAACCTTCTTCTTTATTATCATTTATTTCTTTATAAAAATTACTTGATATAATATCTCCTATAACATATAGAAAACTATTATAATCTAAATCTAATGTATAATCATAGATAAATCCAATTTTATTCATTAATCTTCTTCTTAATTCTTCTTCATCTAATTCACTCTTAACTAAAGTATCATCTATCATAAAATTACCAGTTCTTACTATTTCACAAATTAAGGAACATACGCCATACATATTGATATTTTGATAGTGATATGAACTAATGGTATTATCTATTTGTTTATTATATAAATGATTATCTAATAAATATTTTCTAAATAATTTTTCAAATAATCTTGATGTAATCTCGGTTCCATAATGAAGATCAGATAGATAATTACCATTTCTTTGAAGATAGAATTGATATACATGACCTATTTCATGAACAAATGAATTATAATCAAGTAATTCTTTACCATCACAACACATCATAACATTGGATAATTTATCAAACATTCGATGAAATGTTAAAGCATCAGCATCCATCGATACTCCATATCCTATAAATGTTTCCTTTAAAAGTCTTCGGTATAACTTATAAATATCACTACCTAAATATTTAAAGAAATCATCTAGTACTTTTCCAATATCTTTTTGATTAATCTTAGTAGGTAAACTATTTTCCGCATAAAAGTTATGCTTATGATAAGTTTTTAATATTTCATTAATTCTTCTTAATAGATAATCATTATTTAAAATAAATTCCCCTATTTGTAAATATATTCCATCATCAGTTATTTTATTAACTCTATCAGTATTATCAAAATCTAATAAATCATCATCAAGATTTAAATTTAAATATTCAAGATATTTATATAAATGAGAATAATCTAAAAGTAAATAATCTCTTTTAATACTATTGGGCAAAAACATTATTTGTTTTCTTAATCCATAAAGTTCTTTTAATAATTCTTTTTTCATAAAAACCTATACATGTTTAATAACGAAATATTTCTTTTTACCTTTTCTAATTATTGTAAAACTTCCGATAGCGTTATCTTTACTTATAACATAATCTAAATCATTTATTTTATCACCATTAATACTAATAGAATTATTACCGACAAATTCTCTTGCTTCTCTTTTACTTGAACAAACACCTGCTTCTACTAGTAAATCAATGATATTTTTATCAGTATTTACTTCATAACTTGGTAAACTATTAAAAGCATCATGAATATCTTCTTCTTTAAGACTTTTAATATCTCCACTAAATAAGGCTTCACTAATTCTTAATGCTTTTAAGTATTCTTCTTCACCATGTAAATCAGTAATAAATTCTTTTGCTAATGTTTTTTGCGCAACTCTATCTTCTGGTTTTTCTTGATGTTTCCTCATAACCTCCATTATTTCTTCTGGAGTAAGGAAAGTAAATACTTTTAAATATTCTTCAACTTTACTATCATCAGAATTAATTAAATATTGATATAATTCATATGAACTTGTTTTATTTTTATCAAGCCACAATGCATTACCCGCACTTTTACCAAATTTTTCACCATTACTATCTAATATTAAAGGCATTGTAAAAGCATAAGCATTTTTACCTAATTTTTTATTAATTAAATCAATTCCCGTAGTAATATTTCCCCACTGATCACTTCCTTCTACTTGCATAATACAATTTCTTGTTTCATATAAGTGTAAAAAATCATATCCTTGTAAAAGCGTATAAGCAAACTCAGCAAAAGTAATACCAGTATCAAGTCTTCTTTGAATAATATCTTTATTTAACATATAATTAACATTAATGTATTTTCCAACTTCTCTTAAGAATTCCAAGATATTAATATCTTTTGTCCAATCATAGTTATTTACAACTTCAACATTTCCATTAAAGATACTTTCTACTTGTTTTTTGATTCCTTGAAAGTTTTTTTGAACTGCCTCAAATGATATTATTTCTCTTTCAGCCGTTGGTCTTGGATCTCCAATAAGTCCTGTAGCTCCACCTACTAGAAGTATTGGATGGTGTCCGGCCTTAGCAAGACGTTTTACAGTAATTAAACTACTATAGTGGCCAATATGCAAACTATCAGCAGTAGGATCTGTTCCCCAATAAAAAGTAGCATCCAAACTATTTATGACTTTTTCTAAGTCATCTCCTGCTGTATCTTTAATTAAACCACGCCACTTTAACTCTTCAAATAATGTCATTATTTTCCCTCCTTACATTTACATTTTTTATCATGACAACAACAATCTTCTTCAGATTCTTTTCCATTAACAATATCTACAGCATGACTAGTTCCAATTCTAGTTACTCCCATTTCAATAAATTTCATGGCTTTATCTAAAGTATTTATTCCACCACTAGCTTTAATCTCTAAAACATCATTTTTATGTTTCTTAATTAATTCAATATCATGAATGCAAGCACCACTCTTATCAAAACCCGTACTTGTTTTAATAAAGTTAACAAAAGTTTCATTACATATTTCCGTCATTTTGATAATTTCATCATCTGTTAATAAACAAGTTTCAATAATAACTTTTAAGACTTTTCCATCAATGGAATCCCTTATCATTTCTATTTCATCTTTAACATAATCATAATCTTTATTCTTTAAAGCATTAATATTTATTACCATATCAATTTCTTTAGCACCGTTATTAATAGCATCAATAGCTTCATATTGTTTAACCTCTTTTGTACTATAACCATTAGGAAAACCAATAACTGTACAAACTTCTACTGTACTTCCTTTTAAATATTCACTGGCAGCCTTAACATAATAAGGACTAACACAAACAGCTGGAAAATGATATTTTTTAGCATCATCACAAAGCTTCATAATATCTTCTGCTGTAGCAACTTTTGATAAATTAGTACTATCAATATACTCCATTATATTCATAAAAATCCTCCTTTTAACAATAAAAATTCTATAAAATAGGGACGATTTATCGCGGTACCACCCTACTTCATAGAATTCTATGCACTCATATTATAACGGAATTACCGTTTTAACTCCATAGTTGTAATTTCCTTATTAAACCTGTTAGTTTGCACCACCCACTAACTCTCTTAAACGAGTTTAATAATTAAAGACTATTTCTTCGTTAAATACAAAATTATCTTAACACAAAGATAAAAAAAAAGCAAACATAAGTTTGCTTAATTATTAATTTCTATGGTGTAACTGGAGTAGTACCTGGTTCATTAACTTCAAATCCTAAGTTAAAAATTAATGTTCCACCAGATGCTTTATTTTCACAGTCAATATCTTGTCCTTCAATCCACATATAAATACGAAGTTTTGTAACACCAGGTTTTAAAGTCATTAATTCAGTATGAGTTCCACTTTCAGCAGTATCATTATCAGATGCAATTAACTTATTGATTGTTACATCACCAAATAGTGATCCATAATTTGTAGCAGTAGCATCGCCCCATTTAACACCAGTATTTGCACCGGTTGAATAATCTGCTTGATTTGCAGCAATAGGAGCTTTAACACCTGAATATGCAAGTGCAGGTTGATATGTTACACTAGAATCATTTGCTGTATTATAAGCAGCAGTTGTTGCATATGTTGTAATACCATAAACATTGCTTGCATGGTTTACTCCAGTAGCAGTATGAACATCATAATTTGGTTCAATAAAGATTGCTGATGTACCATCATTTAAAGCTTGCATCGTTGATGTTGTTGAACTTGAAGCAGTATTACCTTCATCAATAATAGCAATACGAGAAGCATATTCAATATCGGTATCAATACCACTATTTACAGTATATCCTTTAACACTAGTATTCTTTGTTAAATAAAGAGTTGTATTTTCACTAAAATCTGATTTAATAAATACATCAAATGCTAAATAGTTACCACTTGCTCCATTACGATCATTTTCTTCTGTAGCAGTTAAAATATAATTACCTAAACTATTATTAGTAACACTACCAAGATACATCTTTAATCCTTGTAAACTCTTAGTGTTTTCTCCACCAACTTTATATCCGTTAACTGCAGCTACAGTATTAACAGTTGATACTGGGTTAAGAATAGTTCCAGAATTTACTCTTGTAGGTACTTGATTAACAGCATCAGCATATGTTGAACTTGCAGCAAGTAATTCAGAAGATGTAACTAAAGACTTCCAATTTATAGCATCAGTTGAAATTTGAATACCTGATCCACTAGCAACAGTAACATCCAAATCGGTAACTGATACAACATAGTTTGCTGTAAACCATGCATAAACTGATGTACTTAATAATACTACTGTCAACAATAGAAATAAAAGTAATACTAAGCTTTTTCTTCCCTTCTTATTGCGGTGCATTAAAACATACCAAAAACCCTTTTCTTGTTTCTTTCTGTTATCACTTTTCTTTACTAATAACTCTTCTTTCATACATCTCTCCCTTATACTATATAATGTTATCATATTTTTTTGTCGAATTCAATACTTTTTTTAAAAATTCCTTAATATTTAATCAGTTGATAAAACTTGATGAGATTTTATATTTATCTCTATCATTTCAAATAAATCTTGATAGTCAGAATCATTATAACCAGCTGGAAAAGTTATTAATAAAACATAACTATTTGTTTGATTTTCACTATAATTAAAATACTCTGTATTTGTTTCTATTATCCTAAAAAAAGTCCCATCATCATCCGTTATAACTTGATTACTTGTAACAATACTCGTATTATTATTTACTGTAGTTCCTTTAAATAAATCATAGGTTATAGGAATATTAGTTGTTGTCCTAATCGATAAATCATATTTAAGATTAGTCTCAGTTCTTCTTTCTTCATTGAAATTACTAATAGTAAAATAATATAAATATTGATTATTACTAGGTATGATTTCTGGTAGACTGACTGTTTCAGAAATTACCGTATCTTCAAGTAAATATATTGCATGAGGAATAATGATATCCCCTTCTTTTTCAGTTTCAAAACGAGAAAAAGTTAATGGTATCAAACATAATAAAAGTATTAAAACTACAAGTAATATTGTTATTTTATTAAATTCAATAATCTTTTTTTTATTAAATATTGACATCATTTCACCTTATTTTTTATCTCATTTATATCAATTATTTGCGTTGCATCTAATACTTTTTTAGATTTTTTAACTTCTTTTTTTATTTCAGTTATATCTATAACTTGAGTAGCATCTAAAACTTTTTTCTTTTTAGAAGGTACTTCTTTAACTTTAACTATTTCAGTATCTTTATCTTTTTTCTTTTCTTCTTTTTCTTTTATTTCTATTTTATCTTTTTCTTTATCCTCTTTAATAACCTTTTCTTTATTTCCATTATACGAAAATAATAAACTTAAACAAAATAGCGATACAAAGATTAAAATAATAACTTTAGGAGATAATAAAACTTCTTTAATCGCTTTAACATTTGGAATAATCTTAGTAACTTTACCTAAAACTAAACTTTTATCAATGGGATTATCATTAGTATTATTATTATCACCTTTTGTTATGATATAATCATCATTCTTTTCAATAACACGGTGAGTTACAAAATCCTTACCAGATATATAAGTTACAACATCACCTTCATTATAATCACTATTTATTTTTACAATAACAACATCACCTTCATTTATATAGTCTTTCATACTACCAGTTGCTACTTGAAAATATGTATATCCAAAGATATTAACATATTTTTTTTGCATTATTTTTAAACTTATAAAACTATATAAACAAAAAAGAATAATCAAGATGACGATAGTTATTAAAATATTAACTATAATATTAACAATCTTATGAGATTTATTTAACATATCATCACCTCTTTTTATTCTTTAATTATTTGTAATTGTTTCCCCTAAATATTGACTAAATTTAATATTCGTAGCGATATTAATTTCTTTTTCACCTGTAACCCCAAACTTTGAATCAATTTCATTATTTTCTTCATCATTTTCCCATTCAATATGTACTCTAATATGATGAATAGAACTATTATTAATAGGGATAATACCCGTATAAGTATCATTATTATTAACTAAAGTATTGCCACCTAATTCTTCAATATTAACTATTTTTATCTTATCATTTTCTAATCCTGTTAAATCAAAAGTAATATCATATCTAATGGATACTGATGTATTATTAGGATCAATATCAATATCAAAATAAGCTCCAACTCCAGGAGCTATTAATCCTTCTTTAACATTGGAATCACTATCAATATTATAATTATTAACTGTAAAATGAACAGGATCTTTAATCAAACTATTATTAACTTTAATTTGCCATTTAGCAATATTATTATCTACTGTTATAACATTATTAGTTTCAAATAAACCAAAAGTATTACTGATTTCCATAATAGTTAAAGAAAGAAATAATAATACGACTAAAAGTAGTATTTTTCGCATAAATTACTCTTCTCTTACTTCTTTAAGAGTCTTTTTAAATTCCTTAACAATAACATAAACTTCATATAAAAATACAATTAGAAATGGTAAAATAACTAAGAATAAAAATCCCCATCTTGATGTCATTGTCTTTAAAACACTACCAACAAATCCCATCTTACTACTTCCATTTACTTTTCCAATTAAATATTCACTAGAAAAAGCTTTATCTTCATTACTTTCATTTTTATATGAGAATGTGTGTTCTTTTTCATTAACATACTTATTATCTGTAACTTTAGCAAGTGTTACAGTATTTTTATTAAATGATGTATCATAAAATAATACTGGTTCTCCCTTACCGATACTATTTAAATCAGGATATTTAACAATAACTAAATCTCCTTTTTTATAATAATTTAATACATCATTTTCCATAACAACAAGTGATGTATCACCAATTTGTACAACACCCTTATCATTTGTTTTTAATAAACAAAAAGTTGCAAAAGCACAAATAACTAAATATGCAAATAAAATTGTTCTAAAAATATTTCCTATAACCTTCATACTATCACCATTAAAAGTATAACATAATCAAAAATCTTATGCAATAACTATTTCCCTTCTAAAATCTCCCTTGCTTTTAAAATAAAACTTATATCATCAAAATTAATATTAATATCATTCATATAATGATAATTAACAATGTTATCAATAACTTTAATAAAATTATCAATATTACCTTCTTCTAAATAATCTAAATTAATATTAAATCCTAATAATTTATATTTATCTACAACAATAGAATTTAATTTTTCTAAATCACTATAACCTTCATTATTTATTAATGTAACATATGGACTATGAATAAATGTATTAATATCTTTTAAAATATCATTTAGATCCATTTCAATTTGATATTTAGAAGATACCCTTTTTAAAAACAAATAACTACTAATACCAAGTTCTAAATAAAGAGATAACTTACTATTATCATCAATATAATTATATATTCGATCTTTAATAATATCTAAATCATATTCACTATATAAATTTAATAAATCATTTAAAAGTAAATCATTTTTATTAAGAAATTCATTATTATCATTATCCATTATCTTTTTAGCTTTAACATTATTCTTTTTTATTTCATTAGATATTTTATCTATATCTTTAAGTTTATTTTTTAAAACACTCTTATAATCATTTTTATTATTATATAATTCATGACATTCATCAATTATATAATGGTATTTACTAATCATTTGATATTCTCTAAGAGAATTTCTTAAATTAATAAATAAACTTTTTTTATCATTAACAATCGAATTTTCTGTATAATCATTAATCATTTTATCTATTTTAACTTTATCATAATCTTTAATATCTAATTCATTATTTAAAAACATATCTAAATATCTTTTTCTTGATTTACTAATTAAATTATCATAATTAATAATTCTTTTTTGATATTCTTTATTAACATTATCTAAATAATTAGAACTCTTTTTTCTAAATATACTAAATCCACTATTCTTTTTATCTTCATATTTAGAAAATTTATTTGATTTTTGATTTTCAATATAACTTATAAATTTCTTATTATTTTTAAAATATAAATCATAGAAATTAACCACAAGATATTTTAAAATATTAGGACATTTCCAATATAATTTTTCAAAATATTCATGTATTTTATTATTATCTTTTTCTTTAAGTAAAAAATCAATATATTCACTAGCGTAAACATTAAAATCAAATGATTCTTTATTTAAAACAATACCAACATCATTAAACACTTTAATAATATTTAAAATATTTTCATTAATAATATCAAGATTTTCATTTTCATATGAATTAATTATATCTAACATTTTATCTAAATTAAGTATTTCCATTGGTGAAGTTAAACTATTTAGATAATTAAAATCATTTAATAATTCAGTTGTATTATTACTAATATTATCATCTTTTATATCACATAAACTATGATATCTTTTTTCTATTTCAGTTAATACATTATCATTAATACCTTGATATTCATTAATTAATGATGTTACTTTTTCTAAATAATTTTTTCTATTTTTCAAATTGTTTTTAGGTAATACACTTAATATTTCTTTATCATTTTCTATTTTATTTTTAACATCATCTAACATACTATTCACCATCATGAAAACTTTCTTTATCTTTTGTTAATTCTTTTATATAGTCACTTACTAATTTATATATATCTAATAAATCACTATTTGAAATATCATTCATATCTTCACCTTCCAAGTATTTATAAAAAAATTATATCATAAAACAAAATAAAAATACATATTTTACATGTATTTTATTAATTTATTCAAGATAAAAGCAGCCCACATAAATTAGAATATCCCTTTATAAAGAACTCTAGTTTTTTATAACATAATTATTATCTCTTGGCACTATTTATATAATAGTGCCAAGAGACCCCTTGTGCCTCGTCTTTCGTTCAGCACTTTATTCGGACCAAAATCTAAAAGATTTTGTCCTCATGCACATTTTCTTAACGAAAATGCTTGATTCAAGATTGTGAGATTGGATCAGCTGGCGGGACTACGACTGTGGTCCAAGAGGCGCAGGCTCCTCATGAACAGACCCATAGCACATGAAACGGCCATATATGTCCACTTCACAGTAGTCGTCATCACCAACGCCAGCATCCGCAATGCCATCAGAGCCAGCAGCAGCAGAAACAGAGGTGTCATCCCATGGTCCACATATTGTTACTTCAACACTACCTTTACCAGTTTGTATATTACATGTGTTATTCCATAGACTTGCTCCATTTATTAGTCCTTGATTTGCTGTATATTTTGATCCATCATTTGTTCCTTCGATACAAAATGGTGTTCCATCTTTTATTCCACATGCATAGTCATTTGTTACTTCATTATTATTATTTGTTACCACTCCTAAAAAGTAATTCTTTCCACTACTTGTTACGATATCATTATAATTTTCACTATATCCACTTGTTATTTGTGTTGGTGTTTCACTTTCAGTATTCCATGTTGTCCACATTTGAGTTGTTGAGTAAATAAATTTACATCCCGGACATGAATCAATTGTTCCTTGACTTGGTTCTGGTACCCAGATTCCTGGATTTGCTTCTCCTTTTACTTTAAAACTTACTCCCGTTGATTGTAGAGAATTCCAATCAGTTGTTGATATGACAGTTTTTCCTGTTGTTACTGTTCCATCTGTATATCCAGTTGGAGCTTTAGATTGATCATTTGGGGTATCAGTAATTAAAAGATTATCAGCATCTATAAATGCTTTTATGGTTACTGTTCCATTTACAACATCTGTTCCACTTTTAATGTATCCTGCAAGTAAATATTTTCCTGTTTCGATATCAGTTATTACTTTATGTGTTGTACTATTTATTGTGGTATCATTTCCTTCTGCTTTATACATTGATGTTGTTTTAGCTTCTCTTGCTGAATAATAATCAACATTTTCAGTTAATGTGGTTACTGTTGGTGTTTCACCTGCTGTTCTTGATTCTACATTAACATCCATGATTAAACTTATTGGTACATTGGCTGTTCTTGTTACTGAATCTATTGTTAATAAATATTCTATTCCTTCAGTATATGTGGTATCTCCAGTAAAGGTTACTACTAATGTGCCATTTGTACTTGTATCAGCAAGTGCTTGTTCTTTAGTCATTGGAAAAATATTATTTAATGTAATCGTATTTTGATTTGTTTGTTCTGTACTAAAATAAATTCTTCCTGTTCTTAAAGTATTGGCAGAACCGGTTCTTGTATAATTAAAAAATGCATATGTTGTTCCACCAACTAATAAAATTAAGGTAAATATTCCTATTACCATAAACATTTGTTTATAACTTTTTATTAAAAATTTCTTTTTCTTTTCTTCCATAATTCTTTTCTCCTTCTATTATAAGAATATCAAAAAAAGTAGTGTTTTTCAACTACTTTTTGATTATTTGATAACAAAGTATTGATAGATATTACCAACATTTACATCACCATCATATAGATATATTACTAACTTATATGTTCCGGTTTTTAAATTATCTTTTAAAGTATAACTATTATTTACATTAGATCCTGGATTAGTAAAGAATTTATATACTTTATCATCACTTGTAGTATTTAGTGTTCCATCAAGATAATCTTTAACATCTACAAGATTATATGATAAATCATATATATTATTATAAGTTCTTCTAAATAGGGCAATACGAAGATTTGGATTATCTAGGGTAGATGAATATAAAATATTGAAATTAAAATCTTTATTACCATCTAAATTATTACTTGTTTCATGATCAATAATTAAATATTTATCATCAATATCAATATCTAATCCATAATTCTTTTCCATTATTTTAAATGGAACATCACATTCATCAGATGATTCAATACCATAATATATACCATCAGGTGAATAGAATGATTCTACTTTTAAAGTATAATTACCACCAGATAAGTTACCATCACTAGTATCAATAACAATAGCTGAATAAACATTAGCGACTTTCTCTGCTAAATTAATTCTTACTGTACCATCACTTCTCGGATAATGAGTTATTCCATTATATACAAATGATACACCCATTAAATCCACACCATTTACTTGATTATTGTTTTCATCATATATCGTTAATTTAATACCTAATTTATTATCATAATATGTAGTATCAATAATATTATTGTTACTATTATCTTTCTTTTGTTCAAAAGATGTTGTTACTCTTAATGTAGTATCATTACCTATATGAATAACATTATTATTTAACTCGGCATCTACATGAATAATACCATCTGAATTATAATATAAATCATATTTCATACTATCATGTTGGGTACCTAAAACAGAATAAATAGTTTGTTCTGTAGAAGTTCTAATTTCCATTAATAATGATGTTTCTAAATAATTACTTGCTATTTCAGCATCACAGAAATCAACAATAAAGATAAATTCTTCTACGGCCATTTTGTTTTCCGAATTATAATAAATATTCTTTAATGTTTCTTCATCATAAGTATTATTTGTACTAGAACTTCCCATTTTAATAAATTTACTTAAATCATAGGAATATGTTAAATATAAATTATATTTATTAATAATATCAATATTATCTTGAGCGTTTGTAATATAGTAATAATATTCAGGACTTGTACCACTTGCAAAATCAATCATTGTTATTTTAGTATTTACAGGTAATAACTTATCTGATACTAAAGCATGATGATATCCATTACGATAAATATTAGTATCTGAATTTACATATAAAGCATAATAAGCACTTAAACTACTTTTTGATGTAATTCTTGTTGGACTTGACGAGAAGAATTCATATTGTCTTCCTGGTGTCATAGCAGCTTCATAGAAATCACCTTGATATATTGCTCTTGATAAATTAACAACAATATCAATTCTGGTTGTTTCTTTTTCCAAATCATTAATTGGAGTTATAGCAAGTAATTTAATTGTTACATAACCTAAATTACCATCGGTTGCTAAATTTTTTGAGTGATATAAATAGAATAGTAAACTAGGAGCTAAGGATGAGTTTTCTGTATAGTATGTTGTGGTACCAGAAATATTATTTTCACTTTCAGTTAAGAAGTCAGTTGATCCTAAAGTAATCCATCCTTCTGTACCAGGTCTTATGGATAATCCTAATTTATTATCAGCATCATTGGAATTACTTGCAATTCTTGGAATACTATTAGGAGATACTAATGATACTTCACTATTTAAATTTTCATATTGGAATCCAACAACAGAAAAATAGGTATTAGCCGTTGTATAATCAATTAAAGGAAGTTCATAAGTACCTAGTGTTGAATATTTTGAAGCAACAAGGTCTACTTCATAAGAAGTTACTGATGTACCAATAATCCACATATAGTAACTAGAATCTTCTGGTGTAGGAACAATATATTTAACTTCTAATGTATTTTCTTCTCCTTCTTCCGTTGATGCAAAATTAGAATAGAAACCATCTACTTCGATATTATGATTATCTTCATGTAATCCTAAAACATAAGTTCCTCCAGAGAAATAATAAATATCATTATCATCAGCATGATCACCATAATTATAACTAGTATCATACATTGCAACAACTATTTCTCCTGTTCTTTCTTTTTTATACATTCCTAAGAAAGTCATTCCATCTACTTCACCATATGATGTGATATTTTGATTTGTTGCAATATTTAAGATTTTATCTTCTAACATATAGATTCGATTATTAACATTTTTTACTACTGTACCATTATCTTCATCAATTACAACACTTGCTAAAGTATTATTATCTTTTAAACTTCTAAATTTCTTAAGAAGATTAGCCCCATTTTGGAAATAAATGGTACTATTATTAACTAAATCTAACTCATCAATACGACTTACACTAAATAAGACACTAGAGTATTCATTAGTTCTATCGGTTGCTCCAGATAGTTCAATATTAGTATTATTTAAAACAACTAAATCTGCTCTTTGAATGGAAATATTTTCTTTAACATCATCTAAACTACCATAATTACTTATATATATTCTACTATAACCAGTGGTACTTGAAGCGTTACCACTTCCAAAGATGGAACCAGATATATCAAAATGATCATGATTACTTCCATCAATATTTATAATAATACCAACTGTTACACTAATAAATGAGTAGTCATAGTCTTCTGATCCACTAGCGTTAGCTTCTCCTCCACCAAAGACAGTTCCACCAATATAAATATCTCCTTTTGAAAGAGTACTAGAATCTAAATTAGCATTATTATTTAAAACCGCATTATAACCAATATTTACTGTGGTATCACCATATAGAACTGATGTATTAGCACCACCATAAACATTGCCATTTATTCTTCCACCAATAATATTTACTGATCCCTTGGAATTATTATTGGTAACAATACCAGTATAAGCAGCGTTTCCACCACCAAAGACATGATTTAAAATATTAGTATTTCCTTCTACTAAGATATATGTATCTTTAACCACTGTGGCACTAGCACCATTTCCACCAGCATAAGCACTACCATTAATAGTAGTTCCATTAATTAAAACATTGGTATTTCCTAATACTTTAGCGTTATTTCCACCACCAAAAATATTATTAGATATTGTACCATTTGCTAATTTAACACTAGTATTTCCTGATACATCAGCGTTATTTCCACCACCATAGATATTAGATACTGTAGCATTTTGATAATCAATAAAGGTATTAGTTGTTGTACCACCAGCGTTATTTCCACCATAAATGTCTGTATATGTACCACCTGTTATATTAACATTTGCTGTAGTTACTACACCACTTGTATTACTTCCACCATAAACATAATTGGCTTTTCCTTTAATTAAATTTACATTTGATGTAGTACAAGATGCTTCCATACCACCACCATAAATAGCGGATACCGAATTATTAGATACTGTATTAAAATTAATATTTGATGTTCCATGATTTGCTCTTGATCCACCACCATAAATAGTATTAATGGTACCATCATTAATATTTAAGTTACTAACGGTTGTACTTCCACCAGCATTATTACCACCATAAATGGTTGTTATTGTTCCACCATCAATAGTTATATTACTATTATTAACAACACCACTTGTATTACTTCCACCATAAATATTACTTATTGTTCCACTATTCATTTGGATATTACTACTACCTGTTACATTAGCAGATTCTCCACCACCATAAACATTGGTTAAAGAATTATTTATTGTAACATTGGTTTTACCAGTACTTGCAAGTAAACCTCCACCATAAATAGTATTAATAGTACCACCATTCATTGTTACAAAAGATTCTGTAGTACTTCCACCAACATTGTTACCACCATAGATATTAGAAGATGTTCCAGAGTTTACTAAAACATTACTTATTGGTACAACACCACTTGTATTACTTCCACCAAAAATGTTGGTTGTAGTGCTTCCTGCTAATTTAACATTGGTTTTGGTAATAATACCAGCTTCATTACCACCACCATAAGTATTAGTAATTGTTCCACCATTTAAATTAACATTAGTCGTATCAGTTAAAGCTTTATTACCACCACCATAGACATTACTTGCTGTACCATTATTAATATTAACAATGGTTGTTGTTGTTTGGGCTTCATTTCCTCCACCATAAATAGTATCAACATTAGATCCATTTAATAAAACATTACTATTTGTTGTTGTTCCACCAATATTATTACCACCATAAACAGTAGTCGCTCTACCTCCTGTTAAAGTAATATTAGTTGCTAATACTTCACCTAATTCATTACTTCCACCATAAATATTAGTGAAATTACCATTTTGTAAATAAACATTGGTTACATCAGCTCCACTTTTATTACTACCACCAAAGGTATTGGTAGCAGTACCACCTTGTAAATAAACATTGGTATTAGAAACAGTAGCTAAATTACCACCACCAAAGACATTGGTTATATTAGATTTATCTTTAACATAAACTGTAACATTATTACTTAGTGAATCAGCTTCATTTCCACCACCATAGACATTACCTATTTTAGCATCAGTATTATATCCACCAGTAGTAACCGTGATATTACCATAGGCTCCACCACCAGAATTATTTCCACCATAGAAGTTTTTAGTAAAGTCTCCTTCTTTAATATTTAGAGAACAATTTCCCATAATGTTACCTAAGGTACTATCTAGTTTATTTCCCATACTTCCACAATATGTATCACCATCTATTGTAATTGTAGGAGTACTTGAAGTATCATCAATATCAAATTGAATATTACCAATTACTGTTCCTAAAGCACTTCCACCATAGGAATCTCCTTTAATCATGACTTTATTATTATCTTCAATGGAAACATTTATATTACCAGCGATAGATGTTTCTTCACCATATCCACCACCAAATAAACTTCCATGATTATTATCATCATAATTAATAGTACCACCTAAAATATTGATTATAACATCACCTGCAACATTACCTTTTTCACAAGATCCACCATAAAGAGTTTTCTTAATCTCTCCTCCTGTCATATTGATTGTTACATCACCATTTAATCTATTGGTTGCTGTTTGAACAAAGTTTGTAGAAACATTCTGTGTTTTAAAAGTTAAACTATTAACCGAAGTATTAGTTCTTGTTAATACCCAGTTATTATTAAATCCTAAATAGAAAGTATCTTCTATTTCATTGTAATTAATATTATATTTTCCAAAATAGAAATTAGTTCCTGATGATGCCGTAGTAGTTGTTGTCCAACCATTATTATATGTTAAATAATATGTTCTAAAGAAAGCTCCATAATAGAAGTTTCTTCCATCACTTTGCCAATATGTTGGATTATTACCTAAAGTTAAATTATAATTAAACCAACCACTTGATTCCATATTTAAATATAATCCAGTATTAACATTTTTAATAGCATATTCACCATTATTTTCTTCAATAATCCATAAATTATCCAACGGAATACTAGTACTATTTAAAGTTATATTAGATAAATTATTATTAGTAATTGCCATTGAATTAGCGGTATTAGAATTAGAATTTGTTAATAATATTTCTTCATTGGTAATCATTGATGTACTAA
Organism: uncultured Erysipelotrichaceae bacterium; assembly: GCA_902783985.1. GTDB lineage: Bacteria > Bacillota_I > Bacilli_A > RF39 > UBA660 > RUG12783. The sequence continues at coordinate 23,005 of CACZTI010000050.1, read as the reverse complement.
AGTTATAAGATACTGTATAATCATTAAAATAACTTGCTTGTTTATAGAAGGATTTATTACTTGTATCATATTGCCATACCGCTGGATTAGTATCTAATTTTAATGTTGGATTATTTAAACCTGTTTCATGTGTTAAATACATATTATTACTAACATTCTTAATAGTATAACCATTATCTTGACTAGTAATTGTCCAAAAACTTCTTAAAGGGGCACTTGTGGTTGTTCCTAAAACACTATTAGTAATAGAATTATTATTTAAAGATAAAGCATTCATTGTTGAACCATTTTCTTTAACAATCAAGTATCCATTACCAGATGTAATATTTTCATGATTAACATAGGATACTGTCTCTCCCATTCCTTCTTGAATAGTAACACTTCCGATACCATTTTTATTAGCCCCACCATAAACACTTCCATAAATAGTACCACCTGAAATATCTAAGTGAACATCATCGGTAACATTACCATAATTTCCACCACCATAGACACTTCCATATATTTTAGCATCACCACTTATGAAAACATTGGTTTTAATAACTTGACCAGAATTTGGAACATCACTATTACCATTACCAGCTCCTAATACAGAACCATAACTAACTCCATATAATTCACCAGAATTATTGGTTCCAATACTTGCATTTCCACCTATATGAACATAACTATTACCTTGTAATTTACCACTTTGTTGTCCTGTGGAATCAGTAGCAAAAACTCCATTACTACCACCAGATACACTATATTCAATACTACCACCAGTAACAGAAATATATCGATTACCATATGTTGTTGATACACCGGCACCTCCTACAATATTAGAGATAGTACCACCTTTAACATAAATCTTTGTAGGAACCGTGTTTTGATAATTTTCATAAAGACGAAGACCACCAACAATATTGGCGATATAGCCTCCTTCCATTACTAAAACTCTTGGTGAAATATCAGTAGTGGAATTCGTGGCATTAACAGTTAGTCCACCAACATAAAGTCCAGAGTAAGCTCTATTATCATCACTCGGATTATTATTAAAATAATCATATCCTATATTACCACTTTTAACATTAATTAAATAAGCGGGATTATTAGAATTAGTTTTACCAACAATACCATAATTATTAGAACTACCTGCACGATAATATACTTGAAGACGATTATGAATATTTGATACTCGATCATAATCATTACCTAAAACAAAGGTCATTTTGCCATAATAATCAACTGTATTATAATTACTATAATTTCCATCATTAGCAATACGAACACCCATAACTGATGAATATCTTCCTGTTTCAATAACAAAACGATAGTCATTATTGTGATTATTACTACTTCCAAGAGATGTACTATCACTTCCACCATAAGCAAAACTAAAAATAGATGCGGAATCATTAGTCCAAGAAGTAGTATTCATTCCTCTTCCTATTCTAACATTATGGTAATTTCCTTCTAAAGCTGCATATGTTCCACTATAATTAGTTGTGGTTGTATCATTACTAATTGCATTAAATCCATTCGCTTTAATACTTAAATATTCCATTTGTAAATCATTATAAGCAGATACAAAATCATATCCATTATTAACATCATCTGTTAAATCAATTGAAGCATTATTACGATAATCAATGTGATTATAAAGACTGGTAATAGTTACCGCAAGATTATTATTATTTGTATTATAGTTATTAGTACCAATATTACCAGTATTAGTAGTTCTTATTTCTCTATCAATAGTATATGTTGCAAAATTTAATCGATTATTAGAATCAATATCACTTATTTCAAAACCATTATTATATCTTACATAATAATTAACTGTATTATTAACATAATTACTTTCAACAGTTTTTAAAGTTATTGTCGTATTATCCCCTAAAGTATCAACTAAACCCCACCTGTTATTATCAAATGATAAATATACATTAGTATTTTGATAACTACTATTAGTAACTCTTGTTGTAAAATATAATTCTGTAGCTTGATTAGCATTAGTTGTTGTAGACCAAGTTCCATTGTTATATCGAAGATAATATCTATTATTATAATTTCTTTGATAATATAAACGATGATTATTAGCATCATACATCCATGTTCTTGAATTAGTATTAGTAGATAAAGTTCCATTATTACTACAATATAAATATCTATTATTACTTACATTTCTTATAGTATAACCACCATTATAATTATTTAATAACCAAGAACTAGTATTAGTTGGTTCATTATCTGTCATATCAAAATAAGTTAAATTATTACCATTTACTGATAAAGCAATTAAGTTATTATTATCACCATTTGTAATATAATAATTACTTCCACTATTAATATAATTAGCATGATTATAGGAATAAGTTACATAATTAATTAATGTTTGTCTATAAAATGCATGATTGGTATCATCATAACGCCAAGTTGCCAGAGAACTTGAAAAATATAGAGCAGCTCCATTATTACCACCATCAACACTTGATAAATAATTATTACCATTTTTTATGGAGTATCCACCATTTTCATTAGTAAATGTCCATAAGGCATTATTATTAAAATTACGATTATTGAAACTAATATTAGCTAAATTACTATTTAAAGTATTATTCTCTGAACCACTAGTTATTAAATATTCTTCTCCACTTGTAATATTATTTACATCATTATAAGTGTATTCATAATAAGATAAATCAATTGGTACATAGAATTTTCTTAAATTATTATCATATTTCCATAATGTACTAGTATTAGTCATATTTAAAGTGACATTACTACCATTAACACTATACGATAAATATCTATTAGTATCATAGTTTTGAATGGTATATGAACCATTTTCTTCTCTAATTATCCATTTGGTATTATCAAGGGGTTCGGTATTTAAAGATAATGTTGTATAACTAACTCCATTATTATCAGTTAGGGCATATCGTGTATTTCCATTCTTATATTCAATAATATGAGGAGTATCATCAAAATTTGTTTTATCATTATAATTAACAGTTATATCATAAGTATGAGTTACAGTTTGAGAGTAATTTGGACTCATTGCAATATCACCAGTTAAAACAATGATATTTCTTTCACGATCATCTGGATTTGTACTATTACTTTCTAAAAGAGAGAATGCTCTTCCCCAGGAAGCTACAGCATCATCTTCTGTACTACCATCAAAATTATCATCACCTAAACTACCTTTTAAATAAACAACATGAGCATTTATCCAATTAGCATAAATATTAACTACTTGATTATTTCCTGATTTAACAACCTTGATTGTTTGAACATTAGTATTATTATTTCTTGTAATAACACCATCAGTACTAGTCCATCCACCAAAAGCTTTATTAGTTGGGCGATCACTAAATGGATTATCAATAAGTTCGATGGTCATTTCATTATTAACAACGGGATAATATTTATAATATATAAATTTGTTTTGTCTTTCTGTTAAAGAAACATAACCACATAAAGTATCATCACAATTATTAACACTACTATCATATCCATGATAAACAATTGTTACACTAGATAGATTACTATCACTATATGAAACACTGTTGGAATCAATATCACCTACATAATTCATTCCTAAATAATAATTATAGTCACTAACTAAATCATTAACATAAACAGTGTCTCCAGTAATATGAGAACTAGTATCAGAGACATCTTCAGAAAAAGTCCTAAATAAATTTATTGACAAAAAAAGGATAATAGCAATAACGAAAAAAATTACTATTAAACGATTAAATAAACTTTTATTTTTAACAATCTTTTTCATTAGCTATCCTCCTTCTTTTTTATGGATTTAAAGTAAATTGCAAATTATATCTGATATCACCAAAAGATGCATTGTTTTCACTATCAACATCTTGTCCTTCTAACCACATATATATTTTTACTTTAGTAATACCTCTTTTAATATCAAATAATTCTTGATTAGTATCATTGTTACTTTTAGTATAAACTTTAACATTTACTGGTTTAAAATAATTAGGATAATTTATACTATTAGCATTTCTAATATCAATGTTTTGAGAAAGTAATATGGGATTAATGACACCATCATAAGGAATTATTTCTCCATTTTCTTCAGTAGTTACGATATTAAATGTGGATAAGGCATTTGATACACCAGTTCTTGTATGAACATCATAATTAGGTTCCCAAATATAGACATCATCATTTCTTCCACCATTTAGATTTTGAGCGACATTGATATTCGCATCTTGCGATACATTACCTTCCAATACAAAAGCAACTCTTGCGGAATTTTCAATACCTAAACTTTCTTCACCTAAATAGGTTACAAATGAATCACTACTTAAAAATAATTTTCGATCAACACTAGTACGAAAGAAGACATCAAAGGAAATAAAACTTCCTGAACAATCTTCCCCACTACATCTTGTTTCTACTTGTCTTTTACTAGATAAAATGTATTCACCAGAAGCAACATTTTCTAAGTTACCATAAAACATATATAAGTATCCATTATTATCCGTTATTCCTGCAGTTGACATTGGCATGACATTAGCTGGAACTTGGTTAGTACTATTTCCATATGTTTTATAAGCTTCTACTATATCATTAACACTTAAAACACTTTTCCAATCCAAAGCATCAGTTGATATTTCAATACCACCATCTGTTTCAACATGAACATCAACAAACTCAATATCCGTAATTCTATTAGTAGAAAACCAAGCGTATGTTGAAGTTGCTAGAAATATTCCGACAATAAAAAACCATAATAGTAAAAACAAAAACTTTCTTCTTTTTTTCTTTTCTTCCTTCATGATATCACCTATTCTTTCTCATCCGGAATAGTTGGAATATCGGCATTAACACTATTTTTATTATTGTTAATATAGTTTCTTGTTTCTTCATCAAAATGCTCATCCGTAATATTCATACCAATTTTTATTTCGCCACCTAAAAGATTATCCACACATTCAGGATCATCTCCTTCAAGCCAAATAACTACGGTCATTTTATCGATTTCACCAGGTTTTAACTTAGCTCTATTTTCAAGTATGGGAACATCATTTTTATAAAAAGCTTTGGTGCCTTTTTCAGCTTCTCCAGTTAAGGGATTAGCTTTCGCATAAACTGTTTCAGTATCATTTAAAACAATCATAATTCTAATCGCTTCATCAACATTTTTAATAACATCTTGAATAACTACTTTATACCAATAATCTTGTATTTCAACACCTTGATTATCAATATAGAAAGTATAAGCAATATAATTATCACCATTATGTCCACCACCGGAAAAATCTTTAATATTTTTAGGTAGCCAATCAATTGATATATTATCCATAAATTTAAGTTCATCCGCATATAACTTACGAACATGTTTATGTACTTCTTTTTCCGTATAAATAGCAAGACCTGATTCAAGTCTAAAGTTAGGATCAAGTGTTACTGTAAAACTTCCACCATTATAAGCTAAACTTAAAACGACAAATAAACTCATTAAGAAAATAATCGAAATTACAATAATAATACGATATCTTTTAGCTCTTTTCTTTCTATTTTTAATCTTATCCGCTGTATAAACAACATATCCTTCTTTTGCCATAACCTACTCCATACTATAAACATTTTACCATATTAGCAAGGTATTTTCAAGAAAAATGACAAATTATTCATTTAAATCAACAGGTAATCATTTTTACATTTTATTTTACATATATTTACATTTATATTTTACAATATTTTATCAATTATATTTACATCATTTTTTTAAAATGGTAAACTACAATTAGGAGGAAGTAATGAGATATAATAAAAAAATAATCTTTTTAATATTTTGTGTATCTATTTTACTATGTATTTTGACAATGCAAGAAACATATGCCAAATATTCAACCTCCAATAATGCTACATCAAATATGTCAATAGCAAGATGGCGTATTCTTGTAAATAATTTTGATGTAAGAAATGATTTATCAGCTGAAACTGTTATTCAACCAGTATTTAGTGGTAATAATAATATAAGTGATGGTTATATTGCCCCTACAGCTAATGGTTATTTTGACATTATAATTGATGCAACTGAAACTGATGTAACATTTGATTATCAAATATCACTTAATCAAAATGCAAGTAATCAAGTTGTTGATTTAGTTATAACTGGTTATTCATTAGATAATGGTGAGGTAATAAATTATAATAACAGTAATATAACAGGAACTATAAATAAGACTGATGCTAATAAAACAAAACAAGTTAGAGTATTTGTTACATGGAATGATGGTGAAGGTTCCACCATGAATAATGAAGCTGATACTAATACAACTGGTGATAATGCTACTGCTAAAATGGATGTTAACTTACATTTCATTCAAAAAGCAAATTAAAATAAGTACTAAAAAGTACTTATTTTTTTAATTCGTTTGATCAATATGAATTGTTAAATTAATGGAAATACTTGGCATACCAGTATGTGTATGATTATAAGTATAGGCATTTTCTCCCCATAAGGTATCTACACTATCTTCATTTTCTTCAAAATTCCAGATAACTTCTACTGCAAAAATAGAAGATGCCGAAGGAGCTATAACATCATGATTAACACCAATTTGTATTTTAAAAGGGAAATCATTTTCTAACATATCAATGATATCATCACTAGTTAAACTATCAGAAACTGTATATGTAGTATCAAGAATTCTTACAGAATTTATTTCAAAGCTAACTAAGGCATTGGTATCACCATTATTAGTCATCATAACTTCATCATGATAATTATTCATTCCTGGATAAATATCATCAATATCAAATGTTAATGATTGCATAATACTTTGATCATCCTGGGTAAAAGTAATATTCCAAGCTCTTACTTTAGCGCCCATTTCAGTATCAACATGACTAGAAAAAACAAACCAAGCATATGTATTAAATGAAAGCAAAACAATAAGAATTAAGAGTGTTTTTAAACCTAAAGTTTTTTTAAGTTTTTTTAAGACAATTTTAATTTCTTTTTTATTCACAAAAATCAACTCTCACTTTTTTCTTTATCAATTTCATTCTTAACACTTATAACTTCACAAAAAACAAAGATAATAAAGGGAACAAAAACAATAAAGAAGAAACCTACGGTATTGTTAATAATATGACTTATAAGACTTAATATTGTTAATTTAGTAACAAACTTACCAACTATTTGGCTAGCAGTGATTTCTTTATCTTCTATTTGATTAGCATCACCCTTTGTTGTAAAATACAAAACATTATCTCTTTTTTCTTTTTTAATAATTCTATGAGTTACTATTTTACCAGAAAAACTACCTTCATTTCCATTATAAACAACGATATCTCCAGTATTTAAACTTTCTGGATCTACTTTTTTAGATAAAATCATATCTTTAACTTTTAATGTTGGATCCATACTTCCAGTTACTACGGTATAAACACCATATCCTCCTAAATTAACATTATTAGATGATACTTTTTGAACAACAATAACTAAAAGTAAACAAATTACTATTACCATTGCTATCGTTTTAAATACTTTAATCAATATTTTTAAAGCTTTATTATTCTCTATCTTTTCTTTCAAATTCTTCATCATTATCCTCCAATTTTAAATCCATAATTTTATCCATATATTTATTGATAGCATTATGATATATTTCTTTAATCTTATTATCACTAGCCACATATTTATTTTTAATTACAACAAATTGTTTAGCAACAATTTCACTTAATTGTTCCTCTGATATCTTATTATCAATATCAATTATTTTTTCAACAATATTACCAACTAATCTTTCTTTTAATTCTTCTTTAGATACAGATAAATCTTTAAAATTATTTTCATCAATAGAATTAAGGACTAAATAGTCAAGTAAAAAACTCTCATCATAATATTGTTTTAATTTACCATTATCATCATAATCTTTTTTTTCTTTATTCTCTTTATTTGTTTCCTCACCAAAATGTTCTTGTAAATAATTCCATAACTTTACTGCATATTGAAAGTTAACATTTTTTAAAATAACATTGGTTTTTTTAATAGGAGATGTTACTAAAGTAATATGTAATTTATGAATCATTTTGTATACTTCAGAACTTTTAAGATCTCTTATTCGCATTTCTACTTTGTTAATTCTTTCTTCAATATTTAATCCATCTTCCATAATATTACTATTAGTATCTATTAAACTATCAATAGAAAAATTAATATTAACATTTTCTCTTCCTACTTTAGAAAAAGCATTATATTCAACTTTTTTTTGACATTTATTTTTATTCGCTAGGACAATTTTTTGTTTTTTACGACTTATGAATAAAGACATGTTTTCAATTAAACTATAGATAAAACGGTTTTCAGATGTATTAAAACTTTCTTCTTTATTGATATTTAATATTTTCGATGGTTTAACATCCCCTGTTTTCTTATCATAATCTTGAATTAAGTTAGTGTTTCTTGATAAATGTTTAATACTATCAACAGTTATTCTTCTTGCAAGTTCTATTTTAACAACATCTTCTTCATTAATTATAAAACGATTAGGATTTCTCAAAATATTATCTATATAAACTATCGTATCTTCGATAATATCTAACCATTCATAGTCAGCGTTTACTCTATCAATATCAAGACTAACATGAACTTTAGAATCAACATTATTAGAAAATTTATTAATAATGTTACTATCTGTACTATGATATAAATCAATGATATTTCCTTCCTGCATAATATCACACCCTCCATATTATGATAATTTTTTAAGTCTTAAAACGTATTCCTCACATTCTTTCATTTTGCCTTTACCGAATGTTTTATCTAAAAATTCAACAAATCCATCTATTTCATCACGAATATATGAAACATTTAACTGTTCAAATTTACGAAGAATCTTACGAGCGATAAAATAATCAACGCCATTTATTTCTTCACCACCACAAGCGACATAAATTGGAACAAACTTTTTCATATGCATAACAATACGGTTACCAAAAGCAATACGGAAATGTTGAATAACATAATTATCCATTTCTTCTATTTTATCAAGCATCTCTTTAGACATTGGATGGTCACTCATTCCTTTTTGAAATAATGAATCAAGGTATGAATAATTAATATCTTGAGCTTCAGTATCAATTGGTTCAAACACTTCACCTTTATCATTGATATCTATTGGCATGGCACGGTCATATACTTTATCAGTAACCATAAAGGTTGAGTCATCGTTATTAATAGTTCCAATATACCACATATTAGGTGGTATTTTTAGTTTACCATCAATTAACTTTTTAGGATCATTGGGCCATGAACTAGATACAAGTTCAACAATCCATTCATCTTTATTAGGCATTTCAAGAATAGATAACATTTCTGCAAAATAATATTCGACACGAGAGATGTTCATCTCATCCAGAATAACGGTATAAACATCATCTGTATATCCAGCAAGATACATTTCTTTTAAAACTTCTGTTTCATTAAACTTTTTGGTAAATTCATTAAAATATCCAAATAACTCCGTACGATCTCTCCATGATGGTTGAACAGAGGCTACACAAGAGTCATGCTTTAAAAATTTTCCCCAAGCATAAGCAAGAGATGTTTTACCAGTACCAGAGATACCTTGTAAAATAACAAGTTTCGTACTTGCAAGAGATGATATAAATAATCTAATCATTTCGGTTTTATAATAAAGTTTTAACTTGGAAGCTGCAAAATTACGAAATAATTCTACTAATTCTTCTAAAGTAAAGGAATTATTATAATTTTGAATTTTATAATTAGCCATTAATTCATCAATATTATTAAGTTTAGCAAAACGAATACCATCAGCATTTTGATTTTCATTATTTTCACTTACTTCTACTTCAGCATCCTCTCCAGGTTTAAGACCTAGTTGAGATACTTTCATCGCTAGAATATCTTGTTTTTCTTTCATTAACACTTGAACATCTTTATTTAAAGTTGCAATTTCCTCTAGCATTGATTCTTGTTCAACTAATGTTTTTCTAAAACGAATATATTTACGAACTAAATAAAATATTAAAAAACCAATTGATCCTAAAAGTACTAAAAGAATTAAAACAGCAACAACAACAAATATCCATTCAGCACCATTAAAATCATCTCGATAAAAAGACACAATCGCTGCATAATCAACAACATTAAAAATCTCAATAATTCCAGTATATAGACCTTTAATAATTGTCCAAAAGCCACCAAAAAACTGTCTTAAAAATTCAAATAAAAATCGAAAAAAAGTCTGCATAACTATACTCCAATCAATTCATTTATAATAACATTATCTATTTTCTTTAATTTAGGTAACTTCTCTAATTTACCATTTAACAAAATAAATTCAAATACTTCTAATAACTGAATATTATCACTAAATTCATCATTTATGATAACCCCAAATTTATATCCTTCTCTAATAAGATCATAAACTAAATCTTTATTATTTATAAAATCATCATATGATATTTCCATAATCATTCGGTCTTTTAGAAAATCTAAATCAAATATTTTAAACAATTGTTTACATTTATTCTTTTTATTAAGTAAATTACTATCAAATGATATAACATATTTTTTATCATAATCAAAATTATTTACATCTTCCATTATTTTAATACTAATTAAAGTATATAAAACCAATAGTTTATCTTCATTAACTGTACCACTATTATAAACTTTATTAGCAGCTAAAGTACTAAATAATTCTGGTATTTTAACATTACTTTTTAATGTAGTATAAAAAACATTTAAAATATTAGTACTCTTTATATCAAGTTCAAAATCTTTACAAGAACATTTTTTGACAAATTTCTCTTTTATTTCATAATTATTTTTTATCATTGGAAATAATTTTACTTTTAAAACATCTTGTTTTTGATTTCTCTTACTTACTTTTTCTTCTAAACCATTTAGTAGTTTCATTATTTTTTTATCGTTTAAAGCTTTTTCAAAACAAAGAATATATTTTAATATCCATAAAGAATTATTTATTTCATCATGAATATTATCTATTTTAATATTCTCATTCTTTACGTAGTCGTATGTTTTCTTTTTAACATTATTAATAATATTATTTATGATATTCTTATTGTCTTCTATATTACAATATCTTAAATCAAAGTAATAATCGACCATTTGATTAGATAATCCCTTGGTAGTCTTACCATTAAATATTAATTTAAGGTATTCTATAGTATTTTTACGATCAAAATCTAAACAATCTTTTACAACATTACGACTCATATTTATTCCTTTCTTAACTAGCTGAAAAACTAATTATTGGTGTATTAGTGCCATATGGGTATGTATAATTCATACTAGCATTTTTTTTATAAAATCTTATCATTTCACTGGATATTGGATCAACTTTAAAAGTTATACTGTTAACATATTGATATCCATCTATTTCTATTTCAGTATGAGATACGGCATCTTGGTAAAACTCACTTGTCAAATCTAAGAGTACCACATGTGGATCAAATGATAAGGTAATCAAAGCAGATGCATAATTTTCTTTTTCTGAACTAGGTAAATTACGATAAGCAGAACTTGATATTTCTTCCCCTACTGCATGATTTCCATAAGCCCTTATTACTTTATAAAAATCAAAAGTATTAGTAAGAGAAAAATTTAAATAAGGTCTATTCGCTTCATCCATTATTTCATATGTTAAACCAGGAATTCCAACATTTAATTGAATTCTACCACTAATCGTTTGAACATAGGGACTAATTGATGTTGATGAAACATTTAACCATACGGAATCACCCTCTTGTAATGAAACAATAGGGTGAATATTTATAATAAAATAATCACGATTACTTTGAGCGTCTATAACACCATTATTTTTACTTGCTGTACATACTACATTACTGGAACATGTATAACTTAAATTATAAGAAATATCACTTTTAGAAACAACCAAATTATTCTTAATACTATTCATATTAAAAGTAACAGAAAAATCTTCTACTCCATCCCAATTATCAATTTGATATAAAGAATTATTAAGAGACATCTTATCACAATTAAAATAAAAATCTTGGGTTTCTAAATAATAATTTCTAATAGCATTATAAACATATCTAGCAATAGTTACAGGATTAAAGATAACCATTATTAAACAAAGAACTATTGCTATTCCTAAAAATACAATTTTTTTATTTAATTTAAATTTCTTTTTCATATTAGTTTTCTTTCTTAATATTGTTTTTTATTAAGAATATTTCATATACCAATAAACCAATTGTTGGTAATAATATTAAAAAGAAATATACTTTTTTATTAGTTATAAAATTAATAAAACTACCAATATTTTTGTATTCTTTAAATTCATTACCTAACATTCTATCACATTTAATATAATTACCTGAGATAATCATGGCATCATTATCCATATTTTCATCTCTTTTAGAAACTTCACCTTTTAAAACAACATCAGGACTTAAAGTATAATATACTTCCTTTCCTTCTTGAAGATTTACACAATTATCAATTTTTTTAAATTTGATAAGAGATCCTTTCTTAAATAATTCATTACCATTATAGATTAAATAATAATTGTTATTGGTATTTAAAACATTATAATTATCAAATGATAATAAACAATATGTTGCCATAAATTCAAAAATAATAAATAAAACTAATACAATTTCAATAATTTTCTTCTTCATATCTACCTTCCATAATAATAATATAACATAAATAGAAAACAAAGTAAATTAATTTTTATTTTTGACACATGTTTTTATTAGATATTTCTATATAAAATATTAAATGTCAACTATGTTAAATATATAGTAAAATCAATTGACTACATATTTTATTCAATATATAATTAAAATGAAAGGAGAATTACGAAAATGAATGAAGAAAGAATTATTGGGTTAAATGTCTCAAAGGTATTAGAGGAACTTGATTATTTTTATGATAGTTGTAAGACTACAGAAAGATCTTTTATCGATGCTTTCCAAAAATTATTTGACACATTGCGTAAGACATGGGGTTCACCTAAAGCAGTTGATTTTACTACAGAACAAAAATCAATCATATCTGAGAAAATCACACAGTACATTTTTAAATACAAAACAATATTATCTAGAGCTAATGAAGCTGCTGTTATACTTGCAAGTGCTCATGGAACAAGTATGCCAATGAAATATTATGAACCAGGAAATATTCCATTTAATTTGGATGCTGATGTTTGTTCAGATAGTTTAAAGATTGGCGTTGGTATGGTAAAAGATGATGTAAAAAATGCTTTAGATACTTTTAATGAAGACATTAAAAACTCTTTAAATTTACTAAGAAGTGTACCTCTAGGAATCTCATTTTATGATGTAGAAGGTAACTTATTGGATACTTATAATAGAGGCGTATCCGAATTTATTGAGCAATTTGAACAAATGATTGTAACACTAACATCATCATTAGCATCATATATAGAAACTGAAATCGATATTACTGAAAAAGCTAAGGCAAAAGCTGTAGACACATTAGCAGCATAATTTAAAGAAGAATAAAAAAATTCTTCTTTTTTTATAAATTTCGCATAAAATACTTAAAAAAACAACAAATATAATTGACAATCATAAGTAAAACTAGTATAATCTTTATCGGTACATTGAAATTCCCCATAAATTTGGTATTGGGAACACCAAGTTTAATAAGGAAAAGGAGAAAATATGAAAAGCTATATGCAAAGAAAAGAAGATGTTGTTCGTTCTTGGTATGTAATTGATGCTAATGGAAAATCTTTAGGTAGAGTTGCAACACTTGCTGCACATATATTACGTGGAAAGAATAAACCAACATTTACTCCACATATTGATTGTGGTGATTACGTTATTATTATTAATGCAAAAAAAGTTAATTTAACTGGAAACAAATTAGAAGATAAGATGTATTATAATCATTCTATGTATCCAGGAGGATTAAGAGAAAGAAATGCTAAAACTATGAGAGAAAATTATCCTGTTGAGATGCTTGAAAGAGCTGTTAATGGAATGCTTCCTCATAATAGACTAGGAAGAGCTATGGGAAAGAAGTTATTCGTTTATGCTGAAGAAACTCATCCACATACTGCACAAAAACCAGTTAGCATTGAGGTTAAATAGGAGGAAATATGAAAAAGAATACTTATTATGGTACAGGAAGAAGAAAAGGTGCTATCGCTAAAGTAACATTAGTTAATGGTACTGGAAAAATAACTGTTAATGGAAAAGATGTTCATGAATATTTTCCTTTCGAAACACTAGTTATGGATTTATCACAACCACTTGAAATAACTAATACTACTGAAATTTTTGATGTAGATGCTAAAGTTACTGGTGGTGGATTCCGTGGTCAAGCTGGAGCTGTAAGACTTGGAATTACAAGAGCATTACTTGAATATGATGAAGCAACTAAAGATAGTGAAAATAGTTTAAGAAAATCACTAAAAACAACTGGTATGATTACAAGAGATGCTAGAGTTAAAGAAAGAAAGAAATATGGTCTTAAGAAAGCAAGACGTGCTCCACAATTTAGTAAGAGATAGAAAAAAATCCAAATTATTTTGGATTTTTTTATTTGAATTTCAATTTCATTATTAATTTAACATGTCTTAATCCATCACGAAATGGTCTTAAATGAGGTTTTCTATTTAATCCATTATTCATTAAATTAATTGGAACCTCAATGGTTTTATATTTGTTTTTTACACACTCTATTACCATTTCGCTAGCAAATTCCATACCAGTTGACTTTAAATTTAAATCAATTATTTTATCTTTTTTAAAAGCTCTTAATCCAGAATGAAAATCATTAATATTACACGGAAACATGATTTTACCAAATTTTGATAATATGGGATTTCCTATATATCTATTTAAAAATGGCATGGCACCTTTATCAATTTTCCCTTTAAATCTATTACCCATTACAAGATCATAGTCTTCCTCTAAATATTTAATAAAGTCATTTAGATGATAGAAATCATAACTTGCATCACTATCACCCATAATAATATATTTTCCATAACTATTATTAATTCCATAGCGTAAAGCATTTCCATATCCTTTATCAGGACAATTAATCAATCTAACTTTACTTTTTTTTATTAATTTTAACGATTTATCAGTTGATCCATTATCCACAATTAATATTTCTCCATTTATTCTATTTTCACTTAGAAATTTTTTGGCTTCATTAATACATTTTTTGATTGTTTTTTCCTCGTTTAAACAAGGCATTAATATTGTTAAATCCTTTTCCATATTCCCTCCATATATTTAAAAATATAAAAACACTTTGTAATATATATATATTTCCTAAATAAAAATATCTAATAGCTTTAAATGCTGTAGTATCTGTATAGGTTATACCACATAATATAACAATATAAATTATTAATATTAAACTAATAATAAAATTTATTTTATTTTTTTCTTTGATTTTTTTGATGTAAATAAATAGCGCATAAATTGATAATATTATTGTTAAATATTTATAGATAATTCTAATAACTTCATATATAAAATTATTATCTTTTATAATATTTTCGGTATTATGATAATCAGTACATTTTATTATATAAGAATTAACATCATCGTCAAAAGAACCATTATTTAATTTTAATAAATCAGTTTTTGAAAAAGATCTTACATTTTGATATGATGATGTATATATTATGGCTTTTAAGAAGTTTTTAGGAAGTTCTTTTATTTCATTAATTGTTGGTGTATTTATCAAAACTGATGGAATAACAAATTCTTTTTCCAATTTACCTTCTTTAAACAATGTATCAATTTCTTCTTTTAACTCTTTAAAGAATTTATTGGCATCTTTTGCTTCAAGAAATTGATTTTTAACATATATAGTATTTCTTAAATACCATATAATATTACCATTATTTATCTCTCCATTATCATCACCTAATCTATCATACATTTTATCAAGATTATCTTTCTCTATATTAAATTTTTCTGAAACATCAATTAACTTATTTAAAACATCTTTTGATATAGAAACTTTATCAATTTTTTTATCATCTTTTATTTGCATAATTTTAATATAAGCATCCTTAAAACTAGAATTGGTAAGTTCATTATATGTATATACTCCATAATTTTTATAATTAATGAATGAAAAAATATTCAAATTAATTATTAAAACAAGCAATGGAACCAAATTAATTATAATATTTTTGACTTTATGATTATGATAAATATTATAAATAAACAGTGTGATAAAGACAATATATATCCATATATTATCCTCTCTTGTTAAAAGCATAATAGAACTAATGATTCCAAGAAATAAATATAAAGATATTTTTGTTTTTTTATTTGATATTATTCTAATTACTAAAGAAAGAAATAATAGCATTTCAATTATTGATAAAGAATTACGATATAATCTTTGAAATAATTCACTAGAATAACTTATCGGATTAAAAAGTAAAATAATATATAATATTAATAATATCTTCTTGTTATTGATAATATTTTTAAAAGATTTTGTAAAAAAAGCACAAGATAAAATATATATAATAGTAAATACGACATTATAATTTAAATGAATGTAATGAATTATAGTTAAAAATAAAGGATAAATAATTCCTTTAGTTAATATAATATTATTATATGTACCTAGATAATTTCCGCTTATAAGACTTTCAAATTCTTTTATCATTAATCCATCATCAAATCCTAAATTTTCATAATAAAAATTAGGTAAATGATAGCTTAGAAAAAATCTTATTAAGGTAAAAATGATAATTAAAATTAATAATTTATGTTTTTTTAAATACTCCATATCCATCATATTTATTGTACTAAATTTTAAGACACCTGTCTATAATTTATCAAACTAATAAGTAAAAAAGAGTGTGAAAATTTTGTTATTTAATTTTCAACACCCTTTTTATTTTTTAATTATTTGTAATATTTATGATATAGCTACCAATAGTAATTTGTCCTGTTACAAATGTTGTACTTGCACCACCTGCATGACCATTTAAAACTGACATCCAATCAAAAGAACGATTTGTTTTATTAATTATCGTACGGAGATTTACATTTGTTCCATCACCATATTCTGGATCAGAGAAGAAGGCTCCACTACCAATTCGTGTTACACCAGAACCAATTGTTGCAGTAGTTAAATCATTTCCATAAAATGCCCAAGTCCCAATCGAAGTAACAGTATCAGGTATAATAACACCTGTTAAATATTTTGAATCAAATGCATAATTACCTATTTCCGTTATTGTCGTACCATTTATTGTACTTGGTATTATGATATTTCCACCACAACTCATATCATAATCTGTTATTCTTCCATCACTTGTAGTAAAGCATGATTCACTTACTAATTGTGGTGATGTACTAGCATTACTATTTGTAATGGTTACGGTATAATCACTAATTGTTACTTCACCTGTGACAAATGTCTTGCTTTCTGTTCCTAAAATTTCTCCCCAATCAAAAGGTCTATTTGAACGGTTATCTATGCTACGAAGTCTTGTGTTTGATCCTCCATCATCAGGACTAGAATAGAAGGCTTCACTATATATTTGTGTTACGTGTTCACCAATTTGAACCGAAACTAAATCATTATTCTTAAATGCTCTAGACTCTATCGTGGTTACATTTGGTCCTATTTCTATTGTTTCGATATTATTATTTGCAAATGCTTCTTCACCTATAGTTGTAACACCAGAACCTAACTGAAGCGTTTCAATATTGCTATCAGAAAATGCATTATATCCAATGGTTGTAACGGAATCAGGTATAACAACACTCTTTAAATATTTTGAACTAAATGCATAACTTCCTATTTCCGTTATTGTCGTACCATTTATTGTACTTGGTATTATGATATATGATCCACCACAACTTGTATTATAATCTGTTATTGTACTTCCACTTGTAGTAAAACATGATTCACTTACTAATTGTGGTGTCGTATTTGGACGACTATTTGTAATTGTTACGGTATAATCACTAATTGTTACGTCACCAGTGATAAATGTTTTACTTTCATTTCCTATGATTTCTCCCCAATCAAAAGGTTTATTGGTAAGATTATCTATTGTTCGAAGATTAACATTTGATCCATCATCGGCAGGATCTGAATAAAAGGCATCACCATCTATTTCTCTTACTCCTTTTCCAATTTGAACCATTCTTAAATCATTATATGAAAATGATCCATATTCAATTGTTGTTACATTTGGTCCTATTTGTAACATTTTTATTTTATTACTTATAAATGATTGATATCCAATTGTTGTTACGCCAGAACCTAATTGTAGTGTTTCAATATTGTTATAAGAAAATGCATACATAGAAATTGTTGTAATTGAATCAGGTATATAAACACTGGTTAATCCTTTGTTATTAAATGCTCTTTCTCCGATAGTAGTTATTGTTGTACCATTAATGGTATTTGGTATTGAAACAACTGTTCCACAACTTGCATCATAATCTGTAATTGTATTACCACTCGTTGTAAAACAGCTTTCATTAGTAAACGGAGGCATAACTTTTGGTAAATTTCCAGCAACTGCTTCAACTTTTATTTTAAATGATATATTGCCATTTGTACCAAAATTATTCCATTCATTAGTGGTAAAGACTGTTCTACCATTAACCCAACTACTAGATGTTCCTCTAGTTGGTGGACTTACATTTCCAATTGAAGGATATGTATCTTCTTCTACAATATCAACAGTACATGTTCCTAATGTATATGTTCCAGTTACAAACTCACTATTTGCCTCAGGTTCATCTTGAAGAATACTTCCCCAATTGAATGATTGACCCGTTTTATTAACAATGATTGCTAATTTATTATTTTCAATATAATATTTACCCTCAAGGAAAAATGCCCCAGAATAAATACGTATAGGTCCTGTTCCTGTTTCACCTAAAATAATTTTTTGTATACTGTTACTTTTAAAAGCATAATTAAGTACTTCACATCCCTTAGGGATAGTGACACTCGTAAGTTTATTATTTTGAAATGCTTCAGAACCAATAGTAGTTAAATTATTCGATAATTTAATACTTGTAAGATTATTATTTTCAAAAGCATTGTTTCCAATTGATGTAACAGTATCTGGTATTACCACACTTTTTAGTTGTTTACCTTTAAATGCATTATCAGCTATTGATGTTACCTGAATGTTATTTATCATACTTGGAATTACAACATCTTTTTCACAATTGGCATCATAATTTGTTATTGTTCCATTATTAAATGTAAAACATGTATCAGTTGTATGATAATTATTATATGTATCAGTTATTGCTATTTTATTTCCATCAATATAAGCAGCGATTTCAACAGTTCCATTAGCATTTACTCCAGTTGGAATATATCCAGTTAAAAAGTAATTATCATTTTCTATTACTCCAGTTTCATTCATCGAATAAACTTGTGTAGTTCCACCTTTTGATAAATCGTATTCATTATTTGAAATAGGAGTTCCAATATTTGTTGCGGTTGCACGATATGATAGTGGAACAGTTTTATCAAAAAAAGAATTATTAACATCGACAAAAGACATTCGATATTCTAAACCTTCCTCATAATCAGTATTTCCTGTTATAGATACTGATATTTTATCCACATTCTCAATGTATTCATCTAATTCCTCAGACCTAACGGGAAATAAATTTGTTAAATTTACAGTTTCTTGGGTTGAATTAAATGATATGCTTCCAACAGTTAAAAGATTTGTCTCACCTGTTCTTGTGTAATTAAAAAAAGCATAGGTTACTCCACCAAGTATTACTACTAATGTTGCCATTATTACTATTAAAATAGTATTTTTCTTTTTATTATTATTCTTATTATTTTCTTCATAATTCATATCTTTTCTCCTACTATAATAGTATATCATTTGGTAATTTATAATGTCAATTGTTGTTTAAAAAATAACAAAATAAAAATGAAGAAGGAATATAGTTTCTTCATTTTTTTATTTAATTTCTTCAAATTGTGAATTATAAAGATCCGCATAAAACCCTTTTTTCTTTAATAATTCTTCATGATTTCCTTGTTCAACAATATTGCCATTATTAATAACTAATATCATATCAGCATTTTTAATAGTGGATAAACGATGAGCAATAATAAATGATGTTTTATCCTTGGCAAGTTTATCCATAGCACGAGCAACCAACTCTTCTGTTCTAGTATCAACATTACTTGTTGCCTCATCTAATATTAAATAAGGTTTATCACTAATCATAGCACGAGCAATAGTCAGTAATTGCTTTTCCCCACTTGATAATGTATCCACATCACTAATGATAGTATCATAACCTTTTGGTAGTGTTTTAATGAAATGATGAAGTCCAACATTTTTACAAGCATTAATTATTTCATCATCAGTAATATGTTTTTTATTATATTTAATATTTTCTTTAATTGTTCCATTAAAAATCCATGTATCTTGTAATACCATATTAAATAGTTCATGAACATTTTCTCTTGTTAATTTATTTATTGAATGACCATCTATAATAATATCGCCACTATTTATATTATAAAATTTCATAAGTAAATTAACAATGGTTGTTTTACCAGCACCTGTTGGTCCTACAATAGCAATTTTACTATTACAAGGTATTTTAGCATCAAAGTTTTTAATAATTAATTTATCACTATTATATCCAAAAGAAACATTTTTAAATTCAATATTACCTTTAGCATCATTGATTTCTAATTTTTCTTTTAAATTACTTTCATCATCCATTTCTTTTTCTTCTAGAAATTCAAATACTCTTTCTCCAGCGGCAGCTGCACTTTGAAATCCTGTTAGACTTTGAGCAATGTTCATTAGTGGTTGCGTAAATAATCTTATATAAATCATAAAAGCTACTATTACTCCAAAAGATATGGTATTATTAATAACTAAAATAGCACCAACAACACAAACTAAGACATAACCAAAATTACCAATAAATCCCATTAATGGATGCATAAGTCCAGATAAAAATTGACTTTTTCTTCCGTTTTCAAATAAACGTTTATTTATTTTATCAAATTCTTTATTTGTCTCTTCTTCGGCATTATAAACTTTAATGATATTATGAGATGAAAATACTTCTTCAATATGACCATTAATATCACCAAGAGAATCTTGTACTTCATTAAAGTATTTTTGACTCTTTACTAATATTATGGTTACAAACATAAAGCCAAATAAACTAGAGAATACAGATATTAATGCTAAAATCCAATTGGTATAAAACATCATAAATAAAGCTCCTAAAAGTGTTGTTAGAGAACTTACCAAACCACTTAAACTTTGATTCATTGTCCAACCTATTGTATCAACATCATTAGTAATTCTTGATAGAATATCACCTACTGTTGTCTTATCAAAATATGATAGTGGTAAACGATTAATCTTCTTGTCAATATCACTTCTCATCATTAATTGAAATTTATTGTTTACAATGGTCATTATAAATCCTTGTAAATAATTAAATATTGCACTAAAACCATACATTATTGCTAATAATAAACCAATATTTTTGATTTTTTCTAAATCAATACCTGTCATTATTCCTTCCTGAATAGTATTAGTAATATCTTTTAATTTATCAGGTCCAACAATGGATAGAATACTTGCGGCAAAAGAAAGAATTAAAGCAATAATAATTAATACAATAAATGGACGATTATATTTAATAATTTTCTTTATTGATCCTGTGAAATCTTTTGCTTTACTATCCATATTATTTCTTCGATTATGCATTTTTTAGTACCTCCTCTCCAAGTTGTGATTCAGCTATTTCTCGGTAAACTGAACAATTTTTAAGAAGTTCATCATGAGTTCCTAAACCAACACATTTACCACTATCCAAAACAAGTATTTTATTAGCATCTTTAATGGTACCTATTCTACTTGCAACAATTATTTTGGTAGCATCATGACATTCTTTATTTAATTCACGTCTTAATATATAATCTGTTTTAAAGTCAAGCGCTGAAAAAGCATCATCAAAGATATATATTTCAGGATTTCTTGCAATGGCACGAGCAATAGATAGTCTTTGCTTTTGACCACCTGATACATTAGTACCACCTTGTGATATTTCGCTATTTAAATCTTTCTCCATTTTTTTTACAAAATTAGTACTTTGTGATACATCAAGAGCTTTCCACGCTTCATTTATGGTAACTTCTTTTCGATTCGTTTTACCAAGTCTTAAATTACTAAGCACGGTTCCTTTAAATAAGACAGCTTTTTGTGATACATATCCAAGTTTATTATGTAAGTTTTCTAATTCCATATCTTTGACATTAACACCATCGATTAATACTTCACCTTCTGTTACATCATAAAATCTTGGGATTAAATTAATAACGGTTGATTTTCCACTACCAGTACCTCCAATAATCGCTAGAGTTTCCCCTTTATTAACAGTAAAACTAATATTTTCTAGAATACATTCATCAGCATCAGGATATTTAAATGATACATTACGAAACTCGATTTCTCCAACTTTATTATTATCGGTTTCTTTTACATTACCATCTTTAATGTTAGAATCAGTATCTAATATTTCACTAATTCTTCCCATTGATACAGCTGCTCTTGGATATATTACAAAGATCATTACTAAGAACATAAAGGACATAATTACTTGAACAGCATAACTTGAGAATACTACCATATTGCTAAATACCCCTATTTTATCCAGCATATTAGCACTATTAATTAAACCAGCACCAACCCAATAAATAGCAAGAGATAAACTTGACATAACAAGAGTCATTACAGGATTCATTAAAGACATTATTTTACCAACAAATAAATGAGTATTGGTTAATTCTTTATTAGCATTAGTAAACTTCTTTTCTTCATAATTTTCTGCATTATAAGCTCTAACTACTTTAATACCAGTTAAATTTTCTCTGGTTATTCTATTTAAATTATCAGTTAACTTTTGAATCTTTTTAAATTTAGGAATAGCAAAAATAATGATTATTGAAACCATTGATAAG
>CACZTI010000049.1 GCA_902783985.1 uncultured Erysipelotrichaceae bacterium | reverse complement strand
GATAGAATTAAAAAATCTTTCTTGTTCATTTTCTCGCCTCCCTCCTTAAAGAAGTTTGGCTCCACCCAACTAATTAAATGTTCCACAATCATTATATTATGATTTGAGGACAATATGTAATACTTTAAACGCAATTTTGCTAAATTATTTTGTGATGAATCATCTTTATTTATATTATTGGATTATTATTTATCTTATCTTAGGACATACACCAATATCTGGGGCATAAAAACAGTGTGATAGATATCTTCCTACATTTCTTTGATTATACCATGTTGGAGTACAATTTTCATTTTTTTTAGGGGCATAAAACCATAGTGCATTTGTTGCTGGATAATAGTATTCTCCATTTATTACTCTTTTTGCTAATTCTTTTTCTTTGGTTGTTGGACTGGCATAAAAAAGACTTGATCTACTTCCTGCAAAACCTCCTGGAGTTTCAAAAATAACATCATTTAAGGTTTTAGTATTTTTGAAGGTATAACATTCAGCAATAACTCGATTTACGGCAACATTACCAACCATAAGCATACCAAGTTCACCATCACCTATTGCTTCAGCACGCATAAGTCTTGCGAGATTATTAAGTTCATTTTCATTATATTTAATTATAGACATAAAATCACCAGAATATCTTATGAAAAATGAACAAATATGTCACATTTTGAAAAAAAATGAAAAAAATATTGTTTTTTAAAAAAAGATATGTTAAGATAATAATTGAAAATAAGGGATGATAGGCTATGAATGATAGTGTGAAAAAACTGGCAACAAGGTTAGGTAATGGTTTCTCTAATCTTGAAGATTGCGAAAAAAAATTAAAAGAACAAGACTTAAGATTAAATGAATATGAAAAGTTATTAAATTTTATTAATTGTGATGCAAAAAAACTAAATAAGTATGAAGATCAATCAATAATTCTTGATGCTATAGATAATATAAATAGTTCTAAAAAAGAATATGAAGCAGCGTGTTATTTATTGGATGGTGATGATGATAAAATTGCATTATTACCACAATATCGAAATGCAAGAGTATATCTAGAATCAGTTATTAGTTATCTAAAAACATCGAAAGATAGAATAAGTGATGATGTAAAAAAATTAAAAGAAGATTTCGAAAATATGACAATTATTAAAAAATATTTTGAAATATTAAGCGATGATAAACCATTTGTTGAGGATATAGATGAATTTATAAATTTACTTGATAAAGAGCAAGTAGTGGTAAATGAAAAGAATGATATTTTATCTTACATTATAATTAGCAATGTAAGTAATTATAAAAAGAATTAAGGGAGAGAAAAATGAGAGAAGAATTATTAAAATTATTAAAAATAAAACTTGATGATATTAAAATTAATATTGAATCACTAAATGATTTGAATGGAAAAATTACTAAGGCAGAGAATGATTTAGCATATGCAAAAGGTATGGTTGAAAAATTTTCTGATGGTAGTGATGCATATAATGTTTTAAATTTTAATAAATTTTCAAAGGATGAATTTGAAAATGTACTATCCATTGTTAGAAGTGATGTTCGTGATATTTTTAGTACTAATAATTGTAATTATGATGGATTAATTTATTTAATCAATGGTATAAAAAATGGTGTATCTCTATCCCTTACTATTGAGCAAGAAAATGCTATTAATTACTTTATTCAAAGTTTGGAAGATGTAGTAAGACATGATATGGCTGTCGTTGATGGATTATATCTTGTTAAAACTCGTTTTGCTATTAGTGATGTAGATGTTCTTGAAGATAAAAAAGAAAAATATGATGACATTGTTAAGAAAATTAATGGTAATAAATATGTTGATGATGTTGATGATATTAGAGAAGCTATGGAGTTTAGTGGTATTGATTTAGAAGAAACATCTAGTATATTAACTTTCTTATTGAAGTATAATGCTGATATATATAATGAAGAAAAAGAGAAACATGTTGATGAACATGTGGAAGAAAAAATAGAATTACAAGAAAATGATGAAAAAACAAAAAATGATTTTGTTGAGACAAGTGTAGAAAAAGAAGATATTAAAGTAGAGCCTATTACTTTTGATAATGAGATAGAAGAAGATAAAAAAGAAGATATCGAGTTTCATTTGCCAGAATTCAATAAAATTGAAGAGAACACTGTAAGTGAATATAATATTCCTTTTGTTCCAGAAATCTCAAATGAAGAAGAAAAAGAAGAAACAAAAGAAACTGAAAAAAATGAAGAAAATGAAGAATTAAAATCTGAAGATATTATAGTTCCTACAATTGAAAGTGAAGAAGATAAAATAGATGATGATTTCGGTGATATCGTTCCTCAAGATGATTATGATGAATATAATGATATGGAAAAAACAATTTCTATTACACCAGTAGCAGATGAAAAGACTTCTACTCGTGAAGTTCAAAGATTATTCCAAGAATATAATGTTAATGTTTCTGATGATGAGTTAAATGATTATGTAAATGGAAATATTGAAGAATATCGTAAAATAATTTTATTACTTAAAGAAAATGGTGTATTAAACATTGTTACAAGTAATAAAGAATTATTTAAAGAAATGATTTTAAATTCTGATGAATCTTCTGTTTCTCATGTTTTAAATATTATTGAAAATGATTTATCAGTAGATAGTGAAGATTATGAAACAACATTAAAAATTGCTATTGCAACAATTCCTTCTATATTTGGAAAGAATAGTGATAATTTTATTCAAAATGTTAAATTATTTAAAGAATTAGGAATTAATCTAGTTGGATTATTTGATTTTAGTAAAGAGGTTTTAATCGCTAGTCATGATCATATTGTTGCAAATTATGATATTGTTAAAGAATATAACATAAGTATTGATGATAAAAATGCTAAATATTTCTTGTTATTAAATGATATTGCTGAAAGAATAGATTATTATGTTGAATCAGTATATAAAGATGAAATAAAAGATGATACTTTTGATGGATATAAATTTATACAAAGTTATCCTAATAAGTTAAATTGTGTTACTGATGAAACAATTAAGAGACTTCGTTATTCAAGTAGTAATGGTAAAAAAGTATTTGGTAGTAAACCTAATTCATTAGCTGGAGAAATAACTAATTTAAAAGTTAATGTATTAGATATTAGTGATGAATATTTAAATAATTTCTTTGATAATGGATTTGATGATATTAGTTATGAAGAAGTAAGACAATATGCTAAATTATGTAAAAATAGTAGTAATGTTGGTGATTATGCTGATGAGTTATCAATATTAGAAAAATATCGTGATAATATTAGATATGATATTAATGGTGTTAAAGTTTCATATAATAAAGTATTAAGAAACTATAATACATTAAGAAGTTATGGCGTTGATAAAAAGAAAGCAAGAGAGTTTGCGGTATGTTATAATTTAGTAATTACTAAAGATGAATATCATGATCTTAAAGAAACTTTAAATAAAGGAGTTGATGAATAATGGATTTCCTACTAACTTATGGATTTGATCAAGATACAATAGATGAAGTTAATAAGAATAATGATGCTGCAATATTATATAATGTAGAACTAAATAAAAAGAATGTTGTTGATGTTTTAGATTATTTAAAAGAGATTGGTGTTAATGATAATGCTGTTAAAGATTTATTTCTTCATCAAATAGGAATGTTTTTTAGAACAAAGGAAGAAATTAAAACTGTTTTTGATGAATATGAAATGGATTCCATTATTAAATCACTAAATTATGATGTTAATACAGTAGATTTAATTGAATTTTAAAAAAATACTTGTTAAAAAATTAAAAATGTATTAAAATATGTAAAAAGGAAGGAGAAACTGAATTTATTTGTAATTTAGTTTCTTCTTTTTTCTTATTTAGGAGGTTTTATGAGTCATTATTTTTTAAATGATGATAATTTAAAAAGTGAAATTAGAGAAATACATTGTGTTTTTGATAATATTAGTTTTACTTTTAAAACAGATAATGGTGTTTTTTCAAAAAATAAACTTGATTATGGAACTAATTTATTGATTAAGAATACTTTAAAAGTTAATCCTTATGGTGATGTTTTAGATTTAGGTTGTGGGTATGGACCAATTGGAATTATTATTAAAAAAATGTTTCCTGTTAATATGACTATGGTGGATGTTAATAAAAGAGGGGTTCATTTAACAAAGATGAATGCTAAATTAAATAATGTTTTGGTAGATACCTTTGTGTCTGATGGTTTTCTAAATATCAATAATTGTTTTGATTTTATTATTAGTAATCCACCTATTAGAATAGGTAAAGATAATCTATATCAATTAATATTTGATTCTATGAAACATTTAAAAAAAGATGGAACAATGATTATTGTTATTAGGAAGGAACATGGGGCTTTATCACTAATTAAAGATATGAGTGTCTATTATAATGTAAAGTCTCTTGACAAAGATAAAGGTTTTTTAATTATTTCATTAAAAAATGATTGACTATTAAAATTATTTGTGTTATTAATATATGTTGGCGACATATTATATTTTCTAATATGTGATTTAAAAAAATTATTTATAATGGGGTGAAATGAATGGCTTATAAGCTTGTTGATTGTGGCGATTATCGTCAAAGAAGATCCTTTTCTAGGATAAAGAAAACATATGAACTCAAAGATTTGCTTGAGATTCAAAAAAAGAGTTATCAATGGTTTATTGATACAGGTATAAAAGAGGTTTTAGATGACCTGTTCCCCGTAGAAAATTTCTCTGGAACATTATCACTTGAATTCGGAGATTATCATTTTGATGAACCTAGGTATACAATTAAAGAAAGTAGAGATCGTGAAACTACTTACGCAGCTCCTTTAAAGATTGAAGTAAGACTTTTTAATCATGAAACAGGAGAGGTTAAAGAACAAGAAATATTCTTAGGAGATATGCCTATTATGACGGATTCTGGTACCTTTATTATTAATGGTGCAGAGCGTGTTATTGTAAGTCAGTTGGTAAGAAGTCCAAGTGTATATTTTAATCGTGAAATTGATAAAAATGGAAGAAATGTTATTACATCACAAATTATTCCAACAAGAGGTACATGGCTAGAGTTTGAAACAGATGCTAGAGATGTAATATATGTTAGAATTGATCGTACAAGAAAAGTACCACTTTCTACATTATTAAGAGCTTTTGGTTTATCAAGTGATGAAGATATTTATAATTTATTTGGTAAAGATGAATATTTAGAAAATACTATTAGTAAAGATAGTACAAGAAATACTGATGAAGCTTTAATTGAAATTTATGAAAAATTAAGACCAGGTGAACCATCTACTTTGGATTCATCTAAGAACCAAATTATTACGAGATTCTTTGATGAATTTAGATATGATCTTGCTAAGGTAGGTCGTTATAAATTTAATCGTAAATTAAATGTATGTGAAAGACTTTTAAATCAAGTTTTAGCTGAAGATATCAAGGTAGATGGTGAAGTTAAATTTAGTAAAGATACTGTAATTACTAAAGAAATATTAGAAGAGTTAAAGAAGATTTTTAATGATGGATATAATTTAACTCATGCTAAAATTAATGAAGAATTAGATACTTATGCTAATGTTCAAACAATAAAGATATATAACCCTAATAATAAGAAAGAAAAATTAATTGTTATTGGTAATGATTATAATATAGATGTTAAAAGATTAACTATTTCTGATGTTTATGCAAGTGTAAGTTATTATTTAAATTTATTACATGGTGTTGGTAATTTTGATGAAATTGATCATCTTGGAAACAGAAGAATAAGACAAGTTGGAGAACTTTTGCAAAATCAATTTAGAATTGGTGTAGCTAGAATGGAAAGAGTTATAAGAGAAAGAATGACTACTCAAGAAATGGATGAAGTTACTCCTAAAACTCTTATTAATATAAGACCAGTTACAGCTGCAATGAAAGAATTTTTTGGTTCATCACAACTTTCTCAATTTATGGATCAAACTAATCCACTTGCTGAACTTACTAATAAAAGACGTCTTAGTGCATTAGGACCAGGTGGATTATCAAGAGATAGAGCTGGTGTTGATGTTCGTGACGTTAATCCATCTCATTATGGTAGAATTTGTCCTATTGAATCACCAGAAGGTCAAAATATTGGTCTTATTACATCACTTGCAAGTTATGCTAAAGTAGATGATTATGGATTTATTATGACTCCATATCGTAAAGTAGAGAATAGAAAATTAACTGATACTGTTGAATATTTAACAGCTGATGAAGAACAAGATTTTATTATTTCACAGGCTACTATTGAAACTGATGATAATGATTGTATTGTTCCAGATAGAGTAACTGCAAGACATAAAGGTGAAAATATCATGGCAAATTCTAATGAAGTAGATTATGTCGATGTATCACCACAACAAGTAGTTGCTGTTACAACAAGTTGTATTCCATTCTTGGAACATGATGATGCTACCCGTGCGTTGATGGGAGCTAACATGCAACGTCAATCTGTTCCACTTTTAAGAAGTGAAGCTCCATTTATTGGAACTGGAGTTGAGGCGGTTACGGCAAAAGATTCTGGTGCTGTTATTTCTGCTAAAGCAGATGGTGTTGTAGATTATGTTGATGCTAAAAAAATAATTATAAAAAATGCAAAGGGAGAAGATAGATATTTCTTATCTAACTTTGAACTTTCTAATGCTGGTACTTGTCAACATCATAGACCAATTGTTCATGTTGGAGATAAGATTCATCGTGGACAAGTTATTGCAGATGGACCAAGTACTGATATGGGAGAACTTGCTCTTGGTAAAAATATGGTAGTTGCATTCATGACATATAATGGATATAACTATGAGGATGCTGTTATTCTTAATGAAAATTTAGTTAAGGATGATGCTTATACTTCACTTCATTTGGAAGATTATCAAATGCAATGTCGTGATACTAAATTAGGACCAGAAGAAATTACAAGAGATATTCCTAACGTTTCAGAAGAAGCTAGAAAGAACCTAGATGAAAATGGTATCGTAATAGTTGGTACTGAAGTTAAAGAAGG
>CACZTI010000048.1 GCA_902783985.1 uncultured Erysipelotrichaceae bacterium | reverse complement strand
GTCCTTTGGCATGGGATTTTTTCCAATTATTTGAGAAACTATTAAAATTCTAAATTTACTATTGACTTTTAATAGTTAGACTCCTTATTAATTAATTTAAATATTTGTTCTTGATCTTTAATTGATAAATTGCCAAGTAAATTAATATAATCTTCAACTGTTGTAACCTTGATATTCCCACGATTTCCCTCGATTAAATGGACATTATTTCCACATTCCATCATTAATGAACAACTATCTACTATTTTAGGATTATTATATCCATCTTTCGTACTTCTTATTTTTTTATGAGCTTCTAAAATATCATCTAATCTAAAACTCTGGGGTGCTTGGGCAGTATAGACGGTATTTCTTGCTAATACTTTATCAATATGAGTCCCATCCAAACTAATTATTGGGGTTTCAAAGGCTTTGGTAGCGGTAATACTAGAACCATATTTTTTTACACTTTCAATATTATCATTAATAACTTTATTGGTAATTAGAGGACGCACTCCATCATGTATTAAACAAATAGAATTACCTGGATTATCAGTTCTTGCTTTCTTTAATAATTTATAAATAGTATCTTGTCCTGTTGTTCCACCTGGAATTATTCCACCTAATGGTATCTTTGTTATATGATATTTTTGGACTAATTCTTCTAAAAGAGTAATGTAATTATCAATACATCCAACATATATTAAATCAATATTATTGTTATATTGAAATTTTTCTAATGTATGAATAATTATTTCTTTTCCATATATTTTTAAAAATTGTTTAGGAAGAATAGCTCCCATGCGTGAGCCTGTTCCACCTGCAAAAATAAGTGCAATATTTTTCTCTTCTTTCATAATTAACTCCTTTTATATAATATTTTTGCTATTAATTTATTAAACATAATTAAATATAATCCCTTAATATTCTTATAAAAATATTTATTTCTTTTGTATTTTGGAAAATGTTCTTTTACATTTTTTATTGCTATATTAACTGCTTTCATATATTCATGATAATCATATTTTTTGATACTTCTTATAAATGTCGCATATAAATATCTTACATAGACATATTCTAGTTCCTTTTTGTATTCATCATATAATTTTCTTTCTTTATAAAAATCAATAATACCATTCATGTTACTAATATAATCATAAATTTTAGGACTTACACTACTAGTAATGGAACCTGGTCTTTGAACATATTGATTAAAATATTCATGAACTACTCCAATACTTTTAATATAGGGAAGCATCCGATAGATAAACTCGACATCTTCAAACCAAACACCTTCTTTAAAATAAACATTATGATTAAATAAATCTTTTTTAAATATTTTATTCCAAGCTGCCGGATGAATCGTTAAATAAGTCTTCTTAATATCAAGAGTATCACATTTTATTCCACAATCTACTTTTAATGTTTTATCTGGATATAAATAATTGATATCACATACTACTAGATCATAATTATTACTTATTGCTTTTTCATACATTTTTTCATACATATCACAAGTTACATAATCATCACTATCTAAAAAAGCAATATAATCTCCTGTAGCATATTTAATACCATAGTTTCTAGCGCTAGATAGTCCCCCATTTTCTTTTTTATAATATTTAAAATTCTGATATTTTTTAGTATACTTTTTAATAATATCTTCACTATTATCAGGACTTCCGTCATTTACAATAATAACTTCTATATCCTTTAATGTTTGATGTGATAAACTATCTAAACATTTATCAAGATATTCAAAAACATTGTATACTGGAACAATAACTGATACTTTCATAAAACCTACTTTCCTGATATTCTTTTTATTATTTTTAAAATTAGAATCATCTTATAATAAGCTAAATAACAAATTATTTTTATTTTTTTATTTGATTTTTTAAAATAAATATTCTTTTTCCAATTTGGGAATTTATCATTAATAATTTTTTTAATTTTCTTTAATTCATTTTTTCCTTCTTGGTAATCTAAAAATCTTAAACTAGCAGTTCTTAGTAAATGAATAATATACATATATTCTATTTCATCATGATAATCTTTATTTAATACTTCATAATTAGAATCTAATACTTTATAAATATCTAATAGTTTATTATTAAATTCTTTTTGATGCATAATAGAACTATCTCTCATTAAATAATTATATAAACTTTCATTAACAAAAGAGATTTTTTTAGTATAATTTACTAATTTAGGACATAATTCTAAATCTTCATAATAGATTCCTTCCTTAAATTTAATATTTTTAAATAAATCTTTTTTGATTAATCTTATTGGTGCCATTGGTGGTGTTAATAAATATTTTTTATCTAAAATATCAGTATAATCTAAATTAGAATAACTTCTTATTTTTCTTCCATCATCATAAACATAACTAAATTCACATACAACAATATCACTTTTATTTTCTTGAATATTTTCATACATTTTTTTAATCATTGTTTTTTCAATATAATCATCACTATCAATAAACATTAAATATTTACCATTTGATTTTTCTATACCCATGTTTCTTGCGGAAGATAATCCACCATTTTGTTTATTAAAAGCTTTAATATTAGAATATTTTTCCACATATTTGTTAATTATTTTATTACTATCATCGGTACTACCATCATTAATAATAATTATTTCATAATCATTAAAATCTTGATTTATAATACTATCTAGGCATTTACTTAAATATTTAGCGGTATTATATACTGGTACTATTACACTTACTTTCATTTTCACCTCAAGTTTCAATACCATAATTTTATCATAATAATGCATATTTATCAATTATATAGAGAAAAAAAGAATAATCTCTATTCTTTTTATTCAAACATTGTTTTAATAGCATCACAATATAAATTATAAACATCACTTTGTTTATCATAATTAAATCGAATAAAGTTATCCATCATGATACCACTATTAGCTTCCATGATTAATAATTTATTATCTACAGTATGAATAATATCAACACTGACAAATGATAAATCAAGTTTCTTAATAACATCTTGTGATAAAGATATTATTCTTTTTTTTAATTCATCATCTATGTCAAGAAACATTTTGGCTCCTCTTGATAAATTAAATTGATAATTAAGAATTACTTTTTCATTATTTTTTGGGATATAATTACTATCTATCATATGATCAAGGTAATAATCATTATATTTTATAGCAAGTTCTTTAATATTACTAATTCCATCTCCAATAACAAAAGGTTTTTCTTTTCCATAAATAATTCTTAATTCTTTATTGAGATATATGGTACGATATTCATTTTTTATTTCGTAATATGGACATAGTGATATAGAATATTGACTTAATAATAAATCATCAATTATGTTAAATAATTCATCTTTTGATTCTACTTTATATACTTCATTACCACATGTTCCAATATTTCCTTTAACAATTAAGATATCATTATTTTGATGAAAATAATTTAATATTTGATCTTTATCATAATCTTTAAAAATAACATAGTGATTAATAATAGGAATATCTTTTATTTTACATATATCATAGAATAAACCTTTATCATCAATAATACTTCCGATTCCATGATGATTAAGATCAAATTTATAACCTTGAATATATCGTACTTTATTATCTTTTTCTAATACTTTAACCCATTTATCAGATGTATATGAGAGTTTAATATTTAATTCATGACAAATATTTTCAATAATATCATTAAAATTATCCATTATTTATTTCTTCTTCAATTCTAATTAATTCATTATATTTACAAATTCTATCTGTTCTTGAAATTGATCCTGTTTTAATTTGACCAAGATTAAGTCCTACGGCAAGATGAGCGATAGTTGTATCTTCTGTTTCACCACTTCTATGTGAAATAATAGTATTATAGTTATTATCTCTTGCTAATTTTATTGTTTCAAGAGTTTCTGTAATGGTACCAATTTGGTTAACTTTTAAAAGGATAGCATTACCAGCATGTAAATCAATTCCTTTTTGTAAACATTCTTTATTAGTTACAAATAAATCATCGCCAACTAATTGAATTTTATCTCCTAATTCTTTAGTTATTTTAGTAAATCCTTCCCAATCGTTTTCATCAACAGGATCTTCAATTGAAATAATAGGATATTTACTTATTAAATCTTTATAATATTCTATTAATTCATCGGTGGTTAAACTTCTATTTTCTCCTGATAAAACATATTTACCATCTTTATAGAATTCACTTGCAGCAACATCAATAGCAATACATACATCGACACCTGGAGTGTATCCTGCTTTAGTAATAGCTTCCATGATGTATTTAAATCCTTCTTCATTACTTGAAAGATTAGGTGCAAAACCACCTTCATCACCAACACTGGTTGCTAATCCTTTATTTTTCAATAGTCCTTTTAATGTATGGAATACTTCACTAGCTATTCTCATAACTTCTCTAAAATCTTTAGCAACAGGAACAATCATATATTCTTGAAAATCCAATGAATTATCGGCATGAGCGCCACCATTTATGATATTCATCATTGGTCTTGGCATAGATTTTCCATCACCAATATATTGATATAATGGTTTATTAGCATTAAGTGCTGCTGCTTTTAAAGCTGCCATACTAACACCAAGGATAGCGTTAGCTCCTAATTTTCCTTTATTTTTTGTTCCATCAAGCATAATCATTTTTTTATCAATTTCTTCTTGATTTTCTACTTCCATTCCAATAATATTATCTCTTAAAATAGTATTAACATTTTCTACAGCTTTTAAGACACCTTTTCCCATATAACGAGTTCCACCATCACGAAGCTCTACTGCTTCTCTTGATCCAGTTGAAGCTCCACTTGGTACAGCTGCTCGTCCAACTATTCCATTTTCAAGTATTACATCAACTTCAACAGTTGGATTACCTCTTGAATCTAATATTTCTCTTCCTTTAATATTTTTAATTTTCATTTTTCTTTCTCCTTTTCTTTATTTATTTTTTAATTTTTTAATGCGGTTATTGGTATAACATATATCCCATCATCTCTTTTTATAATAGCCTCATGAAGACCACAAATAATACATAAAAATTTTGGCTTTTTTTGAACAATTTCATTAAACCTCAATAAATTTTTAGCAGCTTCTTCGATTTTATCTGTTCCTAATTTTATTTCGATGGCACCATAATCACCATTCCTTAATTCAACAATTGAATCTATCTCTAAACCAGTTGTATTATCTCTAAAATGAAATAAGTTTCCCCCAACGCTTTCAATATAAATTCGTAAATCTCTTTCTACCAAAGATTCAAACAAAAAACCTAAAAAATTAACATCATTTAAAAGTTTTGAAGTATCTAAATCTAAAATACTACAAACTAGTGATGGATCGGTAAAATGTCTTTTAGTTAATTTACCAACTCTACTACTAGATCTTAAATTTACACTAAAAGCATTTTGTTCTTCTAATAAATGTAATTTTTCTAAAACATCCAAATAATCTAAAACAGTGTTTTTACTAGCAATTTCATTTTCGGAATACACATCATGAATAATTGTTGTATCAGTAACAATTGTTGACTCATTTCTAGCAAGAGAACGAAGAATCATTCTCATTTTGTGAATATCTCTTTTAACACCATCTATATTTGAAATATCAAAACTTAAAACATCATCTATGTAACTCGTTGTTATCTTTAGGGCATCATTTTCACTCATACCAATACTTTCAGGCCATCCACCACGAATAATTAAATATATTAAATGCTTTAAATCTACTTTTCCTGTCATTTTATTTGTTACTTGATTGTTAAATAAATCTTGTAAGGATACTTCACCAGTTGAATCACCTGATTCATATAGTGACATGGTATACATTTTCATTCGACATATTCTTCCTGCACCAGAATGATGTATATCTTTTTGAACAGGTGTTGCTGAACCAGTTAGAATATATTTTCCTTTTATTTTATCTTCATCACATTTAAAACGAATTCCATCCCAAATAGCAGGTACTTCTTGCCACTCATCAATAAGTTCTGGATATTCTTTATCCAAAATCAAATCAACATTCATTTTAGCTAAATTTCTCTCATTAAAATTGTTATCAACATTATTTAAATACACGACAGAATTCGCATGATTTAAAGATGTCCATGTTTTACCACACCATTTTGGGCCCTCAATGCTTATAGCACCAAATATTTTTAAGTTATCTTCTATTTGTTTATCAATAATTCGCTTTTTATATCCCTCTTTAGTTAGTGACATATTTCCTCCTCTTAATTATATATAATATCATTTTATTGGTAATATTTCAAGACTTTTATTGGTAATATTTCAAGATTTTCATTGGTAATATTTCAAACATAGTTATTTATTTTTACTTTCTATTTCTTGTAATTCAAAACGATATTTTTGTTTAACATTAGGATATTTATTATGATCTACTTCCCCCAAAAACATTTCTAGTGGTCTTACATATTTTTTTCCATCTTCATATAACGCTTGATATAAAACCATTTCTTTTTCAGTTTCACTATCAATAACAGTATCTAATACTAAGTAATAATCTCCTTTAAAATGTTTGTATACTCTATTTTTCATTAACTTCATTTTTAAATTCCTTTACTAATTCTTTAAATTCTTGTCCACGTACTTCACATTCTTTATATTGATCCCATGAGGCACTAGCAGGACTAAGTAAGACGATATCTCCTTCATTAACAATATCCTTAATCTTTTTAAATCCATCTTTTAAATATTCATAAATATAAGTATCAATATTTAGGCTATTACCAAAATCTTTTACTCTATCACGACACTCACCAATACCAATAATGGCTTTAACATTAGAGATATAATCTTTTAATTCATTAAAATCTTGTCCTCGTTCTAATCCACCTAAAATAATAATTGTAGGTTTATCAAATGAAGATAAAGCAATTTGGGTACATTTAATATTAGTTGCTTCGGTATCATTATAAAATCTTGCACCACATACGGTATCAACATATTCAAGACGATGTTCAACACCATAAAAATTATTAATAACATTATAGATAGATTTATTAGAAACCTTAAGTATTTTAGCTATCTCAATAGCTCCTAAAATATTTTCAATATTATGAATACCTGGTATTTTAATAATATCCGTATTAATTACTTTTTCATCATGAAAGTAGATTGCATCATCTTTTAAATAACAATCTGTTTTACTAGTACTAGAAAAATACATTTTCTTACTCTTTATATCTTTCATTTCATTTAAAACATCAGAATTATTTAAATTAAGTATTGCGATATCATTATTACTTTGATTATAAAACATTTTGGCTTTAGTTTTTTTATAGTTATCGAAACTTCCTAAAAAATCAATATGAGCTGGACTATAATTAGTAATTAAAGCAATATTAGGATGATATTTATTAATATTAATACTTTGTTGAACAGATACTTCCATAACAATAATATCATCTTTTTTTAGTTTACCAATTAAATCACACATAGGGTATCCGATATTACCAGTTAGATGAACTCTATCACCATATTCTTCCTTTAATATTTGATAAGTTAATGTTGTAGTTGTAGTTTTACCATTAGTACCAGTAATACCTATTAAAGTAATATCATTAGGTAATAGATTATAAGCAAGCTCTACTTCATTAATAACAGGAATATTTAGTTTTCTTGCTAATACGACATATTTATGATCATCTCTTATTCCAGGATTCTTTATTAAATATGAAAAACTATTATCTAATAAATCATCTGGATGAGTTCCAAGAATTAATTTACATCCTAAATCTTTTAATTCCTTAATAACTTTTTTATCATGATGATCTTCATCTTTAATATCATTAACAATTACTTCATTATTCATCTTTATTAGTAATCGGGCAGCTGCAACACCACTTCTTGCCATACCTAAAATTAAAATCTTTTTATTTTCAAACATAACATCACCAAAGATATTATACTTTTATTAAGAAAAAAAGTAAACTAAATTACTTAAAGTTTACTTTTTACTTTACTAATCTTTTGATACATTCATTATCATCTCTCAGAAAAAATATTATTTATTTTTCTAAACCTAATATTTCTTTAACTTTAGAAATATCTGTATCAGTATATAATGCAATATTTTCTATAGATAATTTATTTTTATGATACATATTCATAATCATTTCCTTTTTAGTTTGAAGCATTCCTTCAGCTATTCCCAATGTTTTCCCTTCTGCAAGAGCTTTTCTTTTAATCTCTTTCATAATGCCATTTCTTATTCTTTGTTCTTCTTCATCTTTATCGTAAAATAGTGATACTAATTCATCTTGGTTATTCATATCTTCT
>CACZTI010000047.1 GCA_902783985.1 uncultured Erysipelotrichaceae bacterium | reverse complement strand
TAATCATATCTTAGTAGGATATATAAGTCCAAATGTTAATAAAGGAAATATAGAAGGTATTAATGGAACAATAAATATTAAAGCATATGTAGATAGTAGTAATGTTTTAATAAGTGATACATATCCAGAAGGAACTGTAACTATAGATGGAGTAGAATACTATAATGGAACACCAACCACCAATAAAACTGTTTTAACAACAGAAGAATGGAATAGTATAACCGGAAATAATGCTCTATCATTTAAAATCAAAGTAGAAGCAAGAGAAGGAATATGGGTAGAGAAACCAAGTACTCCAGCAAGTTGTTTTACAACGACAACTCCTGTTGCTAAATATGTAAGAAATCTCAATATGGATATTAATACATGTGTTAATAAACTTACAGAATGGGGATGGGATGAATATTCAGAAGAAGATGAAACCTTAGAGGCATATTGTAATGGAACAGGAACAGTAGAAGGAACAACATTACAAGAAGATCTTGATTCTAATGCATTTGATTCATCAGAATTAACTGAATTAGAAACTACCGGAATAACAAATCTTGGATATACAACATCAATAACTGATTATGATGCAAGTTGTGGAAGTGATGTTGTGATACCAAGTAAAATAAATACAGAATTAGTAACATCATATACAAGAAATCCTAATATGGATATTAATACTTGTGTAAATAAATTTACTGAAATGGGAACACCACCATTACAAGAAGGCGAAACCTTAGAAGCATTTTGTAATGGAACAGGAACAGTACTTGGTATGACATTACAAGAAATAATTGATAATTGGCCATCAACCTTGTTAACTGAATTTGAAACTGCTGAAATAATAATGAGAGCAAGTTCTACACCAATACAAGCAAATGTTACTGAAATAGGAGAAAATTCATTTCAAAATAAAAATTTAACTTCTGTCATAATACCAAATAGTATTACTGTAATTGGTGTTGGTGCTTTCGAAGATAATCAATTGACAGGAACGCTAATTATTCCAGATAGTGTTACGGGAATAGGTGGGTCAGCTTTTTCAAGTAATAATATCAGCAAAATTATTGTATCAGATGCTTTTTATGACAATAATTCTTCTCACATGTGTAAGCCTAATACATCGGGTATATCTCAATCTAGTGATTTTAGTGGAAAAGTTAGTTATTTATATTCAGCTGCTAGAAATGATATTAGTGTCCAAAAGATAAATAGTAAGCCAATATTTAATAACTTTGTAAATGAAGATGTTACAATTAGTAATAAAAGTGAAACCAAGTCATGTTCAGCAGTTAGCTATTGGCAATAAAATTAAGAATGTAATCTTTACATTCTTTTTTCTTGTAATTAATATTTACTTGTAATATAATAATTTTTCGTGGGGAAATATGAATAAATATTATAAAGGTAGATTAATTTTTAATAAAGAATTGAGTGAAAAAACATATGATATTGCTTTTATATTTAATACAATATTAAAATGCAGCGATAAAGATTTTTATGATAAATTTGTTTTATTAAATAAAAAGGAACAGGAAATAATACAAAAATTTTTAATGGAAAATAGAAATGATAATATAATAATACTTGATAAAGTAAAAAGTATTTTTAATAAATTATTTAGTGATAATAAATTATCATATTATAGAGATCATGAAGCAATTATTTATGAACTTATAATTGATGAACATGATGAATATTATGCCAAAGAAATAATTACTGGAAATATCTTTCCCATTGTAAGAAAAAGTAATATTAATTTAGATTATGAAATAAATAAAGAAAGGAAAGTAGTAGGCTTTATAAATAATGATGATTATAGTGATGGATTAATTGGAACAATATCTGGAGAACATCTTTTCATAACAAATAATGGTACCAAATATTATTTTGGCAAAAATCCATATAATGAATCATTCTTTCATTTAAAAAAAATGAATTCTAATAAAGAAAAAAATTACTATTCTACTCAGTATTTTAAAGCTAATATTACTTTATTTAATTTAGTTATTTCGAATTACTTAAATTTTAATAATATTGATCGTTGTGAAGTGTTTGTTAATCAAGATATGATTGCTAACCAGCAGGAAATTGATTATTATTTAAATAAATATAAAAATGTTTTTGGTAATAAAAGATATCGAAAAGAATTTATCAATAATTTAAATTCTTATGCTAATCAAAATGTTTTTAAAGGAGAAATAATCCCTAAAAAAGATGAAATTAAAGTAATAAAATTAGATGATATTACTAAACTTATGGAAAGAATAGAATTAGGTTTATTAAAATTAAAAAGTCATAATGAAGCATTATATTATAACTTAAATAAAGAATATAATGATTTATTAAGTAATCAAGAAGATACTCTTAAAATACCTTTAACCAAAAGTTATTTAGAAAGCTTGGAAGCTAAAATATTATTTTGTTTAACATTTGATAAAAATAATGGTGGAAGTATTATTAATTATTTAAATTATCAAAAGGATGTTTATTTAAATTATTTTCTAAAAGGAGAAGATAAATCAATATTAACTATTAGTGATATCGATAATTTAATGGAATTATATTTAAAAATGCAGAATGAATTTGATATTAAAAGTAAAAGAATTATTATTAGAAATATATCACTTTTATATTTATTAGAATTATATGAAAATAAGGATGAATTAATGGAATATAATTATAATAATAGTTATCTTAATGAATGTTTAATAAGCATTTTGTTATGGCTTAATACCTTCCTAGAATTAAATATTATTAAAACTGATTATATAATTGATATAAATAATAATTATAGTTTAGATGATATTATCATGATTATAAAAAATATGAAATTAAATATTGATCAAGAAAAGATTAAAAAATTAAGTTTATAGGTGATATAATGATAGAATTAAGCTTTAAAATGGATGAATTAAAAAAGATTATCGATAATTCTAAAATAATAGGTAGTGGTTTTTATGGAACAACTATTGTTTATCAAGATAAATTATTAAAGATAGATAATTATGTTTTTAATAAAATAAAACATTTTAATTTATTTGAATCTGAAAAGAATATTATGAATTACTATAATAGTAGTAAAACTGATTTTGCTAATAAAGAACAAATTGAATATTTATGTAGTGTTCAGGAAAATGTTCATTTAACTAAATTACCAGAAGGTATCATATCTTTAAAAGATTTTGATAATGCTTTATTAGGAATTATTATTCCTTATCATAAAGATTATAAGAAACTTGAAGAATTACCACTTGATGATTATAAAAGATTATTACTAGTATTAAAAAATTTATTATTAGAAGTAAAAGAACTTGAAAATAATAAAATAGCTCAAGAAGATTTTGCAGGGTATGGAAATGATAGTGATATTAATTATCGTAATTATAATGTGATGTATCATGATACTCATCCTGAAATAATTGATTTATCTGGTTTTTTTGTAAAAGTTGGAAAAGATTATATTTCTAGTAAGAATATGTATCGTGATTTAAGTAATATATTTTTAGATTATTTATATTTATATAAAATCAAAAGTGGCGTAGTAAGGGGTAGTATTACAACATATGAAGAAAATATGGAATTATATAAAAGACTTGAATATGGATTAAAGAAAAAATAGACAATTGTCTATTTTTCATTTTCTTTAAAATAATTATATAATGATTCTGCTACATCATGTGGTAGAATTTTTTCTAAAT
Source organism: uncultured Erysipelotrichaceae bacterium (assembly GCA_902783985.1). Classification (GTDB taxonomy): domain Bacteria; phylum Bacillota_I; class Bacilli_A; order RF39; family UBA660; genus RUG12783. The sequence goes on along the minus strand of CACZTI010000047.1, from coordinate 4,333 downwards.
CTTCAATACTGGCTTCCTTAATTTTTTTAAGAGATGAAAATTCTTTTAATAGGGCTTTTCTTCTAGAATCTCCAATACCTGGGACCATCTCTAGCATACTAGATAGCATTCCTTTATTTTTAATGGTCCTGTGATATGTAATCGCATATCTATGTACTTCTTCTTGAATATTAGCAAGATATAAAAATAAATTACTATGACTATCAATATTTATGGTATTTAGGTCTTTATCAATAATACTATTAGTTTTATGATGATCATCTTTTTTTAATCCAATAATATTTATCGGAAGATTTAAACTATCTATTATTTCTTTAACAACAGATACTTGAAGTTCACCACCATCAACAACAATCAAATCAGGTAACTTGGCATTTTCCATCATTAATCTATAGTATCTACGGTAAACTACTTCTTTCATAGCAGATAAATCATCTTTAACAGAAGACTCTACTTTAAATTTACGATATTCATCCTTCTTTGGTACAAAATCTTCAAAGACAACCATTCCACCTACATAATAAGTTCCAAATAAATGAGAGTTATCAAATGATTCCATGCGAGAGACATTATCTACTTTTAAAAGTTTCTTTAAATCATTAATAGCTTCCATTCTTTTATTTTCATTATTAGTTAGAGTTTGTTCTTTTTCTTCAAGATAAATTTTAGAGTTTTCTTCTGCTAAATCAATAAGTTTTTTAATATCACCTTTTTCTCTTGTTTCTACTTTAGTATTTAAATAATTAGCCAATAAATTAATATCCATAAAACTTGGAACAATGATTTCTTTAGGAATAATATTTTTTTCATAAAATTTAATAATATATTCAAGTAAGGCATCTTCTTTATCCGATAAAGTATTTATTATTTTCTTTTCTCTTCCAAATAAAGTTCCACTTCTTATAAAGAAGGTTGTAATAGATATATAATTATTACTTTGATAACAATTAAATAAATCAAAATTATAGTCTCTATTTAAAATTATTATTTGATTCTTTAATGTTATATTAATATCATCAATCATTTGTTTATATTCTAAAGCTTTTTCAAAATTTAGAGAGTTAGATGCATTATTCATTTTTTCATGTAATCTTTCAATTAAAAATTCTGAATCACCATTTAAGAATGATTTTATTTCTTTAATCATTTGATTTAATTTATCTTGATCAACATTCTTTTCACAATATCCAAGACATTCTCCTAAATGATAATAAAGACACACTTGTTTTTTTAATTTTTCACACTTTCTTAAAGGATAAATTCTATTTAACATATTAACGCATCTTTTGGCACTACCTACATTAGGAAATGGTCCATATAAATTGTTTTTATTTTTCTTTAATTTGGGATTTCTTGATATTTTAAGAAGGGGATATGGATTAGTTATAAATTCAATATATGGATATGATTTATCATCTTTTAATAAAACATTATATTTAGGATTATATTTTTTAATTAAAGTTATTTCAAGTATTAAACTTTCTAGTTCAGAAGTTGTTACAATATATTCAAAGTCATCAATATTAGATACCATAACTTTTGTTTTTCCAGTAACAGTTCTTGTAAAATAACTTTTAAGTCTTCTTTTTAAATTTTTAGCTTTACCGACATAGATGATAATGCCATCTTTATCTTTCATTTGATAACTTCCAGGAAGTTCTGGAACTAAAGATAATTTTTCTTTAAATTTATTAATCATTTTATCACCACGTCTAATATTTTATCATAAAAATAGCAAATAATTAGGATATATTTTAAGAAAAATGATAATATTTTTAAAAAAAATGTCATTTTCTGTTGTCAAATGAAATTAAATTTGTTATAATTTATTTGATTTTGTAAGACGAAGGGAGGGAGATAAAATGACACATGTGGCTGTTAAGAATGGAAATCTAGATGGTGCTTTAAGAAAATTTAAACAAAAAGTAGCAAGAGATGGCATCCCTTCAGAAGTTAAAAAAAGAGAAGCATATGATAAACCAGGAATAAAAAGAAGAGAAGCTAAAAAAGCAGGAATTAAAAATTCAAGAAAAAGAGAAAAGAATAATAGAGACTAAGGTTTCTATTATTTTAGTATAGGTGAATTATGGAAAGATTTAAGGAAATTGAAAGAAGTATAATAAAAAAGTATCGTAAAGAGATATGGGCTAAATTTACTAAAGCTGTTATTGATTATGAATTAATTAAAGAAAATGATAAAATAATGGTATGTATATCAGGTGGAAAAGACTCTTTTTTACTTGCTAAATGTATGGAAGAAATGAAAAAACACGGAAAAGTTAAATTTGATCTTGAATTTGTTTGTATGAATCCTGGATATAATGATTATAATAAGGAAATGATTTTAGAAAATGCCAAGATTTTAAATATACCACTTCAAATGTTTGAAACCAATATTTTTGATACCGTAGCTGGTCTAACAGAAGGTAATCCATGTTATCTTTGTGCTAGAATGAGAAGAGGAAATCTCTATAGTAAAGCCAAAGAACTTGGTTGTAATAAAATCGCTTTAGGACATCATTTTGATGATGTTATTGAAACAACTCTTCTTTCCATGTTTTATGCAGCAGAACTTAAGACTATGATGCCTAAGCTTCCTAGTGATAATTTCCCTGGACTTGAACTAATTCGTCCAATGTATTTAATAAAAGAAAAAGATATTTTAGCTTGGCGTGATTATAATAATTTAAAATTTATTAATTGTGCTTGTCGTTTTACGGAAAACTGTAGTATAAATGATGATGGTACAAGTAAAAGACTTGAAATGAAGAAGTTAATTAATAATTTAAGAAAAATAAATCCTTCAGTTGATTATAATATTTATAAAAGTTTAGATAATATTAATATGAATTGTATTTTAGGATATAAGAAGGATGGAGAATATCATAGTTTTTTAGATGATTATATGAAAAACAAATAAATGATATTGTAATTTAAACTATTTTTTGATAATATTTTTATAGGTGATATTATGTTATATATAGGTTCTCATGTAGGATACAATAAAAATTCAGGTCTTTTAGGTAGTGTAGAGGAAGCCTTATCGTATGATGCTAATACCTTTATGTTTTATACAGGAGCTCCCCAAAATACTATTAGGTTTTCGATAGATAAAAATTTAAAAGAAAAAGGATTATCTCTAATGAAAGAGCATGGAATGATTCTAGATAAGGTTATTGTTCATGCACCATACATCATTAATTTAGCTAATCCTGATCCAGAAAAACATCAGTTTGCTATTAGTTTTTTAAAACAAGAAGTTAAAAGATGTGAAGAATTAGGTATTAATAAAATGGTACTTCATCCAGGTTCTCATGTAGGTAGTGGAATAGATGCTGGTATTGAAAGTATTATTGATGGACTAAATGAGGTTATGAAAGATAATCATTCTGTTTGCATTTTACTTGAAACGATGGCTGGAAAAGGTAGTGAAGTAGGTAGTAATTTTAATGAAATCAAAAAAATAATTGATGGAGTAGGTAATAAAGAATTAATTGGTGTCTGCTTGGATACATGCCATTTACATGATGCAGGATATGATATTAGTGAATTTGATAAATTACTAGATGAATTTGATGAAATCATTGGACTATCTTATGTTAAATGTGTTCATATTAATGATAGTAAAAATATTTGTGGAGCTAAAAAAGATCGTCATGAAAATTTAGGTAAGGGATATATTGGGCTTGATAATTTACTTAAGGTCATTTATAATAAAAGACTAGATGGAATATCTATGATTTTAGAAACTCCATATATTAATGATTTACCTCCTTATAAAGAGGAAATAAAATTGATTAGAGATAATGCGAGGTAGTTATGAAATATAATAAAGATGATATTGTTGAAGGAACTGTTACTGGAACAACAAAATATGGTATTTTTGTTAATTTAGATGAATATTATCGTGGATTAATACATATATCTGAAATTAGTGATGATTTTGTATCTGATATATCTAATTATGTTAATATTGGTGAAACAATTAAAGTTCGAGTTTTAGCATGTGATGATGATACTTATCACGTTAATTTAAGTATTAAAAATATGGATTATCGTATGGAACATGATAAACCTAAAATTATGGAAACTGGAAGTGGTTTTGGTATTTTAAAAGATAATTTAGATAAATGGATAGCAGGTAGTTTTAAAGAAAAAATGTAAAATTTGAAAAAAATGTGTAAAAATGAAAAACTTTTGTTGACATTTGCTTATTTAAATGATATTATTAACAATGTCCAAGTTGATTTGGGCGATTAGCTCAGTTGGTTAGAGCACTTGCCTTACAAGCAAGGGGTCATAGGTTCGAGTCCTATATCGCCCACCATTTTTG
>CACZTI010000046.1 GCA_902783985.1 uncultured Erysipelotrichaceae bacterium | reverse complement strand
TAATCATATCTTAGTAGGATATATAAGTCCAAATGTTAATAAAGGAAATATAGAAGGTATTAATGGAACAATAAATATTAAAGCATACGTAGATAGTAGTAATGTTTTAATAAGTGATACCTATCCAGAAGAAACGATAACCATAGATGGAGTAGAATACTATAATGGAACACCAACAACGAATAAGAAAGTATTAACAACAGAAGAATGGAATAGTATAACCGGAACAAATGCTTTATCATTTAAAATAAAAGTAGAAGCAAGAGAAGGAATATGGGTAGAAAAACCAAGTACCCCAGCAAGTTGTTTTACAACATCAACACCAGTTGCTAAATATTTAAGAAATTCTAATATGGATATTAATACATGTGTAAGTAAATTTACAGAATGGGGATATAATGAAGATTTACAAGAAGGCGAAACCTTAGAAGCATTTTGTAATGGAACAGGAACATTAGAGGGAGGAACATTACAAGAATGGATTGATAGTAATGGATTACCAAATGTAATGTTAGAATCTTCTGGAATAATAACAAATCTTGGATATACAACAACAATAACTGATTATGATGCAAGTTGTGGAAGTGATGTTGTAATACCAAGTAAAATAAATACAGAATTAGTAACATATACAAGAAATCCAAATATGGATATTAATACATGTGTAAGTAAATTTACAGAATGGGGATGGAATGAGGATTTACAAGAAGGAGAAACATTAGAAACATTTTGTAATGGAACAGGAACTTTAGGTGGTATGACATTACAGCAAATGATTGATAATTGGCCATCAGCTTTGTTAACTGAATTAGAAACTGCTGGAATAATAATACCTAATACTACATCAGTATCGGTACAAGCAAATGTTACTGAAATAGGAGAAAATTCATTTGAAGATAAAAATTTAATTTCTGTTATGATACCAGATAGTGTAACAACAATAGGTTCTGATGCTTTTAATGGTAATCTTGAATTAAACGAAATAATTGTATCTGATGCATTATATACAAGTTTAGTAGGAGATTGTGAAGGTGGATCTAAACAATTAGATTTATTTTCCTTACCTATGGAAATGATATCTTTAAAAAATAGAAGCAATACAGGAGTATGTAGCATTTATCCAACTGGTAGATAATTAATTAACGATGAATAAGATATTTTACAAAAAATAAATTTCTAAATAGTATAGCAAGTCTATACTATTTTTGATATAATATAAAACATGTGAGGAAAATATGATAAGTGTTAATAATGTAAGTTTAGCTTTTGGTAAAAGAGTATTATTTAGCGATGTTAATTTAAAATTTACTAATGGTAATTGTTATGGTGTAATAGGAGCTAATGGAAGTGGTAAAACAACTTTTTTAAAATTATTAAAGGGAGAAATTGATACTACTAGTGGAACTATTACGATTGATAAAAATGATAGATTATCTTATTTGGAACAGGATCATTATAAATATGATAACGAAAAAGTATTAGATGTTGTTATTCGTGGTAATGAAAGACTTTATGAAATCATGAAGTTAAAAGAAGAATTATATAATAAACCTGATTTTACTGATGCTGATGGAATAACTCTTGGTAACTTGGAAGCTGAATTTTCAGAAATGAATGGTTGGGCTGCGGAAAGTGATGCGGGAGAACTTTTAAGTAACTTAGGTGTTGATATAATGTATCATGATATGTTAATGAAAGAATTACAAGATAATTTAAAAGTTAAAGTATTACTTGCTAAAGCCTTATTTGGAGAACCTGATATTCTATTACTTGATGAACCTACTAATAACCTTGATGATGAAGCAATTGGCTGGTTAGAAGAATATTTAATTAATTTTAATAATACAATTATCGTTGTATCACATGATAGATATTTCTTAAATAAAGTATGTACTCATATTATTGATATTGATTATAGTAAGATAACATTGTTTGTTGGTAACTATGATTTTTGGTATTCATCAAGTGAATTAATAAAAAAACAAATGAAAGAATCAAATGCTAAAAAAGAAGATAAAATTAAAGAATTAAAAGATTTTATTGCAAGATTTTCAGCTAATGCTAGTAAAAGTCGTCAAGCGACATCAAGAAAGAAAATACTTGAAAAAATAGAACTTGATGAAATTATACCATCATCTAGAAAATATCCTTATATTGATTTTAAAATAGAAAATATGCATGGTAAAGATATCTTAAGTATTAAAGATTTAATTATTGAAATGGATGGAAAAAGAATTCTTGATAAAGTTAGTTTTACGGTGATGAAAGATGATAAAATAGCTTTTGTAGGAACGAATAATCTTGCTAAAACAGTACTATTTAATGTTATAATGAAAGAAATACCTTATCATAAAGGAGAAGTATTATTAGGTAAAACGATTAAACCAAGTTATTATCCTATTGATAATACTAATTATTTTGATAATGATTTAGATATTATGGAATTCTTATCACAATATGGTTATAGTAATGACCCACAAGCATTAAGGGGATTTTTAGGAAGAATGTTATTTACTGATGAAGAAGTATTTAAAAAAGTTAAAGTCTTATCTGGTGGTGAGAAAGCAAGAGTAATGTTATCTAAAATGATGTTAGAAAACCCTAATTTTTTAATTTTTGATGAGGTTACAAATCATCTTGATATGGAAACAATAACGGCGGTTAATAAAGCAATGCAAAACTTTAAAGGAGAAATATTATTTGCAAGTAGGGATCATGAACTTGTAAATACTGTTGCTAATAGAATTATCGAAATAGATGATTTTGGTAAAATTCGCGACTTTCGTATGACATATGATGAATATTTAGAAAAGAAGTTTACAAAATAAAAGTATTTTATTATAATAATATAAGTAGAGGTAAAAGATGAAAAAAAGTAAATTAATAATTATAGGAATTGTTTTGGCAATATTATCTGGGGTATTAGGATATTTTGGAACATTATACTTGGATAAACTTAAAAAAGGTGGAGAAGTAAAGGTGTCAGTAACCTATGAAGACGTGGAAGAATTTACTTTAGAAAATAATAAAAAATTAGAAAAAGAAGAAGCTTTAAAAGAATGGCCTTATATTTTTCATGTAGAAAACACTGGTAATGCCAAAGGTTTATATCAAATAAAAATTATTGATTTAGATGGTAATACAATTAAAAGAGATGATTTATCATTTGTTTTTATGATGAATGATAAAGAAATAAAGTCTGGTAAATTAAATGAATTAAAAGATGATATATTATATACTGGAGAAATAGATGGTAATTTAAAACAAGATTTTAAATTATACATATGGTCAAATAAAGATTATGAAAAAGAAGATATTTATAAATATAAATTAGATATTGTTGTTATTAAAACAGGAGGACCTGGTTTTTAGGAGGAAGTATGAATGGGACAAAATTAAATGAATTAATAAAAGATAAGAAAATAGTTATTCCTTTATATTTTTTAAGAATGTGTAATGAATTAGATCTAAATAAAAGGGAATTATTATTACTATTATATTTATATGATATGAATGATTTCCCATTTAATCCTAGTAAAATAGCTAGTGATTTATCTGTTGATATGTTAGAGATTATGAATGATATATCAATATTATCAGATAAAGGATTAATATCGGTTTCTGCTAAAGAAAATGATAAAGGTGTTATTGAAGAAGTAATTAATCTTGATGATTTATATAATAAAATTACTTTAAAAATAATGGAAGAGTTAAACTCTCATGAAGAATTAACCGATAATATTCATGATATGATTGAATTAGAATTTAATAGAAAACTAACTCCTTTAGAACATGATGTTATTAATGATTGGGATCGTAATAATTATGATAAATTAGTTATTAAAGAAGCTGTTAAAGAAGCTAGTATTAATGGTGTTAGTAATTTAAGATATATTGATAAAATATTATATGATTGGTATAAAAAAGGTATTAGAACGATAAATGATTTAAAGAATAATAAAGAACAGAAAGAAGAATCAATCGATAATGCTAATTATGTTATGGATGATTGGTTAAATATGGATGATGATGAATAAATATCAAGTAGTAGAAGATTACCTTGATGAATTAATCCCTAATCCAAAATGTGAACTAGATTATTTTAATGATTATAGTTTATTAATTGCTGTTATGTTATCAGCTCAGACAAAAGATAGTAGAGTTAATGAAGTAACCAAAGTGTTATTTAGTAAATATAAAAGTTTAGAAGAACTTAAAAATGCTGATTATAATGATATTAAAGAAATAGTTATGCCTCTTGGTAACTATACAAAAAAAGCTTTTAATATTATTGAAATAGCTAGAAGAATAAGTGATGAATTTAATGGAGTGGTACCAACTGATAGAGAAATATTAGAAACATTTCCCGGAATAGGAAGAAAAACAGTAAATGTTTTTTTTGTGGAATATTTAAATATTCCAGCAATGCCTGTTGATACCCATGTTGAAAGAGTAAGTAAAAGATTAGGATTAGTAAAAGGTAATGCAAGTGTTTTAGAAATAGAAAAAGAATTAATGAAAAATATTAAAAGAGAAAACTTAGGTAAAAGACATTTACAATTAGTTTTATTTGGAAGATATTATTGTACTGCTAAAAGACCACAATGTGATAATTGTGAATTAAGTAATATGTGTAAATATAAGTAGGTAAGTTATGAATTATAAAGAAGAATTTATTAAAAGAATAAAATATTTAAATAGTAATGCGATGTTTTTGATTAATCCAGATAAACATGATGATTTAGTGTGTCTTTATAACAAAATAGAAAGTAATAATAAGGAATTATTAATTAATCTTGAACTATTGTTATTAAGTGATCAAAAGATTGAAAGTAATCCTTTATATCAAGATGTTTTATTAAAACAAAAAGATAAAAAATATTTATTATATTTAAAAGATAATAAAGATAAAATAATTGATGTTTTTACAATACTATGTTTAGTTAGAAGATTTATTATTAATAATCAAGTAGATAAAGAAGTATTAATAAAAAAATTAGAAGCTCTTGATGAATATTTTAAAGTTATGGGATATCAAAATAATGGTGTTACATATCAAAGTGGTTTTATAGATTATCTTTCTAATGGAATTAATTGGAATTCTGATAATTTATGTGTATTGACGGAAAAAGAAAAACAAGAGATATATTTATTGTTTCATGATGAAACAGCTTGGGATACACAAGTTAAGTGTGAACCAAGTGATTTATTTTTTAGTGATAATTATTGTAATAGTGATTTTTATTTAAGAGAAGATGAATTATTATATTATAATGATAATTATTATATGATGTGTCCTAATTGTTATAATCTTGTTATAATTAACAAAAAGTTAATACCAGATAAGATTAAAGAAAAAATAAAAAAAGAAGCTTTGAATGATGGATATTATTTAAGAAATATATTTTATAAAAGAGAACATCTTGTTTATGAAAAGAAAAAACTTTTGAAATAAATTAAAGATATTTTTTGTCGAAATATTTATTTAATAAAATTAGTATTATCAATCATATAATGTAATGGTGATAATATGAAATATAAATGTTTAGAAAAGTTAAAACCAAAAGAAATAAAAAAAGGAAAAGTTCTAAAATTTATTAATAAATGTTTAATGGCTATTCTATTAGGAATTATTACGCTAATTGTTATGGAATATTCTCCTAAATTTAAAACATTTATGAATGAAGAAGTACTTGGAAAAAATATTTCTTTTGGTTTTATTGGTAAAATATATAATAAATATTTTGGAGAAGTTTTACCTACTGATAATAAAAAAGTTGTGACTGTTTTTAATGAAAAATTAGAGTATACTAATATTGAAAAATATCTGGATGGTGAAAAATTAACCGTAAGTGATAATTATTTAGTACCAGTAATTAATAGTGGAATAGTAGTTTTTGTTGGAGAAAAAGAAGGATTAGGTAAAATAATTACTGTTGAACAAGAAGATAAAGTTACAGTTACTTATGGTAATATTAAAAATACTGATATTAAATTGTATGATTATGTAACCCGTGGTAAATTTTTAGGTGAAATAGATGGTAATACATTATATTTATTGATTAATAAGGATAATAATTATATTGGTTATGAAACATATATATCTGGATAAATTATTTATCTTTTTTCTTTTAATAATTATTTTTACAGGTAATTTTAATTATTTTTTTCCATATTTTTTCCTTTTATTAATTCATGAAATTGGTCATGCAACAATGGGAATAATATTTGGTTATAAATTAGATAAGATAACCCTTTATCCATATGGTGGAGTTACTAGTTTTAATTATCCATTAAATATTCCTTTAATGAAAGAATTATTAATATTAATCATGGGACCAATATTTCAAATTGTTGGTTATTTGATTTTAAAAAATTATTATGATATTAAAATATATCATTATACATTATTAATTTTTAATTTATTACCAATATATCCACTTGATGGTGGTAAGATATTAAATATTATGTTAGGTTATACTTATAATTATTTAAAAAGTTTTTATATAACATATGTTATTTCGATAATATTTTTAATTATTCTTTTTATTTATAATATTAATCATTTTAATTTAAATTTATTATTAATGATTATTTTAATGTTTAAGAAATTAATAGATACCTATAAAAAGAGGTTTTTATATTATCATAAGTTTTTATTGGAAAGATATTTATATAATTATAATTATCATAAAATTAAATTAATTGATAATAAAAATAATTTTTATCGTGACCGATACCATTATATTAATTATCAAAAGGAAAAGGATTATTTAAAGAAAATATTTGACATTTAATTAATTTTGTTTTAATATATTGGATATTTATTGGGGTGGTTATGAAAAATTATTTTAACACTTTAGAATTTGATAAAGCTAATAATATTAAATGGATCAATCCGGAATTATCATTGAAATTATTTAATGAATATTTTAAAAAATATCCCTATGATTATTCATCATATTCATTTTATATTGATTTATTGATAAATTTAAATTATTTAAATAAAGCAAGGGATTTAAAAAATAAAGTATCTAAGATGGTAAAGATGGATACAATATATCAAAATAATATTGATAAAGTGATGCATTTAAATTATGGAATGCTTTATGTAGAAATAAGATTTCTTATTATTGATGGAAAGTATGAAGAAGCTATGGAATTAGCGATTAAATATGAAAATGTTTTAACTAATATTGATAAAGGTTTAAATATTAAGGGAATATTATTTTATTGTAGAAAAAAATTAGGTTTATTAGATCCTGATAAAAGGGATAATAATTGTTATTTATTTCGTCAAATATTAGATTATCGTGATGATGATTTTATAAGACATGTACAAAAACATTTGGGTATGACTGATGAAGAAAATTTATGTGTTTTTAATAGTGATTTTCCTTTTTCTAAGGTCTTTGATGAAATAAAAAAATTGATACCAAATGATAAACGATTAAGATGTGGTTTATTTGATAATAAATATTTCTTTAAATTTGATAATTGTGGGAGAAATAATTATAAAATAACCGATTATTTTGAAGTTATTGCATTACTAGATTCAGGGGAATTAATTACAATGTTTCCTACAAACATTAGTGGAAATATTCCATTTATTGATTTAAATTATTTAAAAGAAAATGATGTTGTAATGGAAAAGAGAATAAGTCAAATAGATAAATTTTATAAAAGATATCAAAAAAAATAGATATCTTTTTCTTTACAAAAAATTAACTTTATTATAAACTCTAATAAGAGGTGAAATTATGCCAGAATTACCTGAAGTTGAAACTGTAAGAAAAACTTTAAAAAAACAAATTATTGGTAAAAAAATATTAAAAGTAGATATATTATATAATGGTATTATTGCTAGTAATTTAAATGATTTTAAGAAGAAGATTATTAATCAAGAATTTATTGATATTAAAAGAATTGGAAAATACTTGATATTTGAACTTAATAATTATTATTTAGTTAGTCATTTAAGAATGGAAGGGAAATTTTTTATAAAAAATATAGATGATGATGTAGTTAAACATGAACATGTAATTTTTACTCTTTCAGATGTTTCTTTAAGGTATCATGATACAAGAAAGTTTGGAAAAATGTATTTAGTAGATAAAGATAAATTATTTATAGATACACCACTTATTAATATTGGAAAAGATCCTTGGGATAAATCTTTAAATATCGATTATTTAAAAGAAAAATTTAATTCTTCGAAACATATTAAAACATTGTTACTTGATCAAAGTATTATCTCTGGTATTGGAAATATTTATGCTGATGAAATATTATTTAAATCAAAGATTAATCCTTTAAGGTTAGGTAAAGATTTAAATGATATTGATTTATTAAATATCATTAGTAATACGAAAGATATATTAGAAAGATCAATTGAACATGGTGGTACAACAATTAGAAGTTATACATCAAGTCTTGGTGTTATAGGACATTTTCAAGATTACTTAATGGTACATCAAAGAGAAGGTATGGAATGTATGATGTGTCATAATATTATTAAAAAAATAAAAGTAAATGGAAGAGGAACATATTATTGTCCTAATTGTCAGGTGAAGTAAATGGAAATAAAGGGTGTTTTAAAGAAAATAATTTATAATCGTGATAATTATTATGTTGGGTTGATTAGAGTTAAAGAAGCAAGTGAAGATATTCCTCTTGATAAAACATATACATTTACAGGGTATATGCAAGGTGTAAATATTGAAGATAATCTTAAAATGAAGGGAAAGTTTGTTACGCATGATAAGTATGGCGAACAATTTTCTATGGATAGTTATGAAGTTATGATGCCAGATGAAAAAGATGGTATAGTATCATTTTTATCAAGTGATATGTTTCCAGGAATTGGTGAAGGTAAAGCTAAAAAAATATATGATAAACTAGGAATTGATACAATAAATATTATTTTAACTGATAAGGATAAATTAAAAGAAATAAAGGGTGTTACCAAAAAAGATATTAATGTTTTATATACAAAGTTATTAGAATATCAAGATATTTCAGATACCATAATTAAACTAAATGATTTAGGTTTTAATACTAAAGATAGTACAAGTTTATATAATAAATATAAAAGTAATATTTTAAATATTTTAAATGAAAATATATATAATGTCATTGATACTTCCTTTTCTTTTAAAAAAATTGATTTAATAGCTTTAAAAAATAATTATGCTATGGATGATAAAAGAAGAATTAAAGCTGGAATACTTTATGTTATTAGTGAAGTTAATTTTAATTTAGGTGATACATATTTATTATATAATGAAATATATTCTTATTTAATTAGAGCGATTAATATTGATGTTAGTTTTTCTTTATATGAAGAAGTAATGAACGAATTAATAAATGAAAAAAAAGTTATTATAAATAATGATAAATATTATTTAGATAAAATGTATATGGCAGAGGTTAATATTGCTAAAAGATTTAGTTATTTAAATAATAAAAAAACTACTAATAATAAAAATACTAGAAAAATTTATGAAAAGATTATTAGGTATACTGGAATATTTTATAATGATAAACAAGAAGAAGCGATTCTATCAGCTTTTAATAAAGATTTTATGATTATAACAGGTGGTCCTGGGACTGGTAAAACAACAATTATAAAAGCAATAATTAAAATATATGAAGAATTATATAAAAAGAATGTTGATGGAATAGGGGAACGTGTAACTTTACTTGCGCCAACAGGTCGTGCAGCTAAAAGGATGATGGAGGCTGTTGGGTTTAGAGCAAGTACAATTCATAGTTTTTTAAAATGGAATATGGATACCGATACTTTTTCCGTAAATGAATATAATAAAGTTAAAACGGATGTTTTAATAATCGATGAAGCAAGTATGGTAGATACTTATTTAATGGATAGTTTACTTAAAGGAATCTATTATGATACTAAGATTATTTTGGTAGGTGATTATCATCAATTACCAAGTGTAGGTCCAGGAGAAATATTAAAAGATTTAATTTTAAGTAAGAAATTTTTAACTATTGAATTAAATGTTTTATATCGAGCAAAGGAAAATAGTAATATCTTAACTTTAGCTGATAATATTCGAAATAATGTATTTGGTAAAAATATTATGAATGTTTCTAATGATTTAACTTTTATTCCATGTAATAGTAATAGTGTATTAGATAGTTTTATAGAAATATGTGAACAATATAAAAATTATAATTATAATGATATTGCTATTTTAGCACCAATGTATAAAACAAAAAATGGTATTGATAAATTAAATTTAATTGCTAGAGAGATCATTAATCCTTATGTTAATCAAAATGAAATAATGATAGGTGATATTAAGTATTATGAAAAAGATAAAGTAATACTTCTTGTTAATATGCCAGATTATGGTGTATATAATGGAGATATTGGTATTATTGATACTATTGATAATATATTAAAAGAAATATATATTGATTTTGATGGTAATATTGTTAAATTTACGAAAAAAGATTTTTATAATTTCCGTCATGGTTATGTTATGAGTATTCATAAATCACAAGGTAGTGAATATAAAATAGTGATAGTTATTATGCTTAATGAATATAAAAGAATGCTTTATAAAAAACTTTTATATACTGCAGTGACAAGATGTAAAGAAAGACTATATTTATTAGGAGAAGAAACTGCTATTATCGAATGTATTCATAATGATTATGAAAATACTAGAAGAACAACATTATTAGATAGAATTATCGAATTTAATAATGATTAGTATAAAAAAATAAAATTATCACAAACTATAGTTGATACTGGTATCAATCATATTTTCATAGTGAGGTGATAATGTGAAATTTGCTGAAGGTTTCTTATCAGGAATGGTATTAACTTTAATGGGATGTGTAGCATTTAAAGTATTATTTCCTGAAGCAGAGGAAGAAATGTGTCATTCTATTAAGAAAATATCCAAAGATATGGAAAAAGATATGGAAAATATGAAATAGAAGAGTTTATCTCTTCTTTTTTTGATCTTGAAATCTAATAATATGAGTGATTATGATAATTTATTTCAATAACACTTAGATTAAAAAAATAATAATATTATTGTTAAATTATTTTATTTTTGATATAATTTGTTATAGAAAGAAGAAGTAAATATGAAGAGGTTTGTAGTAGCGTTAGGTTTAACTGGAATCATTTGTTTATTAATTGGTGTTATTTGGTTAATTTATGGGAAAATAACTATTAAATTAAATGGTGATGATACTGTTACATCAACAGTTTTTCTTGAATATAATGATTTGGGTGTATCAGTATATCGTAATGATTTTTTATTAGATAAAAGTAAATATGAATTAAAAATAGATACTAATCTTAATAAAGATGTTTTAGGTACCTATAAGGAAACCTATAATATTAATTATCATGGAAGAAACTTTAAACTTGATAGAACGATAAAAATAGTTGATGATGTTAAACCAGTTATTACAACAAATATAAATAAAGTAGTTAGAGATTATTGTACTAAAAAAGATAAAGAAAAGATCAAATATAATATTATTGATAATTATGATGGTGATATAACTAATAAAGCAAGTATGGAAGAAATAGATAATAATTATCTTATTAAAATAGTAGATTCTAGTAATAATGAAAATGAATTAAATATACCAATTGAATTAACGGAAAAACCAAAAGATATTTTTAAACTTAAAGATAGTTCTAGTATTTATGTAGTTAAGGGTAGTAAATATAAAGATAGTGGTTATACATATACTGATGGTTGTGGTAATAAAATAGATGAAGATATTAAACTTGAAGGAACTGTTGATACTAGTAAAAATGGTACATATAAAGTTAGTTATACTAATTCTAAAGGTGATAAATTAACAAGAAGTGTTACTGTTTATACACCTAGCGTTAATAATGGTGGAAGTAATAAAGATAAAGTAATTTATTTAACTTTTGATGATGGACCTGGTAGTTATACAGAAAAAGTTCTTAATACATTAGCTAAATACAATGTTAAAGCAACATTCTTTGTAACTCATCAATTTGGTGGTTATGTTAATTTAATAAAAAAAGAATATGAACAGGGTCATAGTGTTGGAGTTCATTCTTATACACATAATTGGAATATTTATAAATCAGTAGATGCTTATTTAAGTGATTTTAATAAAATGAATGAAGATGTCTTAAAATATACTGGAAGTTATTCTAAAATATTTAGATTTCCAGGAGGTAGTTCTAATACAGTTAGTAGAAGTTATTCTAAGGGTGTTGTTAAAGCAATTGCAAGTAAAATGACAAGTTTAGGATATCAATATTTTGATTGGGATGTTGATTCAGGTGATGCAGCAGGGGCTAGTCGTAGTAAGATTTATTCTAATGTCGTAAATGGGGTTAAACGTTGTTCTAAATGTATTGTTTTAATGCATGATATAAAACCTAATACTGTTAATGAACTAGATAATATTTTAAAGACTTTAACCAGTCAAGGTTATAAGTTTGGGACACTGAATACCAATAGTCCAACAGTACATCATACAATAGTTAATTAAAGGAGAAATTATGGAAGAATATATGAGAGTTGCAATAGAAGAAGCAGAAGAAAATTTAAAAAGTAAAGATGGAGGTCCTTTTGGTGCTTGTGTTGTTAAAGATGGTAAAATAGTGGGAAGAGGAAGAAATAAGGTATTAAAATCGCATGATCCTACATCTCATGCTGAGGTGAATGCTATTCGTGATGCTGCCAAAAACTTAAGTACTCATGATTTATCAGGTTGTGAAATTTATACTTCAAGTTATCCATGTCCTATGTGTTTAGGGGCAATTATTTGGGCCAATATCAATAAAGTGTATTATGCTAATACTAAGGAAGATGCTGAAAACATTGGTTTTCGTGATGATTTTATTTATCAATATATTAGTCTTCTTGCAAAACATAAAGAAAATAAAGAAATCATTGAGTTTGTACCATTACTTCGAGATGAGGCTATTAAAACTTTTAAAGAATATGATAAAAAGAATATGGAAATTTATTAAAAAAGTAGTTGAAAAATACTGCTTTTTTTGATATAACTAAATAGAAGGAGTCTAACTATTAAAAGTCAATAGTAAATTTAGAATTTTAATAGTTTCTCAAATAATTGGAAAAAATCCCATGCCAAAGGACT
>CACZTI010000045.1 GCA_902783985.1 uncultured Erysipelotrichaceae bacterium | reverse complement strand
TGTCGTTACTTGTATGTAATATTATATATTACTTAAGAGGGAAGCCCCCACTTCTAACTATGTTAAGTGGTGGGAGCAGGTCACCTATGAATAGGAAAGATATATTAAAAGATGCAGGTAAAATAAGTCATGAAGAAGCAATGAATCATGCTAAAAGAGAATATAGCAAGTACAAAGAAAGAATAGCTTTAAAACCGAGTGAAGTAGAATTACATTATTTGAAAAGTATTGCTGATTTAGAAATGATTAATAATAAAAAGGAGAATAAATAAATGGAAAAATTATTTGATAAATTGAATCAGATTTGGGTGGATTTTGGGATTAACTTAATATATGTTATTGTTATATATTTTGTTGGTAGTAGATTAATTAGATTTTTTGTTAAAAGATTAAGAAATGGTCGATTATTTAATAAACTTGATAAGACGATATCATCTTTTCTTCTAAGTTTCATTAATATTACATCATATATTATCTTAATTATCATAATTGCGGGAGTTATAGGTATTCCATCAACTTCAATTATTACCCTTTTAGGTAGTGCAGGTGTTACTATAGGTTTAGCCCTTCAAGGAGGTTTATCTAATATCGCTGGCGGATTAATTATTCTTGCTTTTAAACCATTTAGGGTAGGAGATTTTATTGATACCCATACTGATTCTGGAACTGTTAAAGGAATATCTCTATTTTATACAACAATATTAACAGTTGATAATAGAACTATTTCTATTCCAAATGGAAGTTTAGCAAATTCATCAGTAGTTAATTTCTCAATGAAAGATAAAAGAAGACTTGATATTGATATTGATGTTAGTTATGATAATGATATTGAATTAGTTAAGAAAACTTTAAATAAAATTATTAATAAGGATGAAAGAATATTAAAAGATGAAGATATCTTTGTAAGACTTACTAATTATAAAGATAGCAGTATGACTTATACAATTAGAGTATGGACAAAGAAAGATGATTTATTTAATGTTAAATTTGATTTATTAGAAAATATCAAAAAGGAATTTGATAAAGAAAAAATTGTTATTCCATATAATCAACTTGATGTTCATTTAGATAAACTTGACAAATAAATGACAAATTAAAAATATTTTTGTCAAAGCTATGGAATTTTATTAAAAAATATGATATATTATAAATGTCTAGAAGATATGAAAGTGCATGGTTATAAAACCGACTAAAAATATATTACGGGAGTCAGGAGCATTAATCTGTGTTGAAAACTTAGTGTGAGTTCCTAAGGATCCTAATGATTAATTATGGACACCCACCTCGTGGCGACGCGGGTTTTATTGTCCGGCTTTCGATTTTCTGGATTTTTTTTGTATATAAATGGAGGATGTATGAAAAAGGTTTTAATAATTATCAGTGTTATAGTTTTAATGGGCTTAGCGTATTTTGGTTATAATAAATATCGAGATTATCAGGAAGAACAACGAATAAAAAACGCAGTAATTAAAGTTACCTTAAATGATTCTTTAGAAATACCATATAACAGTAAAGTCAAAGTTAGTGATTTTATTAAAAATATTAATGGAAAAATAATTGATGATTATTTAATTGATACTACAAAAGTTGGTGATAAGAAAGTTGATTTTTCTTTTATTAATGAAGAAGATATTAAAGTAAATTATTCGTATGATATTAAAATAATCGATAATACTCCTCCTACAATAGATGTAAATAATAACTATACGGTAACTAAAGGTTATACTAAAAAATTATTAGATGTTATTCGATGTTATGATGATTATGATGATTATCCAGATTGTACTATCAATGGAGAATATGATGTTAATAATGTTGGTAAATATTCATTAACATTTATGGCAAAAGATCACTATGGTAATGAAACTAGAAAAGATTTTACTTTAAATGTTATTAATAAAAGTAATACATCAACTTCATCTTCTAAATCTATTCCATTTAAAGAATTATATAATGAATACAAAAATGATAAAACATTGATAGGTATTGATGTATCAAAGTGGCAAGGAGATATTGATTTTAAAAAAGTAAAAGATGCTGGTGTTGAATTTGCCTTTATTAAAATGGGTGGTGAAAATGGTTTAGATAAAGAGTATTATCTAGATCCTAAATTTGAAAGAAATATCAAAGGATTTAAAGAAGTTGGTATTCCTGTAGGAATATATTATTATTCTCATGCGAATACTGTAGAAAAAGCTATGAACGATGCCTTATGGGTTCATGAAAATATTAAGAATTATGATATTGATTTACCAATTGTTTTAGACTGGGAAAATTGGTCAAGTTATAATAAATATCATATGAGTCTTAATACCTTAAATAATGTTTCTCATACTTTTTTAAAAGCCTTAAAACTATTAGGACATGATGTAATGTTATATAGTAGTAAATATTATTTAGAAAATTTTTGGATTAATAATACCAATAATACCTGGCTTGCTCATTATACCAAAGAAACCAATTATCAAGGAAAATATTCTTATTGGCAAAGAACATCACTTGCCAAAATAGATGGAATAACAGGAAATACCGTTGATTTTGATATCTATTATCAATAATATTTGTAAAAAAACTCAAAATATGATATAATATGAACCAAAAAAGAAATGGTTCTTTTTTTAGGGGGATTTATGGATATTAAAGAAATGAATGCTAAAGATGTTTTCAAAATGTATATCGATGACATAAAAAAAATTAGAAAAAATTATGATATTTTTATGATACCAGAACAAGACTTTATAAAATATGTATTAGTAATTATTAAAAAAAGTCAACAACAGTATCAAGATGGTGATTTTAAAACATATGTAATAAGTATGATTAAAATGGCATTATCAAAAAAAATTAATCAATTATTATCAGATGATAATTATTGCTATAACATAATGTTTAACTATATTAATAATCAATTTAGTAAAACCAATGATTATGATGATTGTATCGATAATTTTAATGAAATAAATAATTTTATTAATAGAATAGGTTTTATGCCTAATAGTAACATTATTTATAAATTAATTTCTAATAATACATTGATATATAATAATCTTGATGTTATATATAAAAAACATAAAGAACAAATTGATAATGGTAAATTAAATATATTATTTAATAATTATTTTATGATTGTATGTTTAGAAGCATATTGTAATATGAATAATATTGTAATTAAAGATGAAGTAATAATAGAAAAAAATGATAATATTAACCTAACTGATTCTTTAAAAATGTATTTACAAGATATTGGTAAATATAAAATATTAACATTTGATGAAGAGCAAGAATTATTTGCAAGACTAGAAAATGGTGATGAAGAAGCCAGAAAAATTATTATTGAAAGAAATTTAAAATTGGTAGTATCTATTGCTTTTAAATATTCTAAACTAAATATTCCTGTTCAGGATTTGATTGCCGAGGGTAACATTGGTCTTATGTATGCCATAAAGAAATTTGATAGACATAAAGGATTCAAATTTTCAACATATGCTAAATGGTGGATACAAGAGACAATTACCAAGTATATTTCATATAATCGACATACGATAAGAGTTCCATATTATATTGCTGAAAAAATTGGTTTATATAGACAAGCTTATTCTATATTATATAATAAATATAATGAAGTTCCATCAAGAAAAGCAATAGCAGAGTATATGAAAATTAGTGAAGTTTTAGTAGAAAAAATTGAACATAATGTTAATGATACTGTAAGCTTAGATTCTCTTATTACTGAAGATGAAGATGATACATTGGGAAGTATGATTAGTGATTCAAGTGAAAAATCTCCCGAAGAAGCTGCTATTGAACACTTGATGGTTGAAGATATTGGTAATATTGTTGAAAGTTTAATATCTAATGAAAGAGAAAGAGATATTATTAAATTAAGATTTGGTATGAATGAAGAAGAGAGATGTTATTCCTTAGAGGAAATAGGAAAAAAATATCATCTTACAAGAGAAAGAATTAGACAAATAGAAAAACGAATATTATGGAAATTAAGTAATAATTCTAAATGTCGTAGTTTAATAGGTTATTTAGATAACCCATCATCAATAATTAAAAGATAAACTATTTTACAAGTTTATCTTTTATTATTTTAATATCTTTAAGTATTTCTTTATTAGATGAATGAACAACCATATCATCTTTATATCTTGGAATAAAATGCATATGATAATGTTTGATTTCTTGAGAATACATTGCATTATTAGATAGAGTTAATCCATCACATCCTAATTTTTCCCTATAAAGTGGTAATAACTTTTTAGAGACATCATTGATTCTTATTAAAGTTTCATTATCAATTTCTCGAAAATCAAGTATATGTTTTTTAGGTACAATTAAACTATCTCCATTAGTTGTAGGATTAATATCCAAAAATACCTTAACTAAATCATCTTCATATATTGTTTCACTAGGTATTTCTCCTTTTATTATTTTACAAAATAAACAGTCCATAAATCCTCCTTTATTATAATGAATTAATAAAATTCTTTAATTCATCATGTCTTTCACTATTTATTATATAATATATATTTGCTTTAATAAATCCTAATTTTTCACCAATATTAATATAAATTCCATGATATTTATTGGTTAATACCTCACCTTTAAATTTTAAAAGGGCATATGATAAATATATTTCATCATTATCATGAATTTTTAATTCGTCTTTAATATTAAATATTTTTTTATTTAAAATCATTCTTCCAAGTAATATGGAATTAGAGTGATCTTCTTCTTTTCTAACTAAATTTTCTAAATAATTATCTTTATCTATTTTAACAATACCTACATTAGGAAGTTCTTTTTCTTCTTTAATTAATACTTGCATTTTACCTGTTTTATTATAACTTTCTATTAAATCTTTAGTACTATTATAACTAGGTAGATAATCATCTCCATAATAAACGATAAAATTATTACTAATAATATGTTCTTTTGCACTATATAAAGCTCCATATGTTCCTTTAATTACTTGTTTAACATAAATAAATTCCATATTATTAATAATATTATTTAAATCATTTAATAATATTTTTTTATTATCATCCAGATTATTTTCAAAAATACTATCTTTACTAAAATAATTTTTTATTAAATTTTCATTTTTATCATTAACAACAAAAATAATTCTTTTAATACCACTTTGATATAATTCTTTGACTAAATAATAGATCATCGGATTATCATATATTGGTAACATTTCTTTAGATACAACTTTAGTGTATGGAAGAAGTCTTGTTCCCATACCACCTAAAAGTATAACTGCTTCATTAATCATTTTATTTTTCCTTTCTATAATTATTATATTATATTTTGTTTATTAAAAAAAGAACTTTTATAAATATTATTTTTTTGTTATAATAGTTAGGAAGTTGAGGGAAATATGAAAATAAAATATAATTTAATTAAAAAAGATAATAAAACAATGGCAAGACTTGGTAAATTAGAAACTAATTATGGGGTATATGATACACCAATGTTTATGCCAGTTGGTACTCGGGCTACGGTAAAAGGTATTACACCAGATGAAATAAAAGATATTGGTAGTGGTATTATTCTTGCTAATACTTATCATTTATGGTTAAGACCAGGACCTGATTTAATTGATAAAGCCGGAGGTCTTCATAAATTTATGAATTATGATGGACCAATTCTTACTGATTCTGGAGGATTTCAGGTATTTAGTTTAGCAAGACCAAAAGATATCACTGAAGAAGGAGTTCACTTTAAAAGTCATATTGATGGTAGTAAATTATTTTTAACACCAGAAAAATCTATTGAAATCCAAAATAAATTAGATAGTGATATTGCGATGAGTTTTGATGAATGTCCAGGATATCCTAGTACCTATGAATATATGGAAAAAAGTATTGCAAGAACACTTCGTTGGGCTAAAAGAGGAAAAGATGTTTTTAATAATCCAAGACAAAGTTTATTTGGCATTATTCAAGGTGGAGAATATCCTGATTTAAGAAAAAAAAGTGCCGAAGAAACAGTTAAACTTGATTTTGATGGATATAGTATTGGGGGAACATCAGTTGGTGAAACCAAAGAGGTTATGTATAAAATGGTTGAGTATGCCACACCATATATTCCAGAAGATAAAGTAAGATACCTAATGGGAGTAGGAGATCCCATTGATATTATTGAAGGAGTAATAAGAGGTATTGATATTTTTGATTGTGTTCTTCCAACAAGAATAGCACGACATGCAAATGCTTTTACAAAATATGGAAAAATTAATCTTAAAAATGCAAAATTTAAAGAGGATTTTACACCACTTGAAGAAGATTGTGATTGTTATGCCTGCAAAAATTTTACTAAAGCTTATATAAGACACTTGGTTACTCTAAATGAAATGTTAGGCAGCAGATTATTATCAATTCATAACCTAAGATTTTTAACAAGACTTACCGAAGATTTAAGAGAATGCATAAAAAATGGTGATATTTTAGAGTATCGTGATGAATTTATAAAAAATTATTATCAAGGAAAAGAATATTTAAATAATAAAACAACAGGTCAAGGTGAATAATGACAAAGATTATAAATGAAGAAGAATTACCTCTTGCCAAATCTTCCCTTGATCATGGTAATTTAGTTATTTTTCCTACAGAAACTGTTTATGGATTAGGAGCTAATGCCCTAAATTATGATGCCGTAAATAAAATATTTCTTGCTAAAGGAAGACCAAGTAATAATCCTTTAATTGTTCATTTAAAAGATAAATCAGAAATAAATAAATATGCGAATATCACTAATGAAATAGAAAAAATATTAATTGATAAATTTATGCCAGGACCATTTACCTTAATTTTAGAAAAGAAAGATATTATCCCTAATAATGTTACATGTAATATGGATACTGTTGGAATAAGAATACCAGATAATGAAATAGCGCATAATTTATTAAGTATCTTAGATTATCCTATTGCCGCTCCATCAGCTAATGTTTCAACTAAACCATCCGGAACAAGAGTTAGTGATATCTTTAATGAATTTAATGATAAAGTGGACTATATAATTGATGGTGGAGAAACTACTATTGGTCTTGAAAGTACTGTTGTTAAAGTAATTAATAATATTCCTACTATTTTAAGACCTGGATATATAACAAAAGAAGATATTGAAAGTATTATTGGTTGTTGTAATGTATCAGAATATGTGATGAGAGAAGCTCATGGTAAAGTAGAAAGTCCAGGAATGTTATATAAGCATTATGCTCCTAATACACCATGTATCTTAGTAGATTCTAAAAAAATAATTGAAGAATCTTTAAAATATGATAAATGTATTATTATCGGAAGTAGTAAAAACATTGATATCAAATGTTTAAAATACTTTAATTATGGAGATAGTAAACCAGAAATAGCGCATAATATTTTTAAATTATTAAGAGAAGCAGATAAAATAGGTGGAGAAGTTATCTTAATCGAAGCGGTTGATACAGATGGTCTTGGTCTTGCCATAATGAATAGACTTATTAGAACATGTAGTTATAAATATATAAAAAATTAAATGAAATTGTTAAAATATAATATAATAAGTACGCTAAAATAGAATAATATAAGTAATTTCTATACCGCACCCCACCATTGTCGGTTGTTTTAATAATGTGCTTTTTGTTGTTAGTATGATAATAACTATATAGACCAGTCTATATAGTTATTCACAAAAATTGACTAGTCAATTTTTTCACTAGTACAATATTGTACTAGTGGTTAAGTAATTGCAACACGCGTTGCAATTGTTTGACCTTATAATAATTTCATTAAAAGGTATTATATAAAATTACATCGTAATTTTATCCCCATTTTATAACAGGCACCTGTTATAAAATATTCTGTCCTTCCTTCCTTCTTTTTTGTTGCAATAATCTAAATCACCACTAACAATTTATAATATTATAATAATAAAAAATCCTACAACAAAGGGGTCCGGGGAATAGTTGTAGGATTTTATTATTGCCTTTTTAATTTTATATAACAAAGATTATCTCTATAACATAAAAACCATTAGAGTTTTCTATTTTCTCTAACGGTCATTTCGTAAAGAAAGCTATAAACAATAATATTAATTTACCCTTTATCTTTCGGATAATGATTTTTAATATTTGATATTCCTGTTAAATATTCAAGACTTACATCATAATACTTTGCTAATTTTATAAGTAACTGTATAGGCATTGTTCTTAATCCTGTTTCATATAAACTATATTGTGCTTGTGTTGTGTTAAGTATTTTAGCTATATCTTTTTGATACAAATCATTATCTTCTCTCAAATCTTTTAGTCTATTTTCTTTCATTGATACCTCTTGAAAATATTTTCTCATATATTTAAACAAATATATTGACAGCATATTCAAATGAATATATAATTTAATTACAATATATTCGTTTGAATATATAAGGTAGCAGAGGAAGATAAATTGCATTAATTAAAAATATTTATGCAATTTCTGTATGCTAAATCATATTTGGGAGGAGGAATAAAAATATGATTAAAACAAAGAAACAAATGTATTTAGCAATTGGTGCATTTGCTTTAGTAATGTTATTAGGTGGTGTCACCTATGCATTTTTCAATTACACAAGAACAGGAGAAGCAAATACAATTAGAGTTGGTAGAATAGCATTTAATACAACTCAGGCATCAGGCCAAGATGGAGCAATTAATTTAAGTAATGCTTTTCCAATAACAAGAACATTGGCAGCAACTGATAATACAAACGCTGGTGAAGTAGTAATAACTATAACCGGAGATACATCTTATAGTGGTGGTGTTGAATATTTAGTTACCGCAACAGATGTAACTAATACTGTTAGTAGTAAAACGGTACCAATAAGTATTATTGCAACAGCAAGTAATGGATTAGGAAGTAGTGATGATAGTTATTTCACTAATCGTGGGGGAAATAGTTCCATTTATAAAGTATTAGCAAATGAAACGGTATCTAATGATGACCAATTATTAGTGGGATATATTGCACCTGATAATAATCAAACTGGTGTAAATGGAACAATTACAATAAGAGCATATTTAGATAGTGATTTAGTAGCAATAAGTGATACATATAATAATGGAAATACACCAACCGATAATTTAGGAACACCGGCAAGTTTTGGAGAGAATAAAACAGTATTAACAACAAGTGAGTGGAATAGTTTAAGAACAAATGGTGTTTCATTTAAAATTAAAGTAGTAGCACAAGAAGGCACTTGGGTTACCGCTCCAGTTGTAACACCAACACTTGCTTCTTGTCCAGGAGAAGGATGTGTATATAGAGCTTCATTTGATACATTATACACTACATGGAATACAGTAGGAGAAACTCCTTCCGTACTAAATCAACCAGGTGATTACTATAATGATTATAATGATGTTGTAAGTAGTACAGGATATTATGGTTTTTACGGATTGGTTTTGAATAATAATAATGAAATTGAGCGTGCATATGTATGTGGTTTAAAAGATAGAACAGAGTTGTTTTGTCTTGAAAACACGTCAACTGGAAAATATTCTGAAAATATAGAATTACTCCAAGGAAGTAATTTGTGGAATAATACTTGTGATGTTGATACCACTTTTAATAAATTTCAATGTGGAGATTATTCTAATTATGCATATGCATTCGGCGATGCAGATGGTGAAGAGATTGGAGTAGGTGGAGATGGTTATGATTTTAGGGTTGAAAGAAATGGGATACTACAAACTTCATAATTACAAGTGATATAGTTTTAGAACATATTAATAATTGATATAAATCCCCTTTACAAAAATGACCATTAGAGTTGTTTATTCTCTAATGGTTTTTATATTATAGAGATACTCCATATTAAAAAGAGATAAAAAAGCAATAAAATCCTACAACTATTCCCCCGACCCCTTTGTTGTAGGATTTTTTATTATTATAATATTATAAATTGTTGGTAGTAATTTAGATTATGGCAACAAAAAAGGAAAAAAATGGGCAATTATTTTAACACCAATTTTGGTGTTAAAATATGAATAAAATCACAGAGTAATTTTATATAATATCTTTTTGCAATATTGTAAAAAAAATTAAAATTTGACTAGTCAATTTTTGTGGAAATCTCTATCCACAGTGGATAGAGATAGCATAACTAGAACTGTATTCACTGTTAATAAAAAACTCATAGTTAAAAGAGTGTATAAAAATGCTGCACTAACCTAAGTTACTCATATTATTTGATTTTAAAAGAAAAGTAGTTATGATTATTATCACAACTACATGTTGAATAAATCACTATGTGTTCCTGTTTCCATTAGGAATAAGATTAAATCTTTCTTGTTTATTTTATAAACTAACAACCAATCTGGCTCCAAGTGTAATTCGTGACAATTTTTAAAATGCTTATTATCGTTTAATTCATGATCACGATATTTTGCATCTAATTGTTTCCCACTTGCTATCATATTAACAACGGTTGTAAGTTTGTCTAAATCTTTTCTTCTTTTTTTTATCATTTTTAAACAACTTTTAAAAGCAGATGTTAATACTATATCATACTTCATTAATCTAAATCCTTTAATGCATCTTCAAAAGTATTATATCTTTTTGCCTTTATTTTGCCACTTTCGATATCTTCAACTTCTTTAATAGCAGATAGTAATCTTTCATTTGGAACGTTCATAGTCGGAACAAACGGAATACTTTGTTCACGTACACTTTGAGTTAAAAACATATTTAAAGCAGCACTTGTATTAATACCTAACTTTTTAAATAGTGTATCAGCCTGCTGTTTTAGATTCTTATCAACTCTAAAACTCATATTTATTGCATTTGACATATTAGTCATACATATCATCTCCTCACATATTTGATTATATTATATATTCAATATGTTGTCAATACATATTCAATATTATTATATACTTATTAAACAAAAATATGCATATTAAATATCATAATAAAAATGCACTATAACCGATAAGAATTTTCTTTACTCTCCCTATCTATCGTAATAGGTTATAATATTGAGAACATTGATAGAAGGATCATATCAACTAGTTGATATGATTTCCTTCTTTCGTTGTTCCTTTAAGAGTTTCTTTTTATTAAGTTTTTCTTGTTCTAATTTTTTGAGAAATATTTGTATAATAAAATATTTATTGATATAATTATATTAATTGTTGAGGTTCCTATGAAAATAATAAAATATAAAAAAGTTAGTAGTAATAAATATGAATTAATTTTAGATAATAATGAAAAGATAAAATTATATGAAGATGTCATTTTAAAAGAAAATCTTTTATGGAAAAAAGAAATTGATGATTTAGATAACTTATTAAAAATAAATAGTGAATATGAAATATATGATATTGCCATAAAAAGAATATCAAGTCATGTTGAATCTAAAAAGGGCATGTATGATTATTTAAATAAAAAAGGATATGATAATAAAAATATTTCAGAAACTATTGATAAATTAATTAATATGGGTTATTTAAATGATAATTATTATGCTAAATGTTATATAAGTGATCATCTTAATTTATCAGTTGATGGTCCAAAAAAAATTATTAAGCATTTGGAAGATATGGAAATTGATTACAATGATTATTATGAATATTTAGAATATGATGATGAATTTTGGAAAGAGAGAATTAATCACTATTTAGAAAAACAATTAAAAGTTAATAAAAAAAGTTTATATATTTTTAAAAATAAAATGTTAATTAATTTAATAAATTTGGGTTATGATAAAGAATTAATTAATTCATGTTTAAATAATATAACTATTGATAATCAAGATGAATTAAAAGAAAAAGAAAGAGAAAAAATAAGAATTAAATTAGAAAGAAAATACACTGGTGATGAACTAGAAAGAAAAATAAAAGAAAAACTCTATCAAAAAGGATTTTTTTCTTGATTAGAAAAATAATATATGATAATATTATTTTAAGGAGAGTAAGATGGAAAATAAAACAAACAAAATAATATTTATTGTATTAATGATTTTAGGAATTGCACTTATTGGTTTAGGAGTTTATAAAGGTTTTCTTGAGAAGAAAAGTGAGCCACAAGAAACTAAACAAGAACCAGTAAAAACAATATCATTTAGTGGTGTCTACCAAAAAGGAAATGAAAAAGTTAAGATATACCAAAAGAAAGATGATAGTATTGCTTTCAATCTAGAAAAAGATGATTATGGTGTAGTCTTTGATGGAGCGGTAGTTAATGGTAAAATAATTCAAAGTATTTTAGAAAATAATTATACATTATCATTACAAAATGGTAATCTAAAAATAGAAACTAATGATACAAAAATAGAAGCAGGAGATTATAGTAAAATATCTGATTATACCATTAATGATTATTTTAATGATAACTATGGTAATGAAACATTATTAAATTCCAAATATAATGGTGAATTTAAGCAAGATAGTATAACTGCATACCTTTATCAAAAGGATGAAACAACTGTTAGATTATCACTAAATAAAAATATTGATTTCTTAGCTCTTGATTTTACAATTGATGCTAATGGTAAATTAACTTCTGAATTATTTGATAATAAATATGAAATAGAAGTTACCGATAATTCATTTACTTTTAAAGAAACCAGTAAAGAAGAAAAAAAATATGATGGTGTATATACTAAAGTTAAAGCATTAACAATAGAAGAAATTATTGAAAAATTTATTTAAAAATAATTTCTTTTTTTCTATATAAAAAAAGAAGATAATAGTGTATAATAACATTGAATTGGAGTATTTATGGTTATAACTAGTTTAGATAATAAAAAAATAAAAAAATATAATTCTTTAAAAACAGTTAAAGGAAGAAAAGAAGAAGGATTGTTTTTAATTGAAGGAATGCATCTATGTGAAGAAGCCCAAAAGTCAGGTATTTTAATAGATGTCTTAATAGAAGAAAATACTAAATTATCTTTTAATTATAATAATGAAATAACCTATGTAACTAGTAATGTTTTAAATAAATTATCAAATCTTACTAATTCTGGTAAAGTTATTGGTATTTGTAAAATAAGAAAAAATAATGAAATTAAAGGAAATAGAATTTTGTTACTAGATGAAATATCAGACCCAGGTAATTTAGGAACAATTATTAGAAGTAGTAAAGCTTTTGATATTGATACCATTATTCTTTCAAATAATAGTGTTGATATATATAATGATAAAGTATTAAGAAGTACAGAAGGAATGATATTTCATATGAATATTTTATATGATGATTTAAAAGAAGTTATCTTAAAACTAAAAAAAGATAATTATTTAATTCTTGGAACTGATGTAAGAGAAGGTACTGATGTAAGAAATATTAAAACTAATAAATATGCTTTAATTATGGGAAATGAAGGTCATGGCGTCTCAAAAGAATTATTAAACTTAACTGATAAAAATCTCTATATTAAAATGAATCCTCATTGTGAAAGTTTAAATGTGGCAGTAGCAACAAGTATTTTATTATATGAATTAAGAGGTAGCAATGAATAAAGTTATTATAGGTAAATATGTTAATACCCATGGTATTAAAGGAGAAATAAGAATTAAATCAAACTTTAAATATAAAGATAAAGTATTTCAAATAGGTAATAGTATTATTATTAATAATCAAGATTACATTATTAATTCATATCGAAAACATAAAGATTATGATATGGTTACTTTAGAAGGTATAAGTGATATTAATGATATACCTTTTAATAAAAATAGTTTAGTCTATATTGATAGGGGTAAATACTTAGATGATTTTGATTATTTAGATAGTGACTTAATTGGCTTTTTAGTTTATAATAGTGAGATAGAAAAAGAGGTTCTTGATATAACATATTTAAATAATAATAAAAAATTATTAAAAGTTATTGATGGATATATACCATTTGAACTTATTGAAAACATAGATTTTAAACAAAAAAAGATTAAAATAATGGAGGTTTCTGGTTTATGAAAATAGATATTTTATCACTTTTTCCCGAAATGTTTGATGGAGTATTTACCGAATCTATTATTAAAAGAGCCAAAGAAAAAGGATTAGTAGAAATAAATATTCATAATTTTCGTGATTATACAAATGATTTGCATGGTAATGTTGATGATACTCCATATGGTGGGGGTAGTGGTATGGTATTAATGTGTCAACCAATTTTTGATTGCGTTAATGCTCTTAAAACAGAAGATAGTTTTATTATTCTAATGACTCCACAAGGTATTCCATATAAACAAAGTATAGCCTATGATTTATCAAAAAAGAAACATTTAATCATTATTTGTGGTCATTATGAAGGTTTTGATGAAAGAATACTTAGTATTTGTGATATGGAAATAAGTATTGGTGATTATATATTAACTGGTGGAGAAATTCCTGCAATGGTCCTTGTGGATAGTATTACAAGACTTTTAGATGGCGCTATTAAAAGTGATAGTAGTGAAAATGAATCATTTAATAATAATTTATTAGATTATCCTGTTTATACCAAACCAAGAATCTATGAAGGAATGGAAGTACCAGAGGTATTACTTTCAGGTGATCATAAAAAAATTAATGAATATAGATTAAATGAACAAGTAAGAAAAACTAAATTAAATAGACCAGATTTATTGGAGGATCATCATGAATAAATATCATTTAATATTTGAAAATAATTATTTAAATTATGAGGATATTAATTATAGTAAAACTTTTTCTATAAAAAATAAAAAAGAATTTACTGGTAAAATTTGTTTTTATAATAATGATTTAATCTATAAAGTTATTAAAAGAAAAACAGATCAAAGTTTTAAAAAACTATTAGAATTAATTATTAGAATTGATGAAGATGATAACCCAAGTGATGGCTATATGATTTGTCTTAATGAAATAGATAAATTTCGTCATGAATTAATTAAGAGATATGAAAATTATTTAAAAAAAGAGCAAATGAATTTTTTTAAAAGAAAAATTGATTTAATAGAAAAAGATATTCAAAATAAAATATTAATGGAAAGAATTAATTTGATGTCAGAAATAAATGAAGAAAATGTAGTATCTCATCATAGATAGTTGATTTTTCTTTTATTTTGTGTTATCTTATTGAAAGTGAGGTTTTTTTATGAAAATATTATTTTTAATTATATCTATATTATTGATTATTATTGTTTTGTTACAAAGTGGCAAAGCAGAGTCTGCTGGTGGTATCATTAGCGGTGGAAGTATTGATTTATTTAGTAAAAGAAAAGAAAGAGGTAGTGAATTATTTATTAGTAGATTAACCCTTTTTCTTGGAATACTATTCTTTGCTTTATCAATATTTATGGATGTTATTTAGAAAACAGAAATGTTTTCTTTTTTTATGCTACTTTTTTTCATCTACTTGAAAAAACTTTTTATTAATGCTATACTTAATTTTAGGAGTATACAATGAAGAAAGTTTTAATGTTTTTAATTCTTATTTTTAGTTTTAATGTTTATGCCGAAGGAGAAGCTACAATTGGTAGTATTAAAGTAAATGGTCGTGATGCTACATGTACAGGATATGATTGTACTATTGAAGTTGATTCTGATAAAGCGACTGTTACATATACAAAAATTGATAGTGAAGCAACTGTTGATCGAGAAAGTGGTTTTTCCCTTGATTTAACATCACCTTCTAATCTTATAAAAATAGTTGTGAAAAATGATAAAGGTGATGAGGTTATTGAAAATACCTATAATATAACCATTAATAAATATGAAAAAAGTAATGACTATACTTTAAAAAGTTTAAAAGTTAATGATGAAGAAATTACCTTAATGGAAGAGGTATTTGTTTATAATTATACATCAAAGTTTGATGATGAAAAAATTGTTGTAAATGCCGTAACCAATGATACCAAAGCCAAAATAATGACTGATTTAAATTTTGAATTTCCACTAGATCGCAGTAGTATTGCCTTGGATTTCGATGTTAAAGCTGAAAACAATGATACCAAAACATATCGTATTGTTGTAAATCGTGGTATAAAACCAAATACTTATTTAAAAACATTAAAAATAGATAAAATTAATTTAAAATTTGATAAAGAAAAATTACAATATGAAGAAAAAGTAGAATATAGCGTTAATGAAATAATGGTAGAGGCTACTCCTGAAAAAAGTGAAGCCAAAGTTGAAATTGATAAACCAGAAACCCTTGAAGTAGGAGAAAATATCATTAAAATAAAAGTTATTAATGAAAAAGCTGAAAGTATTTATGAAATTAAAGTAATAAGAGAACCAAACTTAGATAAATCACTAGCGAATTTAAAAAAATTAGAGGTAAGTGAATATTCTAAATTAGATTTTGAACCAAATGTCTTAGATTATACTTTAAAATTTCGTGATGTTCCTGAAAAATTAAATATTACAGCTCTTGCAAGTGATCCAAACGCTGAAATCGAAATAATTGATAATAAAGATTTAAAGGATGGTTCTAAAGTCATTGTTAAAGTAACTTTAGGTCTAGATGAAGCGATTATTGAAAGAGAGTATACTTTAAATATTGTTGAAAGTAAAAGCATTGTAACTAATAAAACAAGTATTGTTGTTAGCATAATTATCGAAGTTATTGCAATAATTGTCTTATTTGTTTTAGAAATTAAAGATAAAAAGAAGAAGAAATATGATAAATTAAATAAAATTAAAAACTTAATAAAGAAAAAGAAAAATGTAAAAAAAGAACCAGAAGAAGAAATAGAAATAATATAATTAGGAGGAGTTATGTTAAAGAAAATGGATAAACCTTTATTAATTATTAGTGTATTATTATTAATAATTGGTTTAATAATGATATTTTCCGCAAGTAATGTTACTAGTTTTATGAAATATAAAACAACACCATACCATTTCTTTAATAGACAACTCTTTTTTTTGGCTGTAAGTCTTGTAATTAGCTTTGTTATGCTAAGATTTAATACTAAAACATATGGATATTTTAGTTGGATAATATCCCTAGTATTAATTGGTTTACTAGTAGTAGTTTTGTTTTATGGAAAATTAATTAATCAAGCCAGAAGCTGGATAAACATTAGGGGTATTCAATTTCAACCAAGTGAATTTGTTAAAATAGCAAGTATTGTATGGATGTCACATTATATTAGTATTAAAAAAAATCATGGTTTTAAATCATATTTGTTATTATTTGGCGTAATTATAGTTAATACCATTTTGATATTATTACAACCAGATTTAGGTACAGCTATTATCTATTTATCTGTTATTTTTATGATGTTTTTATCTTGTCCAATAAGTAGTAAAGTAAAAAAAAGAATTTTAATAACCGGTGGAGTTGGAATAGTTATCGTCCTTCTTTTACTCATGAATAATGGAATTCAAGTATTTTTTGAAAGACAGCTTCAAAGATTTGATTTTACAGCACCTTGTAGTGAAGAAAAGTTTTATACTACAGGAACACAAGTATGTAATGGATATATTGCTTTTAATAATGGTGGACTAGCTGGTGTTGGACTTGGAAATAGTACCCAAAAATACCTCTATTTACCAGAAGCATATACGGATTTTATTTTTGCTATTATAACGGAAGAATTAGGCTTTCTTGGAGCAGGATTAATATTAACGATGATATTTATTGTTTTATGGAGAATATTCTTAATAGCGAAAAAGAGTAATGATCAAATGGGAAGACTTATGTGTTATGGAATCTTTTGGTATATTTTGCTACATACCTTAATTAATCTAGGTGGAGTAATGGGACTTATGCCATTAACAGGTGTTCCTCTTCCATTTATGTCATATGGAGGCTCATTCTTAATTTGTTTAGTTATTTCTTTAACAATTGTTCAAAAGGTTTGTATTGAAAGCAAATAAAATTTAAAAAATAATATTGTAGTTATAAATTTAAAATGATATAATATCTATAAGAAATTGGATTTCTTATGAAGGAAGGTGAAATTATGAATAAGAATTTAATTAATTTAACACCAGAAAAAATATTATATAAAGAATTTAAAATTGATACTCGTGGTTATCGTCTTAAAGAAGTTGATCAATTTCTTGATGAAATAATAGCAGATTATCAAGCTTTTGATCGTATTATTAAAGATTTGCAAA
Source organism: uncultured Erysipelotrichaceae bacterium (assembly GCA_902783985.1). Lineage (GTDB taxonomy): Bacteria > Bacillota_I > Bacilli_A > RF39 > UBA660 > RUG12783. The sequence continues at coordinate 1,747 of CACZTI010000045.1, read as the reverse complement.
GAGAAAAAGATGAACAAACGGAGACCATTTTGAATTTAAAGCAAGAAATTAGAGATTTAAAAACAACTCTTGAAATATCTAAAGGAATGCAAAAAGAAGAGGGAAATTATAATAGTCTTGATGTTTTAAAGAGATTATCAAATCTTGAAAAAACAGTTTATGGAAAGGATGAATAAAATACTTTGACAAACGCTGCATATATTATGTAGAGGAAAGTCCATGCTCACAAAAGCTGCGATGCTTTTAGTGTTTGTGCTAGGGGAAAAAATAACCCTAGGTAGCTTTATGCTAACGGCTATGAAATAACCTAAGTCTTTGGATATGGTTAAAGTAATTGTAAAAGTGCTATAGTGATGAAGAATCTGGAAACGGAGGAAGTGGAACATAGTAAACCCCACAAGTGAGAAACCCAAATAATGGTAGGGGAGTCTGGGAAGTGGAAATGAACACAACCTAGGATTATAGAAATATAATAGATAAATGTTTGCCACCCAAGTGGTACAGAACATGGCTTATAAAGTATTTTATTAAAAATAGGTGATATATAATGAATGAAATTGGAGAATATTTAAAAACAGAGCGAAGAAAAAATGGTGTAAGTATAAATGAAGCAAGTGAAGATTTAGATATAAATCCCATGATTTTAGAAGCAATTGAAGATGGTAATTCTAAAGCATTTAAAGATATGTATGAGTTAAAAGATATGATTGCATCATATGCTAAATATTTAGGATTAGATGTTTCTAAAATGCTTGATGAATTTAATGATTTTATTTTTGAAAAAACATCTAAAATATCACTTGATGATATAAAAAATGCTAAAACAAAGGAAGTAGAAAATAAAATTTCTTCTCCTTATACAAAAATTAAACATAGTAAATATGATTTAGCACCAATTGTTTTAGTTATTGCTGTTCTTTTATTTATATCTTTAATAGTATATTTAGTTTTAAAAATTGTAACTGAAGAACCTAAAATATCTAAAGAATTATCAGGAGGTATATATTATGAACTTACCCAATAGACTAACTATATTAAGATTAATATTAACATGTTTTATAATATTTTTATGTTTATTTCCTTTTTATGCGATCGGAATTAATTTTCCTAAATTTAATATAGATGGGTTAATAGTTGATTCTCTTTATTTAATTTCTGGAATTATTTATATATTTGCAGCATTAACTGATTTTTTAGATGGAAGTATTGCAAGAAAAACAAATCAAGTTACAGATACTGGAAAATTATTAGATGCAATTGCGGATAAAGCACTTGTTGATGTTGTTTTAATTACATTTGCATGTCGTGGATTTATTCCTTTAATTATACCCGTAATATATATATTTAGAGATGAAATAGTAAATGCTTTAAAATTTGATTTATTAAGGCGTGGTTATGTAACTGCTGCTATTAAATCAGGAAAAATAAAAACAGCATCTATGATGCTAGGACTTGGATTAATGTTTTTCTATAACTTACCATTTGAACTTATTAATTTAAAAGTTGCTGATTTCTTAATTTATTTTGCAACAATTATGTCTATTGTTTCCTTAATAGAATATTATAATATTTGGAAAAAAGTTAAATAAAATATTTTTTAAGATTTAACCTTGTTTCTTAGATATAGAAATGAGGTTTTATGATTTATATAAGTAAAATTGCTTTAATTTATTTAAATTTTGTAGTAAACTGGATATGGTGATGTTATGAATACATTATTTGATACTCCAAAAGAAGAATTTAAACC
>CACZTI010000044.1 GCA_902783985.1 uncultured Erysipelotrichaceae bacterium | reverse complement strand
TCAAAACCTTTTTTATTGGAATTAGAGAAATCAATAATACTCTTTTCATAATCAACAATTATTTTTTGAGTTCCCATACCAGCTCTTAAATATTCTTGGAAAAGATCTGCTGGAGTAAATCTCATATTACCTGATTTAATATATAAATCTTTTAATTTTGGCATATTGGCTTTTACATTAGCCTCGGTTATTTCACCTTTGGAAAGTATACCAAGAAGTAATCCATAATATGTAGCTCCAGGACTTGATTTAACCGGGTCAATTGATGAAATACTTACATTTCCATAAATATCATCTGATACACCTAACTCACTCCATTTTTTACCATTTAGGATATAACTAACTAGCTTTTCCATATCCGTAACATAGTATATACCATTTTCTTCTTTAGCTAGATTATTAGCGATTAAAGCATCTACTATTTTATCCCAACTATAGAAAACAATTGGTGTATTAAGAGTTAATCCTCCACCTAAAACTGTATATCTTTCTGCTTCTTCACCAGTTGGTTTTTGTTTATAATAATCATAATATCTAATATCTGAAGTAAATAAGGCATCATACTTTGTTACACCTTCTGAATTAATAGTAAATTTTTCACCATTTTCCATTCTTGATATAATATCACTATTTCCAAGACCAATAGTTTCTCTAATTAATGGCTTACTTACTGTCTTACTATTACTCCATGTATCAAATACAACATTTAATTTATATTCTTTTCTTAATATTTCTAAGACTTCTTCATCTTTTAAGAAATCTTCTTTACCACCACCAGTTGCTACATAAATAGTTGTTAAATTACTATTTAATACTTCTTTACCAAAGTTTTTATATCCTATTATTAGAAGTACTAAGACTATTAGAATAACAATTCCTATTATTTGTTTTTTATTCATCATCATCACCACTTTCTAAGATACTTTCATCATATCCATCTGATTTTAAGATTGAATTAAATACTTTCATTTCAGCTTCAGCGTTTGCAATATCACTTTGATATAAACTATCTAAAATCTTTTTAAAGGAATTATTGGTATCTTTAATTATTCTTTTTCCATCATTCATGAACTTTTTACTATCACTGCTTGTTAATCTTTGATTTTCAATGTCGTCGTATCTATCTATTATTTTAACACAAACTGGTAAATAGTACTCAAAAAATTTATCTGATGTTTTATTTTTTAATTTATTTTTTTCAATATAATTAATAATTTTTGTAGTTGACTTATTAATTTCATCTATATCTTTACAAACTTCTTCATCTTCAATGTTCGAAATTATTTCTTTAATATGTTTATTATCTTTTCTTGCCTCATTTATTTTTTCATTGAATGATAACTCTTTTCTTTCTTCTATTTTTTTATCAGCGCCATTAACAATTAGTTCCGAAGCTACAAAAGAGACTGCTCCTAATGCAAGAGCTGGTGGAAGCGCAAGAGAAAGTCCAAGGTATCCTACAGCAAAGAAACCTGCTCCTACAACACTTGATATAATATTTTTATTCATATTAATTATAACCTCTTACTGTTTTAAAGGCTTCTGTTAAGTTTGTTTTTCCATCAAAGACTTTACCATTAGATAAACTAGCCATTTTATTTAATTGCTCTTCATTGGCATAACCAAAGGTTATAGAATAAATTGGGATGTCTTTATTTATTTTTTGATATGTTTCTTCAAGTTCTTTAAATGTACCAATATTTCCATCACCATCTGTCATAAGAATAATTGATGTGTTATAGTTATCATTTTCATCTTTTAAGAGTTTTAAAGCTTCTATTGCTGATGGATATAGAGCCGTTGCTCCATTTACTTCATATTCTCTTATTTTTTCTAAAAGTTTTCCGGTATTATTACCTTTTTCACTACCTATTTTATGAACATTAGAACCAAAAGCTAGAACATCTACTTTATCTTTTTCCGTGAAATTAATCATATTGGCAGTAGCTTTATCAGTAAAGATATAATCCATAGCATTAACAAGGGATGCATATCCATCACCGTACATACTGCCTGAATAATCTAAGCAAAATACTACATGAACAGGTTTTCTTAGTTCCTCTACATACATTTTTAAAGCTTCTTTAATAACAGATTGATTAGGATACTTTAGGGGTGATATGTATTTCGTAGTATCAATACCCCACTCTTTTTTAAAGATATCTTTAGGTGCCGAATTGGTTGTTCCACCATACCATGTACGTCTTCCATTACGAAGTAAGATATCTTGTCCTTCGCCACTTAAAATATATTCTTGTAAAGTAAGGAAAGCTTCTTTTTTTTCATCATTATGATTATTAATATAAACAAGTGGTGAATCACAAACAACTACACCATCTACTGGATATATAGCATATAATGTTTCTTTATGTTGACTCTCTAATTCTTTATTGATATTAATAATAGATGATTCATAAGTAAAAGCTGCATCATAATCACCATTAATAAATGATTTTTCTAGGAAATCTTCATCACCAGAAGTTCTTGCTAATCCTTGAAAGAAACTTTTCATATCTTCTTTAAGTTTATTATTATTTAAATCTTTACTAGTTAAAACATCTGGATTTCCCGCAAGAGTTGTTAAAATATTTAAATAACTTGAAGCTCCACTATTAGTATTAATAGGATTGGCCATACTAAATGTTAATTCTTTATTCTTAATTAATGTTAGAATATCACTCATTTTAACATTTTTATTAACTAAGCCAAGTTTTTCGGCTTTACTTTTTTTAATTCCAAAAGTAATTGGAGTTATACTAGTTGATTTGGAGTCACTTGTTGAAATATTATTTAAATTATCTAACCAAATGGAATTACTTGCCCATATGGCATCATATTTCTCTCCCCCATTTAATTTATCAACGATATCAAGATTATCAGCGTAAACTATTTCGACATCATAACCTTTTTTTGTTAAATATGTTTTAATAGTATCTTCCATAATTTTATTTTCAGGAGTTGTTATTAAACTAAAAATACTATCACTATATACATATTTATCATTATTATCATAGTGATCAATAATTTTTTTATTAACTTTATTAACTATACCAAAACCAAAATAAATAATTACTGCAATAAAAAGAATTGTCCAAAAATTAACTTTACTTTTATTCATAATCTATCCTTTCAATATATATGTTGCATAGTATTCTTCATAGGTGATATCCTTTTCATGAATAACAGTTGCAACATCAACACCTACATAACGATAATGCCATGGTTCATATTTATATCCTGTAATAAAAGTTTTACCTTCAGGATATCTTAAAATAAATCCATATTTATAAGAATTTTCTATTAACCATTTATATTCTTTAGTATTTTCAAAATGTGCTTTACTACTAGCGGTATTAATATCACTAGCAAGTCCTGTTTGATGTTCCGATGTTCCCGCTCTTGCCGAATAAGTATCGGCTTTTTCGGTACCATCTCTTTTAACATAATTATTATATAATGTTTTTTGGGTTGAATAACTACGATATCCTGATACATTAAAAAGTTTTATACCATCTTTTTTAGCAGCATTTACCATTTCTTTATAATGAGGGGCAGCTACTTTAGCCATTTGACCTCCTCCATAACCATTAAGCGATACTAAATCTGGTACATAATTACTTTTTAAAGTATGATACTTATTGCATAAAACTAGGATACCATCATCCATATTAGTATCTTCCATATTGGTATAAAATGGATTATCTAAACCAATATTTACATATGTGATAATTAAGTCATCTGTGTATTCTGGATGTTTTTCTTTATATTTTAAGTATCGTTCATAATATTTTTCAAGATAATTACCATAAGTTAAATTAAATTCATGACCATGATCTTTATATACTGGTTCAGTATTTACTTCTGGCATTTCCTTAACATCTTCTTTCACTTTATAATTTTCTTTTTTCTTAAAAATAAATATACTAATAATTATAATAATAGCAAATAAAATTACTATTAAACCTCTTTTAACACTTTTTTTTAATTTCATACACATCACAATATAATTATACAAAATTATTTGTTTTTTAACAATGATTTAAGAGAATTTATTAAGATATTTTTAACTATCTTGACTAGAATGTTCCATTACTTTTTTAATTTATTTCATACAAATACAATTTCTGGTCACTTTAAGACCTCTTAAATTTAATAAAACCTCGAAATATTTACAAATTCGAGGTTTTCAAATCATATTTATTTTGTATAAGGTAAAAGGGCAATTGCTCTTGCTTTTTTAATTTGTTCGGCAATACATCTTTGATGTTTAGCACAAGCACCTGTTACACGTCTTGGTAAAATTTTACCTTTATCATTAATATATTTTTTTAAGATATCTACATCTTTATAATCAATATCTTTTCCAGTACACATATAGCATACTTTCTTTTTCTTTTTATAAAACTCTGCCATATTTCCTCCTTTTCTAGAATGGTAATTCATTATCGTCTACTTCGATTTTAGCTCCGAAATCAGCAAAAGGATCGTTTGCACTTGATGAACCATTTGATTCTTGTGGTTCACTTACAGGTTCTGGACTTGAATAACTACTTGTTTCATTACCAGAATTTCTATTATCACAGAATTCAAAGTTATCTACTAAAACATCTGTAGTATAAACTTTCTTTCCATCTTTGTCATCATAACTACCTGTTTGAATTCTTCCTTCAATAGCTATTTTACTTCCTTTTGTTAAATACTTATTCATTGTTTCTGCACGATTTGAAAATGCTACAATATTAATGAAATCAGCGCCTCTTTCTTCGCCTTCTCTTACAAATTGTCGATCAACGGCAATTGCACATCTCATTACAGCGGTATTACTTGCTGAATATCTAAGTTCTGGATCTCTTGTTAGTCTTCCTATTAAAAAAACTTTATTCATTCTTCTTAATCCTCTCTTTTTACAACAATATGTCTAATAATATCTTCATTAATATTAGCAACACGATCAAATTCTTTAACAGCTTCTTTATCACTAGTTAATTTAAATAAAAAGTAATTTCCGTTATTGAATTTTCTTACTTCATAAGCAAGTTCACGTCTTCCCATATTAACTACTTCATTAATAGTAGCGCCTTTATCTTCTAATACTTTTTTCATGCTTTCACATACAGCATTAGTAGCTTCATCTTCTAGATTAGGTCTTACTATAAACATAACTTCATAGTTTCTCATATCTACACCTCCTTTTGGACTATACGGGCTCTTCGCCAAGGAGCAATTTCTTACTCGGTTAATAATATAGCATAAAGTTTAAAATAATGCAATTGTTTTTCAGATATTATTTAATATTTATTTTACTAAACAATATAAAAAGTGTATTAATAATACACTTATTCTAATATACTAAGATTAATATTGGTATCTGTGTCAAAGATATTTATTTCATCATTTTCATTATAAGTTAATAAGAAAATATCTTCTGGTTTCTTATGATACTTTTTTAATTTTTCTAATAACCATTGTTTGTCTTTACCAATGTTTTTTAAATTATTTTCCATGATATTGCCATCCAAAATTAGGTTAGCAGATAAACCTTTATCATTTTCTTTGATTTTCATATCTTCCTTAGTTACAGAATCATATTTTGATTTTAATAAAAATGTTACTTTACCACTTACTTCCATAATGGCATAATCAACTTCACTTAAATCAAATATTCCATCTTCTCTGGCATCTTGCATTAAGTCATTAATATCAAGTTTTACTTTTTTTAACTGTTCTTTACTTATTTTACCATGTGCCATTAAAACAATTGGTACACCTGAAATAAATCTTCTTGCGATAATACTTTTAGTTGTAATATAAGATACAAATAGAGAACATAAACCATATATTGACATAGCAAGAAAACCTTCTATAATTGTGATATCACTATTAATAGTCATTTCAGCAGCGATATTACCTAGACTTATTCCTATTACATAATCAAAAATATTTAATTGACTAACTTGTTTTTTACCTAATATTTTAATAACAAAAAAAAGAAAAATCAAAGAAACAACACCTTTTATTGATACTAAAATAATATCATTCATTTTTTATCACCATAATTATTATGTGTCACTTTGATTTTTTTAAACTTTTTATTTGAAATAACCTATTTCATTCAAGACAATATCTACTCCTCTTGAACTTTTTTGTTTTGATAAAATTGATCCAATAAATATTTGATTATTATATACTTTAATTCCTTCTGGTTCTCTATTATTTGCTATACTATAACCTCTTTTTAACCTAATACTTTTTACAGGATAACCATTAAGATTATATGCTTCTACGACAGGATATTGACCTCCATTTCCATATAATCCATATAAATAACCATTTGATATTGCATATCCTTGTCTTGTTAAATTAGATGCTGTAGTAGTTGGTTTTAAATAAAAATTATATAGTTCTGTAACAACACCATTCTTGAAATCTTCTAAATTATATATTTTTATATGATTTGCTATTACAATGGCAATCATGTTATTTTCTTCATCAACACATGGTTCTGGACTACTATACTTAACATGATCTTTAATAAGTTTATAACTTACCATTTTATCAAATGAACCATATTTAGGGATTGGACTAAAAGCTATTCTCATAACACCATAATTTTTAGCCCAATAACCGCTTGAATCTTTACTAACTGCGGTTCCTAAATCATTAATCCATAGTATTTCATCATTTTTTTCAATATCAAAACCAGCACCATGTCCTGATAATTCCAAATACATTCTATTTAAAAGCATTTTTTCTGGAGTTATTTTATAAACAATTGTTCTTTGAACATTTTTAAATATTGCGGAATTTTCGTCTACTTCACCATTTTTAAAAGCATTTAAAGGAATATGTGATTCGGCTGATGTTGATAAGAATAATCTTTCTTTATCAGTACCAAAATAAGAAAAAGCAAAATTTTGCATTCCTGGGTAATTGTTATCTTCAGATAATGTAATATTAGTATATTTTTTATATATTTGATATGTCTTATAATCTAAACTAATAATATAATCTTTTGGTACAACTGAAATATTTAGTGATGATTGCTCTTCATCATTTAATAATAATTTTAATTTCGTAGATCCCATCATATTGGCTTTAATGTTTTTATCATTTATTTCAGCAATGGTATTATTTTCTAATTCTAATTTATAATAAATATTGATACCTTCTGTTGATGAAAGAATTTGTGTTAGTGGTATAATTTTACCTTTTTCCAATTGCAAATTACTTACAATAAAGTCAATTTTTTTATATTCAATTTCTTGTTTTGGCTGACTTTCTTGTTCTTCTTTTGGTGTTTCAGCCTTTTTTACTATTGTTGCAACACATTTGGCTTGTTTTCCATTTGTTGTTGTAACAGTTATAATAGCTTTCCCCTCTTTTTTAGCTTTAACATTTCCCTTATCATCAACAGTAGCGATAGAAGTATCACTACTTGTCCATTTAATATTTTTATCACTAGCATCAATAGGGTTAAATGATACCTCTAATTGTTTGGTTCCATCTATTTGTAAATTTATATTGGATGGAATATTAATTGATTCAACTTCCTTTTTTGAATTAATTTTTTGAAAATTAGCATTTAAAGTGATAGTATTAAGTATTTCATCATTTAAATTAAATTTTTCTCCATTTAGTTCCCAATAATTAAAAACATACCCATCTTTACTAGGAGTTTTTGGCATCTCTTCTATTTTTCCTTTTTCTTCATCAATAATTACTTCATCATATTTTTTTCCATCAACATAAAATATAGCTTTTGTTTCTTCATCTAATTTAATGGTTCGAGCAATTTTTTCTTGTTCAACAGAAAAGATAAAATATAAACTTACTGCTATTGCGACAATCATTATTATACTAAAAAAGGCACCTAAATTTTTTTTCATTTTAATACACCTCTTTATCTTTTATATCTTAAATATAGTTTACTTTATAACGAAATTTTTGTCAATTACTACCACTTATTTTTGTTTCATTTTTTATGTCAATATTTACCATACAAACTGTTTTATACACAAAAAAGAAGTTTATTGGACTTCTTTTAAATCACTTTTAATAAATAAATCTTTATCATAATCAAAGGTTATGGTATCACCATACTTTATTTCACCTTGTATTATTTTTTCAGCTATCATGTTTTCAATGGTACGTGATACTACTCTTCTTAATGGCCTTGCACCATAATTAACATCATAACCAATATCTACTAAATAATCTTTAGCTTTACTAGTTAATTTTATTTTAATATTTTTATCTTTTAATCTTTCTTCGGTTTCATGAATTATTTTATCTAATATTTCATAAATTGTTTCTTTACTTAATGGATTAAAGATAATTACTTCATCAATACGATTAATAAATTCTGGTTTAAAGGTATGAGATAATTCTTCCATTACTTTATCTTTTTCACCATTTAAAGCATATTCATCGCCTAAATTACTAGTCATAATAATAATGGTATTTTTAAAGTCAACTGTTCTTCCGTTAGAATCGGTTACTCTACCATCATCTAATATTTGTAATAATAAATTTAATACTTCAGGATGAG
>CACZTI010000043.1 GCA_902783985.1 uncultured Erysipelotrichaceae bacterium | reverse complement strand
GGCACTAGAGTACCACGTATCAATTACTTGTTTCATATTAGAATCTGTCTCTTCACTTGTTGTTGGATCAATATATGTATATCCTACATATGCTGCATTATCATCACTATTATTAAATATCATATTTGATACATTATTTATCATGGTACTATTTCCAGTTTGCGTCGTACATTGATTTCCTACGGCTTCTCCATTATAGATTAGTTTTACGCCACCTGTTACTGTAGTTCTAATAGCTTTCCAACAATAATCTCCAAATTTGACATTATTGTCTACTGCTCCTCTGTAATAATATATTGGGGTTGTTCCTTCAACTGTTTCATATACTCCACTTGTTCCATCTTCTTCACTAGTTTTACTAAAATCATTTATTGTTCCTTGTGAAGAAACTTTCATAATATTGTATAAAGTTTGTAATTTTACACCATTTAGTACAATATCATTTATTCCTACAAAACTTGTTTCACTTGTTACTTCATCATCATTTAATTTCCATTTAGATATTCCGCTAATATTTGGAAAATCTCCATATGTTTCCCCTGATTCTACATATTTAAAGGTATAAACACTTCGATTATCATTGGAATTAAAGGTTATTTTATGATAATTATCTTTTTCAATATTAACTGCATAAATATATACTTCAAATTGATAATTTACATTTGTAAGATTAGCTCCTGCTTCATCTAACCATATTCTTAATCTATAATTATTGGTTGTTGTTTTAGCAGTACCATTAGGATTTCCTTCTATTATTCTTTGGGTTAACATTTTACCATTATTTTTTTTACTATTTATTAATTCATTATATGTATATATTCCTAATACTTCACTATCATTTTGATCTGTTAAATATATTCTTACATGATCAAGTTGTTCCGTGGTTAACCCTGTTTGTGCTAGTTCTACTTCATATAATATTTCTTCTGTATCAGCGGTTGCTTCTACGGAAAAATCAAGTCCAGTACTTACCATTCCTTGTCCATCAGTACTACTTGAAATATTAGAACTAGTTATGGTTCTTTTTTCTCCCACAAAATCTATTCCAATACTTCCTGCTGATAAATCGGCTACAACTATTTCTTTATTATATATAAAATATGAATATGTTAATCCAATACTCATTATTATAAATGCAAGTACTGTAAATATATATATAAAGTTTTTATATTTCTTTATCATTCTATCACCTATTTTCTATCTATAAAAAAATTATACCATAAAAGTATAATTTCTGTAAATTATTTTTATTATTTTTTTAATATTTATATTTAAAGCATCCGTAAACTAGTAAAATGGAAGCAATAATAATTGCAATAGAAAATGATGAATGAATAAATTCCATTATACCATTATTTACAAATATTCTTGATAATCCTACAATAAACATTGAAATACCACTTGATAATATCAATGGGTTTATATTAGCGAAAAACTTATCACTATAGAAATAGAAATATATTCCAAAAATAAAGGTATATAACGGAAATAATAACCCTAAAGACATAATAATGATATTACCATTAGCTATCGTTATATCTCCAAAAAGATATCCATAGAATTTAGCAAATGAAGTTAAGGAATAACTAAATCCAATAATAACTAATAATAACCCTGTTATCTTCATATAAATATATTTACCCATTTTTATCCACCTCTTTATTCAAGAATTTATAAAATTTACAAATACTATTTATCATTAACCAAATGATACTTGTTCTTGATATATATCTAATACATAATAAACTATCTTCTCTATATAATGAATTATAAGAATTAATATTAATATCAAGTGATAGAAAGATAATAAAAGCTATAATAATAAAACTAGCAAATGTATAATTAATAATTCTTCTTTTATCATCTTTTTTTTCAAAAATAATATTTTGTAAGAAAACAATAATACTTATAATAACTGTTAATAATATACTAGAAAATGTTGGGTAATAGATATATCTAATAACAACAGATATTAAATAATCCATAACAATTTCATTAATGAAAAATATTGCAATAATTAAAGCACTCATAAAAGTAATAAAACTATATTTAATAACTTTACTTTTATCGGTTAAATTTAATATTAAAATAATATATAGTATAAAATATACCATAATGGAAAGTGATATTACATATTTCATTTATTATCACTCTCCTTATTTATTAAATTAAGAACATATACTGTTTGTTCAGTACTACTTCCTTTAGTACAAGTAATTAAAGTTAATGTTGATTTATAAATATCTCTTTTAATTAAAACTGTACCTGTTTTAGGAACATTATAAATATTATTAACTCTATATGTATATACCATTCCTTTATAATATATTTTAGCTTCATCATTAATCTCTAATTTATATAAATTTTTAAAATATGATATCGAACTAGTTCCTGAATGAGCTGCTAAAATAACATTACCATTTTCTTCATTAGGATAATTAGAACTTTTAATTATTTGAATATTTCGATTAACATTATTATAATAAGAATTTTTAGATACTAATCCTTGTTTTAAATTAATTTTCTTTATTTCTAAATAACCAATATATTCTTTTTTATTAACATTAACTGCTTTTGTAGTTTTACTATCATTATCAACAATATTTGTATCAACATCATCAATTATTTCTTCATCATCTTTTTTATCAATTAAATCATTCTTTTTATTTTCTTCATATTTTAATAACTCTACTTCATCAAAGACATTACTTTTTATTAATTCAAATTTATCATATGTTATTAAAATAAAAGATAATATAATTAACATTATACCAATAAATAGAAGAATAGTATTTTTATATTTAACAATGAACTTAGTAATCATACTCTCCTCCTATCCTTATCATAATAATTATATCAAGAATAATCTTCTATTTCAAGAAAAATAAATAATATTTTAGTGAATGCATATATTATAATATGAATAATTTAATTTATATTGAATATGATAATAGTCTTTTATCAACTTCATCTAATAAGTTAGATATTTTATTTAAAAATAATAATTATGATACTTATATTTTAGGAAATAATCTTACTTTAAATGAAAAAATAAATATTATTAAATCTAATAATAATAAAAAATTTATAATTAGTAACAGAATAAATTCAAATAATAATTTAATAGAAATAATCTATCCATTGAAAGATAATGATATTCTTGCTAAAACTTTAAGTAATAATCTTAATAATGTAGATAAATACTATCAATTGAGAAGTTCGATAAATACTAATTTAGATTATTATGAATTATTAAGAAATATTAATAATAATCAAGGTATTGTTATTAAATATGGATCTAATTTATTAAATAATGATAATATTATAGAGATAATCTTTAATACCATAAATAAATATTTAAATGAAGAGAATATCTATCTTGTTAAATCAGGTGACTCTTTATATTCTATTGCTAGAAAATTTAATGTTACTGTAGATGATATAAAAAAAATTAATAATTTATCTAGCAATAATTTATCTATTAATCAAAAACTAATTATTCCAGAAATAATTAAAGATGAACCTAATAATCAAGATGATTTGAGTAATCAAACATACATTGTTAAATCAGGTGACTCTTTATACTCTATTGCTAAAAGATTTAATACTACTGTTGATGATATTAAAAAAATTAATAATTTATCTAGCAATAATTTATCTATTAATCAAGTATTATTAATTCCTAATATCAGTAATAATTCAAGTAATCAAACATATGTTGTTAAATCAGGGGACTCTTTATACGCTATTGCCAGAAGATTTAATACTACTGTTGATGATATTAAAAAACTTAATAATTTAACTAGCAATAATCTTTCTATTAATCAAATATTATTAATTCCTAATATCAGTAATAATTCAAGTAATCAAACATATACTGTTAAATCAGGTGACTCTTTATACTCTATTGCCAAAAGATTTAATACTACTGTTGATGATATTAAAAAAATTAATAATTTAACTAGCAATAATCTATCTATTAATCAAGTATTATTAATTCCAAATCAATAATAGTTATCTTTACTATAAGAACAAAATATATTCTTTAATTATATTTTTTTACTCATATTATTCTATTTTAAAAGAAAAGTAGTTATGATTATTATCACAACTACATGTTGAATAAATCACTATGTGTTCCTGTTTCCATTAGAAATAAAATTAAATCTTTCTTGTTTATTTTATAAACTAACAACCAGTCTGGCTCCAAATGTAACTCGCGACAATTTTTAAAATGCTTATTATCGTTTAATTCATGATCACGATATTTTACATCTAATTGTTCACCACTTGCTATCATATTAACAACGGTTGTAAGTTTGTCTAAATCTTTTCTTCTTTTCTTTATCGTTTTTAAGCAACTTTTAAAAGCAGACGTTAATACTATATCATATTTCATTAATCTAAATCCTTTAATGCATCTTCAAAAGTTTTATATCGTTTTGCTTTAACTTTTCCACTTTCAATATCTTCTACCTCTTGCAGTGCTTTCAATAACCTTTCATTTGGAACATTCATAGTAGGAACAAATGGAATACTTTGTTCACGCACACTTTGAGTCAAAAACATATTTAAAGCAGCACTTGTGTTAATACCTAATTTCTTAAATAGTGTATCTGCCTGTTGTTTTAGATTCTTATCAACTCTAAAACTCATATTTATTGCATTTGACATATTGGCCATACATATCATCTCCTCACATATTCAATTATATTACATATTCAATATATTGTCAATATATTCCCAATATTATTATATACATATTAAATAAAAATATATATATTAAATATTATAATAAAAATGCACTATAACTAACCGATAAGAATAGTCTTTACTCATATTATTGAATTTAATAGCAAAAAAATGCTTGATAATAGTATCAAAATGTGATAACACCAGTATGTAAGCAAGACATCTTGCATATATTAAAAAATGGAAACACTTAACTTTTCTAAATTGTAAAGTACTTAATCTAGATGTAGATAGAGTACTATTTTTTATTATTAGAGTCAATAAAGAGACTATTAACAAAATGAGATTAATAAATCATTTCTCTTCAGCATAAGTGGAAATATGGTTCAACATATTTAGGTATAATTTTAAAAAAATATTTTTTACATATCTCCTTAATCATATTGTTCCATTATAATTCATTGTAATAATCTAAGTAATCTTTATTTTTTAATAAATCACTATGTTTACCTATTCCTAATACTTTTTTATTATTTATATATATTATTTTATCAACATGATTATTTGCTAACAATTCCTTATTAGAAGTAATCATAATAATAGTATGTTCTTTCTTTAAATTAACAATAATATCCCATATTTTTTTATAGGTATTACCCTTTACATGATCTAAGATATTATTAATTAAAATAATTTTACTTTTCTTTAAGAAAATTCTTGCTAAAGCTAACATGTATTTTAAATTATCATTGATATTATTATCCATAATAGTTTCATAACCATTATCTAATTTTTCGATGACTTTATCAATTTCTAAATATTTACAAATGGATAAAATATTTTCAAAGTTACTATCAAATATTTCTAAATTATCTTTTATACTAGTATTAAAAAAAGTAGGATATTCCATAATAAATCCGATGATATTACTAATATTATCGTTACTATATTCATTTATATTAATATTATCAATTAATATTTCTCCACTATGACTTCTATTATATCGAAGTAATAAATCAAATACAGAAACACATGAATTATGATTACCAGTAATTATGGTTAGAGTATTACTTTTAATATTAAAAGAAACAAATGATAAATAAGGAGATAATTTATTACCATATAAAATATTTTTAAAAGTAATATTACCTTTAATATCATTATAATCACTTTCTACTACCACATGATTATTAGCGTATTGAAATAACTTTTCAATTCTTTTTAGTGATACTTCTTTATTATTTAAACTCTCTGATAAAATAATAATTGATGTAAATAATTCACTAAGTTTGGTATAATAACTATAAATTATCGTAATAGTACCTAAAGTCATATAATTATTAATAATCAATTTAATACCAATAAACAATGATATTATTTTAGTAATATCAATTATTCCTAAAGTAATCTCTCTTAATAAGTATCTTGTCATATTAAGTTTTGTATGACTTTTAATATAATCATTAACAGTCATATCTAATCTTTTATTAACGGCTTTATAAATATTAAAACCTTTGATTGTTTTAAGAGACAAAAAGATTTCTTGAAATAAACTTATTCTTTTATCATTTTTATTTTTTCTTTCAATATTAATTTTGGAAATATTCTTATTAAAATAAAATAATAAAAATACAATGATTATAAAACTAATTAAAGTAATAATACCAATAATTTTATTAATAAAGAAAAAATAAATAATAATATAAATAAACTCTAATATTTCCACAATTCTTATTACTAAAGTACTATAATAATCACTTACCATTTCAAAATCTTCTGATAAAATATTACTATATTCTGATAAACTGAATCTTGATAGACTATACAAAGAATTATTAACCGTTTTACTGATACCTAATTTCATATATGATTTATATAATGATAAAAATAAATAGAAATAAGCTTTTTGATTAAAATAATCAATAAGTCGATATATAAATGTTAGTAAAGCAAATATTGATAAATAAAATATTGTTTTATCAAATAAAGAGTCAGTTAAACTATCAATAATCTTACTATAATAAATAGGTATTATTAATAATAAAACATTAAGTAAAATACTAATAATGAATTTTAAAATAAATTTATATTTATGTTCAAGTAATATTTTTTTATTTTCTAATTTATTCACATAATCACCATTATTAATATTTACTTTAAAATAAAAAAAATGTAATATATTACACTTTTTCTAAGAATTTCTTTCTTGTTATAAAATTAAATGTCATTACAATAATAGTAGATAATATTTTAGATATCATTTGGTTAATATTTAATTTATCTATAAATAAATATAATAATAATTCTGATAAACCTAAACCAATTAAACTAAAGATGATAAAAATAAGAAAATTTCTTTTACCATTATTTTCATTAACTTTAAAGACAAACTTAACTGAAGCTAAATAATTATAAACTGTTGATATGGAATAAGATATAATATTAGAAATCAATGGTTTAATATTTAAATAATTATATAAAATATAATATATTAACCAATCGATTATGGTTGCAATACCACCGACTATTAAAAACTTAATTATTTGGATTAATAATTTTTCATTTTTATCATTTAATTTAATTTTAAATAATTTAAATAGTTTTTTTATTATATCGTCCATTTTTCTTCTCCATCAAATTAATGTCAATAAAGTATCTTGGTCTTTGTTTTGTTTCAAAATAAGTTTTTCCTATATATTCACCAACAATTCCAATACAGAATATTTGAATACCTGATAAAAATACCATAAAAGCAATAATACTACCAGTATTAAAGTTTAAAATAATAAAGATAATTAAAGAAATAAAACTTATTATCATTTCAATTAAACCTAAATATAAAATCATTTTAATAGGTTTTGTACTAAAAGAGGTTATCCCATCCCAGGCAAAAGAAACCATTTTGGATAAAGGATATTTACTTTCACCCTTCTCTCTTTCTCCTCTTTCGTAATAAACTATACTAGATTTATATCCAATTAATGGAAATATTCCTCTTAAAAAGAGATTAACCTCATGATATTTAGAAAAAGAATCAAGTACTCTTTTAGAAGTTAATCTAAAATCAGCATGATTATAAATGATATCAACACCCATCTTACTCATAAATTTATAAAATGATTCGGCAGTAAATCTTTTAAAGAAAGAATCTTTTTTTCTTGCACTTCTTACAGCGTAGACTATTTCAGCACCATCGAAATATTCATCAACCATTTTATCAATAGCATTTACATCATCTTGTAAATCAGCATCCATACTAATTACCATATCAGCATAATCTTTTGATACTAAAAGACCGGCTACTAAAGCATTTTGGTGACCCTTATTTCTTGATAAAGATATTCCTGTAAATAAAGAATTTTTTTTAGATGTTTTTTCAATTATATCCCATGTTTTATCACTTGATCCATCATTCACAAACATAACTTTACTATTTTTATCAATTTTTTTCTTTTTAATAAGATCCTTTATTTTTTTATCCATTACTTTAATAGTATCAGGAAGTACTTCCTCTTCATTAAAGCATGGGATTACCATATATAAAATATTTTTCATAAATACCTCTTCAAACAAAATTATATCAAAAGAAGAAAAGAAGAAAAAGGTTTATGACACTTTTTTCTTCATTTTTCTTGTTATTGGTTTTTCAAAACAATATGTTATTATCACTGCCACAATTACTGAAATTACAATACATAAAATAAAATATGTCCATTGCCATTTAGAATCACCTAAGATATTAGGAGGAGTATCCCCACTCCAATAAGGAAATCGATATTCTTTTAACTTAACAGCAATAAATTGATGATAAATATATAAATTAAATGATATTAAAGCAATAAACTTCATGATTTTATTTTCAAATAAAAAGCGATAATATTTAATAGAAAGAATAGTACTTATAATAAAAATAGTAAATAAAATAGATAATATTAAACGATAATCTATTTGCCATTTTTGGATATCTAAACCAATTGTTGAACATAAATATTTATATATAAAAATACAAACTATGGATATTATAGTAAATATTAAATCTTTAACAATATTTCTTTTCTTATCTTTAGTATATTTAATATATAAATAACATCCCATCATACCATTAGCATAAACCATAAAGAATGTTAAAGGATTATTAACTAGTAGTGATATATTATCAGTATTTACGGTAAAATGAATAACTACTGTACTAATAATTCCTATTCCCATCATAATTAAATATGTAATAACAGGATGTTTCATAAACTTTTTAGCAAGAAATGGAAATATTAAATAAAATTGTACTTCTAAAGCTACTGTCCATAAAACTACCATATAATTAGTTGATACCAATGTGTCTAAAAAAAGATTATTAATGAAAAAATAATGAGTTATTGTATCTTTAATAAAAAAGGATAAAGTAATATTTTTACTAGAAATAATCATAAAGATAATGGCAATTACCATTGATAATAAATATGATGGTAATATTCTTATAGCTCTATTTTGATAAAATTTTTTCGTATTTGGTATTTCTTCTTTGTATACTATACTTCTAGCATATGGTATAAACAAACAAAAACTAGAAAGGAGTACCATCATCTCAACAAGTAAATATCCATATCTTGGAATAAAATCTAAACTAACATTTCCAATATGGTGAAAAATCCATGATTGTTGCCAAAAATGAAACCAAACAATAATTATAATAGCTAACGCTCTTATTCCATCTAATACTTTAATATATTTTGTTTCATAATCATTATTATTCATTAGTTACTCCTATTTTATATAATTCTTCTCTTCCAAAACTAATAACTTTTTCTAAAGAATTAATAGTATCCCAATTATTATTAATGGCTTTTTCATAATCACCATAATATATATAAGTAATGTTATTTTTTTGACAAAAATCTTTTAACTTTTCATACGATGAATGATAGATATTATTCATTGCCATATTTCTTTGATGATATTCATTACCTAAGCCATGAAAATAAACATATAGTGATGAACCTAAATAAATATTTCTTCCTGATAAAGAAGCAACTGGATTAATATGGGTATCACTTGTTAGAAAAATAGCATCTTTTTCAGTATTATTTTTAATATATTCACTCATATTGATCATATCAAGAGAAAATGTTTGATACATACCACCACTTTTATATTCTCTTCCAATTGTTAAAATACCTGATAATGTACCTAAAATCATAATGATAATAGAAAAGAATATTCTTCCTTTAACACCTTTTAATTTATGATAAAGATATACTAAATAATCAGAAACTATAATTACAAATATTAGATAACTTACAAAAAACAATTTGTTATTATCATATTCATTTGGTTGAAAAATAATTAATTCTGCTAAAATAAATAATAAGATTGCACTTAAGATTATTTTTTTATTATCTTTATTAGCATAAAGAAATGCGGGAATTAAAAAGATAAAAGTAATACCCCAATTTTTAAGATAAAACCAGATATAAGGATCAGTTTTATTAACCCAATTAAATTGAAATTTTAAAAATGATTCATTACCAATTGTTTGACTAAAGGTCCAATAAAATAGTCCAGGAAAAGCTAAAACTACAACAATCATTCCATAAATTAAATAATTATAAAAAGTTTGTTTTTTTTCTTTTTTAACTATTAGATCTATAATCATCATTCCTAAACTTATGACACCCAATGATAAAAATGAATGAGTATGAATCATAGGCATTGTACTAGCAAGTAAAGCTAATATAATAAAATATTTTCTTTTATTTGTTTTACTAGCTTCTATTAATAACCAAAGTGTTGGCATTAACATAAACCATCCTGCCATAGTGGTTCTTTGTGGGATAATCATATCACATATAGGGTTAGCCCATCTAATATTCATTTCATTAAAATTAGTTGGGGTATGATAATAATCGGTAAATATTCTTGTAAATGATGTAATATCACTTTTAGCGCCATCTAAAAAATAAATAAAACCAAGACCTCCTCCTAAAAAGAAGAGAATACAAGATATAATAGATGCCTTTTTGCTACTAGTAATTTTATATGATAAAAAGTAAAATCCCATTATTAAAGATAGTGATATAACATAACTGGGAATTAAAATAGCCATTCTTAATGATGTACCAAATAAATATAAACTTGATGATAAACTATCAACTAGGAAGGGATAATTTAATTTTGTTCCTGATAAAAAGACATAGTTAGGTGGAAAAGCTTTTTGTTCAGCAATACTTGTAATAAATCCTAAATGCATATTAAGATCACCATATGTAGATTGACCTGATGCTACCCCACCATTATCCAATGGTACTAAAATGTGATTAGTAAGTAAAATAGCAATGATAAAAAAGATGGGAATAATTAGAAGACCAAATATTTTATGATTCATCATGTTTGTCTCATCAAATGAAATAATTTTCTTTTTAAAAGATTTAATACCATCTTTTTTAAGAATAATAATTAAGGGAATACATGATATTATTAATAATAATAAATGACTGATTATAGTAAATCCTAATATAATACTAGGAATCATTATGCCAAACATTAAGATGACATTACCGATTATACTACCAATCCATAAATGAAAATAAAAATCTTTTTTAAATAGATATTTACTATAAATAAAACCTAAAATTAAGAATACTAAATAATAAATAATCCCTATCATAAAGCCTCGTTAAAATATTTTTGATACATATCTTTCGAATAAATAAGAAGCATAACAAGATATACAATACTTAAAAATGAGATATTAACAGCAAATCCGGAAAATAATAAATACATATATCCGTTAAGGGAAATTAATTCAATAATAATTGGTATATAATATTTTTTTCTATTATTAATTAAATATAATAATCCTATAACATCTCCCATAAAGAGATATCTATCATGCATTCTAGGAAGAAAGAAAGTACAAATTAATATCGACCATAATCCAAAATCAATAATCATTTTTTTATCAAATTTGATTTTCTTTTCATATACGAAAAACGCTATAATCATAAAAATAGTTAAGGTACTTACTATTCCAATAGTACTCATCTCTTTAAGGGGTGAATTAATTAAATTAGTATTATTGCTATCATAACTTTTTAAATAAATACTATAAGCATTTGGTAAATTAAGGGTTAAATAATTATCATATGTACCTGCTTGATTAAAATATATTTTAAATCCTGTTAGTAAATCATGTGATGCAATGGCTTTGGGAAGACTAAGAATAAAGATTACTAATGGAATAATTAAAAAATATTTAAATTTAATTTTACGATCAGATATATATAGTAGAACAAATAATGGGAAAATGAAAATCGCTTGAAATTTAAAAGATAAAGCTATACTCCAGAAGATAATTCCCTTAACAAAATCTTTTTTTATTAAATAATAAATGGATATTAAAACAAAACATGTATATATACTATCACTTTGGGCCCAATAAGCAGCATTTAAAATAACTGTTGGTAAAAATAAATAAATGCTATAGATAATAAAGGCAATTTTTTTATTATATTTCTTATTCTTTAATAATTCTAAAACAATTTTAATTAAATATATTCCACCTAGATAATCAAAAGCAAGAGATACAATTTTTATAGAAACTAATGAATCTACTGGTAAATATGTAAGAAGCGAAAGTATTGTCATATATATTGGAGTATAATTACCAATATTCATACTTAATGCAAGGATTCCACCATTTATTTTTAATTCATTAAACCATGGCTTTAAAAACATATCATAATCACCTGATGGATATTTAATTAGAACTATTCTTACAATTAAAGAAAAAAGGGTGACTAAAAAGAAATATAAAGAATACGGATGTTTATCAATAAATTTCCATATTTTATTTTCAATATTTAATTTCTTTTTCATTTTAATCACTCCTTAAAAAAACCAACTAGATAACCACTTAAGGGCATTAATATAATCTTCCTTAGTAGGTAATCCTGATACCACAGGGAAAAAGATAAAAAACATTACAATTACAGAATAAATATATATCCAATATGCTTTATCACTTTTCATCTTTTCCGTAATCCATTTAATAAATGATACAATACCTAACATAACAAATGGTAATGTTATAAAATAATGATAAATAAACATAATTCTTCCAATAAAAATATAAGGTAAGAAAGATGATAAGATAAAGATTAAAATAAATCTACTTAAATCATTTTTCTTAATAGCACTAATAACTAAATAAATAAATCCTGGTATTCCAAACCACCATACAAGAGGATTTCCTATATCAACAATAGTTTCTCTCATACCATTAATTAAATTATTAGAATATAACCAAACTGGTTTATACATGATTGGCCATTCATACCACTTTGATGTAAAGGGATGCGTTGCATCTAGATTAGCATGATATTCATACATCATTTTATTAGTTTCAAAAACACCACCTAATGTTCCATCGTAATAACTTAAATTTGGAAATAATATATAACTTAAAAGATAAATGACTATTGGGATAATAATAAAACTAATTACACAAACAATAAATAATTTAAATAAATATTTATCTTTTCTTAAAAAGTTAATAAATCTAAATAATAAATAACCAATACCTATTACTAGATAAATTATTAACATAGTTTTAGCAGTTGTTTGATTAAAGATTAAAAAGAACATATAATAAATAACAACTGGTAATATTAGTACACTAGTAAATAGATAAACATAAGTATCTATTTTAATATTTTTTAAATATTTAATGACATTGACATGATAACTTTTTAATAAATGTCTAAAGAAAACAATAGCAAGACCTAAAGCTACATATAAAGCATTCCATTTAACACCAATACTTAATCCAATAAATAAACCTGATAATAATAAATTGATTGCCTTCTTTTTAAATGGATCTTTTTTATTTAAATTAAAGTAATTTACCATAAAGATAACGGATAATAGAATAAATAGTATTTGAAAACTATCAGATAAAGCTATTCTAGTATCGGCAAAATGAAAATTATCAAACATCATGATAATAGCACCCAATAATGCATATTTTCGATTTTTAAATAGTTTTTTACATAAAATATACATTGCAGGTATTAAAAGAATTCCAGCAATATTACCCATAAGTCTTACTGTAAATGGACTATATCCAAATAGTAATACTGGTATACTCATAATTAATTTAGCAACTGGTGGATGAGACCATTCAAAGGCATTTAATCCATGAGTATATTCATAGGCACTTCTTGCAAAATATACTTCATCGAAATATAAACTATTCATATAACTAATTTTATTTGGTATTAAATCCATTTCATCAGTTAAAGGATTATTTTGAGAAGGAATATTGATTCTATTTCCTAAACTATCATAAAAAGCAATATCTCCTAAGGTAACACCATTTGTTTTACCAACGAATTTGATAGAATTAAATAATGCATCAAGACTAATATCTTCATAAGAAAGAACGGAATTTGTCGTAAAATCTTTTAAAAAGTGATAGTCTTCATCACCTTTTTTTATCATTATTGAAATATCTCCAATATTATATCCAGTATAATATCTCATTTTAGATATATAATTATCATTATTTAAGTTAACAACAATTTCATTATTATTTTTAAAATCATGAAATGTTTTGGGAGCAAAAGTATCCCCTAAACGATAAAAAGATAGTATTCCATAGATAAATACCATAATACCCATAATAATATAATCAATCTTTTTTAATTTAAAATCATTATCATTTAATAATTCTACATATTTTTTCATAAATCACCCTAAGATAATTATAAACTATTTTTATTTTTCTAGCAATTACATTGATAATTTTATACAAAAAATATTATTAGAAATATGTTAGTTCTTAATTATTTATTTTTCAAATAATTTACTATTAATATTTCAGTAAACACTCTTGGATTTGTTCTAGACATTTTACTTATATTTGTGGTCGCATTTTGCGACCACAAAATATCAGCTTCATTTATTTGCGGTCGAAAATTTCGACCACAAATTTTCTAACTCATCATCATTTAATATAAAACTAAATCTTCTAGGAAATTTATCCGGATTATTTTTTACAGCCTCATTAATTCTTTTGGTTCCAACTTGATATAATTTAGCAAGATCACTATCAAGCATAACTTGTACTCCTCTTATTTCATGTATCATATCTTCTATTTTTATAGTTTCTTTAGCTATTACTTCATTCATTTATTTCCTCCATTATTTTGTTAATCATCTTATTTATAGTATTAATGACATTTGCTTCTTGTAGCTTAACTATTGTAGTCATTTTATCTCCAATACTATTAATTGATGTTCCCAAAAGATATATTTCACTTCTATCAATTACAAAATACCTATCATGAATTTCATTATCCCTATATACTTTTAAATTACCATATTCGATATTATATTTATCTATTTCAATATTACTTAATCTTTTACTGTTTTTAGTTATTAATATTACACTACATTTAATATTTCTTATCAAATCTAATAATTTATAATCAGCATATGAATCGATGATTATTACATCTCTTTTGGCATTAGATAATATATTTAATATTAATGAATATCCATCATATACTTTACCTTTAATTATTACTTCTTCTTTTTTATCAAATTTTGAAAATAAATAATTAAATTTTTCATCATAATCTAGTAACTTATTATCATGATATATTAATTTATTATTAATATTATTTATACTTTCAAATACATTTCTGTTATCAATTAAATAATGTCTCATTGCTACAAAAGCATCCATTATTTTTATACTTACTTCTATAGCAACACTCGTATGTAATATTGTTGCTAACATTGCAACTCCTGATTCAGTAAATACTCTTGGATTTTTATATCTTCCACCACGAGTTTCCTTTTTTTGGTCAAAATATTTGACCAAAAAATTATTGCTTTCAATATCATTTAATATCCAAGAAAATCTCTCTGGAAATTTTTTAGGATTATTTTTAACAGCTTGGTTAATTTCTTTTGTTCCATTTTTACATTTATATAGTTTAGCAAGATCACTATCAAGCATAACTTGTACTCCTCTTATTTCATATATCATATTTTCTATTTTAACATTTTCTTTTTCCATTAATTCATTCATTTACTACCTCCATTATTTTGTTAATCATTTATTATATTGCTATTACTTTATACCAATTTTTTCTAACATCACCTTAAGACCTATTTTATCTTTTAATTCACATATACCAAAACACTTTTTCCCTAAATCTTTAAATGAAGAACCACACAAAAACATAACATATCTATCAAGAATTATAAATCTATCATGAAATGAATCATCATATATAAATGTTACATTATGAAATTGTTTTTCATATTTATCTTTAAGTTTATTATTAATGTTTTTAGAAACAATGATAAATTTTCTTTCTACATCTTTTAAGATATCTAATAGTTCTTTACTTGCATAATTATCTATTATAATTACTTCTTCCAAAGATCTATTAAATATATCTAAAAGTAATGAATAAGCATCATAAAATTCACCTTCAAATACTAAATATTTTTTTATAATATCATTAGGATTAAATTTATCGAATAATTCATCAATTTTTTTAGTATTACTATCTACTCTTTCTTCTAATAATAACACTCTATTTGGTAATAAATTTCTATTAAAATTAATATAATGTCTCATTTTAACAAATGTATCCATTATTCTAATACTAATCTCTGTCGCTACTTTTGATTTTAATATAGTTGCTAACATATATATTCCTTGTTCAGTAAATACTCTAGGATTTGTTCTAGACATTTTACTTATATTTGCGGTCGCATTTTGCGACCACAAAATATCAACTTCATTACTGCTAGTTATCCAAGAAATCCTTTTAGGAAATTTATCTTTATTTCTGTATACTGCCTCATTGATTCTTTTTGTCTCAACTTGATATAATTTAGCAAGATCTGTATCTAACATCACCTCCACTCCATTAATTTCATAAATCATGTTTTTAATATCAACTACTTCTTTTTCCATTACTTCGTTCATTACAAATACCTCCTTCCAAAATAAAGAAAAAAGGAGTATACCTCCCTTTAAATCCTAAAAGGAAGTATACTCCGCAGCATGCATATTCTTTCTTTGCCTTAAAGAATACACCCTATCGACCAAATTTTCTGTTTAAATATCAGGCAAACTATTTAATACAATTTAATTTTACAATATTAATATATAAATATCAATACAATATTTATATTTTTTCAATTCATTTATAAATTACCATTATACTAGTTCGTAGGTTGTAATCTTAATTCTAGAATCACTTGAATATTCTATTAAATATTTATTATCTTTCCGACATACAATAATACCTATAGTTTTATTTTGATTAATATTTTTAAGATGTTTATCTATATAATTCATATAAACTTGTATTTGACCTAAATGATCTTTTTTAGATTCAGTTACTTTAAGTTCTACTACGACATAACAATTAAATATTGCATTATAAAGTAGCATATCTATATAATTAGGTTTTCTACCTATAATTATTTTATATTCGTTAGCCATATATGCAAATCCTTGACCTAACTGTAATAAAAAGTTATCCATATCTCTTAATATAAAAGATTTTAAAGTTTTTTCAGAAATATTTTCTTTATCATTATTAAAAGCATTAATATAAATAGGATTT
>CACZTI010000042.1 GCA_902783985.1 uncultured Erysipelotrichaceae bacterium | reverse complement strand
AGTCATTGGAAAAATATTATTTAAAGTAATCGTATTATTATTTGTTTGTTCTGTACTAAAATATATTCTTCCAGTATTTAATGTATTTGCTCCTCCTGTTCTTGTGTAATTAAAGAATGCATATGTTGTTCCTCCTACAAATATCATTAAGGTAAATACTGCTATTACCATTATCATTTGTTTTGGACTTTTAATTAAATATTTTTCTATTTTTCTTTCTCTCATAAATTCTCTCCTTCTATATTTATTATTTCTTTAATTGATATTTTCTTCATGAATCATCATATATAATTATTCCTGTCTGTCTGTCTGTCTGTCTGTCTGTCTGTCTGTCTGTCTAAGGATACAATTTGTATTTTTATTTGTCAACATATTTACCACATCTTTTCTATTTTTTTATTACTCTTTAATCATATCAAAAAAAGTAGTATTTTTCAACTACTTTTTTACTCTTCATTACTAAATGATAATAAATTTTTTATATCTTTTTCCGATAAATTACTAATACTTCCGGCATTATCATTATTTTCTATTAAATTATCTGATAAATATTTCTTTTTCTCTTGAAGTTCGATTATTCTTTCTTCTATTGTACCTTTACAAATTATTTTTAAAACACTAACATTTTTCTTTTGACCTATACGATGAGCTCTATCAGTAGCTTGATTCTCAACCTGAGGATTCCACCATATATCAAGGTGTATCACAGTATCTGCTCCTATTAAATTAAGACCTGTTCCTCCTGCTTTTAAAGTAATTAAGAAACATGGTGTATCATCACTATTAAAACTATCTACCATCTCTACTCTTTTAGTACCTTTAACAGAACCATCAATCATATAAGAATTAATATCATTTTGTTTTAATAAATCTTGTAAATTATCTAGAATTCTTTTAAATGATGAAAAGATTAACATTTTATGATTATTCGAAATATTTTCTTTAATAACATCAATTATCGTTTCCATTTTAATACTTCCACCATCATAGTTTTCATATATTACTTTAGGATCAATACATATTTCTCGAAGTCTTGTAAGAAGAGAAAGTATTTCCATCTTAGATTTTAAAAATCCTCCCGTTCTTACTAATTCATCTATTTTTTCTTTCGTTTCTTTAACTTCTTTGGCATACAATAGTTTTTGTTTATTATCTAACTCTACATATAAATTCTTTTCTATCTTATCAGGAAGACTTTTTAATACATCACTTTTCTTTCTTCTTAAAATAAATGGTGTTATTAAACTTTTAAGATTCTTAAGTATCTCTTTGTTATTTTCATCATCAATATTACTAATACTATATTTTTCATTAAAATTATGAATGTTATTCAAATAACCTGGCATAATAAAATCAAATATACTCCATAATTCTGTTAAATTATTTTCAATTGGTGTACCAGTAAGTGATATCTTACATTTTGCTTTTATCTTTTTAACTTCTCTTGTCATATTAGCTTTATAATTCTTTATTTTTTGTCCTTCATCAATAACACATAATTCAAAATTCATTTTTTCATATTCATCATTATCATTTGCAATCAATCCATAACTTGTTATAAAGATATTATAATTATCTTTTTCATTAAATATTTTCTTTCTAATATTTTTATTATCTGATACCATAACATATTTAAGATTAGGAGCAAACTTATCAAATTCTTTTTTCCAGTTATAAACTAAAGCCGTTGGGGAAACAATTAATATTTTACTATTTTCCTTCTCTTCTAATATTTTTCTTATTAAACAAATTGTTTGAAGAGTTTTACCAAGCCCCATTTCATCAGCAAGAATTCCCCCCAAATCACATTTATATATTGTATATAACCATTTAACTCCATCTTTTTGATAATCTCTTAAAGTATTTTCTTCAAATTCATTAAACTTTATTTTACTTTTTTGATATTTTTTAAAATTAGTAATAAATTCATCAAATAAATTATTTGTATCAATATTATGATATTTATCTTTTATACTATCCATATAAATAGCGCGATATTTAGCTACTTCAACCTCTCCATCAATTAAATCACTATTTTTAATATTTAAATTCTCTAAAATATCATTCATCTCTTGTAAATCATCATCTAATAAATTAACTATTTTATCATTCTTTAAACGATAATATTTTTTCTTTAATCTTAAAGCTTTAAATAAATTATCAAGTTCATCTTTCTCTACTTCATCAATATTAAAACCATATGATAAAATATTATCTTCTCCAATAGAGAATTTATTCTTGATATTAAGAGTTTCAATAAACTTCGTATTTTCTAATTTTTTATCTAAAAATACATGATATTTATTATTAAAATCAATAAGTTTTTCTTTAATAAAATCATATATTTTATCTTCATCATCTAAAATAAAATAATCTTTATCTATTATAAAACCATTATTAATTAAATCATCTTTAACTATTTCTTCATCATCAATACTTCTAAATGATTCCATCTTATCAAAATAATTAATTTTATTACCATTATAATCAAGTTCTAATTTACATTTTAAATAGTTTTTAATATCAAAATATAAGTTAATTTCCGGTTTTTTAGGAATAACTACTTCTTTTATATTATCATCTACTTTAATATTCTTTTTTATATCATTAAATAAGCCATTTTTAAAGTTATCAATGTTTTCTTTACTAAAACTTACTTTATCTAATGAATTATCAACCATAATGTTAATTAATCTTCTCTCATCATCAGATAAAATATATAAATCTTTATTATATAATATATATTTACAATTATCTGTTAATATATGATAATTATCAAAATCATCTATCGTAATAGTATAATTATCACTAAGTGATAAATGATAACTTGTAGGCATACCATAAATAATATTATCTATCTTACCATGATCTTTTATATAAATATCACGACTTTTTAGTATCTCTAATAAATAATTAAATTCTCTATTAGATAATAAATAAGGATTATTTCTTGAATATGCATCATGTCGATAATCTAATAGGAAATTAATTATTTTCATATCTTCTTCATTAAAATAATTTAAATTACCATCAAAAGTAAAGTTTTTACCAAATTCCATTTTTTCTTTATTTTTTATTGCATATAAGAAACTATTTAATTTATTATCAGTAATAACATATAATTTATCAAGACCTATTAATAATCTAAATAAGACATTATTACCACTAAAAACTAATTCACATTTTAAATTAACTTTTCTTCTTATATTATTTTTATTATCAATAACTTTACTATTAAATTTAGATAATATTCTTTCCCCTACAATTAGTTCATCAACATATTCATTGTGAATAAGATAATAATATTGATTTGTTAAAACAGCAGCTACATGTTTACACATCTTATTTCTTTCAAATTCAGGACATTCACAATGATATTCATAAAATATATTACCATTATTTTTTATATTAACTTTATATCTATTACTTCTTTTTAAATCATCTCTTACTATATATTCATGAAAATACATTGGTTTATTAAAAGTAGTACTTTTTCTTTCTATATCAAAGGAATTATACATTCTTCCACGAAAGAAATACTCTCTTCCTAAAATTTCTATTAAATCATAGTACATAATATCACTTCCTTAATAACATATTTTAACTTAAAAATCTTTATATATAAAGAAAAAGTTATATACTTTTTATAACTTTCTCAATTTTAATCTTACATAAGATATATTTAAAACTTTTTACTTCATCTATGGAAATATTAACATATTTAGATATATTTTCTCTTTTAATACCTCCAATATTACATATACTTATAATTATTTCTTTAGTCCTAATATTTCTTTTACATTATCAATTGAGATATTAGCATATTTGGAAATACTTTCTAGTGATATCTTATCTTGATACATATTCATAATCATTTCTTTTTGTTTGTTTAAGGCACCTTCAGCAATACCATCTGCATGAGCTTTTCTTCTTATTTCCTTCATAATGCCATTTCTTATTCTTTGTTCTTCTTCATCTTTATCGTAAAATAGT
>CACZTI010000041.1 GCA_902783985.1 uncultured Erysipelotrichaceae bacterium | reverse complement strand
TATGAGTTGGTTTTCTCATGATGAGTTTAAAAATAAATCTACAAAAGATTTAAAGAATACTATAGAAGAATGTAGATTATTTAAATACGATATTTTAGATTGGGATGCTAACAAAAGAAAAAAAGCATTAAAGATAATGCAGAACTTAAATGAGATAAAATTAGGATTGAAATTTATAAAAGAAGATGCTGAAACAGATTATACTTTGGATAAAGCACTAGAAGATATTGATAAAGAAATACAAGAGTTAAAAGATATAGCAACTAAATATGACTATAGTAAATTACCTAAAGATATTTAGTTCAGGGAGGTAAATATGAAAACAAAAAATAAGTTAGAACTTACATGGATAGGCAAAAATGAGCGAAAAAAAATAGAACCAAGGATTTTAGTTGAAGACTCTGAAAAATCATATGGAGATATTGAATTTGGGAATTTATTAATTCATGGAGACAATTTATTAGCATTAAAATCTATAGAATCAGATTTTGCAAACAAAATTAAATGTATATATATAGATCCACCATTTAATACCGGTGCTGCATTTGAACATTACAATGATAATGTAGAACATAGTGTTTGGATAAATTTAATGTATAAAAGATTAGTAATATTACATAATTTATTAAAAGAAGATGGAGTATTACTGGTAGAAATTGATGATAATGAAATGCCATATCTTAGAGTTGTTTTGGACGAAATATTTGGACGTGATAAATTTGTAGCACAGATTTGTGTTAAATCAAACAATATATCTGGAAACAAAACTGCAAATAAAGAAAAAACAGTTCTTAGAAATAAAGATAATATTATTATTTATAAAAAAGGTGATTCATTGAAAGTAAAACCTCAATATATTGAAAGAACTAGATGGGATACACATTATAATACTTATATCATTTTTGATGAAAATAATAATGTTACAGAAATGAAAAAATTTAAAGATATTTTAATTGAAAATAATATTATTGAAAATAATCAAACAGTAAAGGAAGATCTACTAAACAATAAAAAGTTCTATAAATTTATTATTGAACACAAAAAAAATATTTGCCGTTTAGTTAATTCAATTCCAAAGAATTTAAAAACTCTAAGTTTAGAACACCCAAATGAAATAGTTAGTATTGATGATGGCAATAATGTTAGATATGCATATAATGGTGGCCGTATTTCGTTTTTAGAATCATCTATTAATAATATAAATGGTGAAGAAAAGTTTACTCAATTATTAGGCGATTTATGGACTGATATAGATTTTCAAAACACACAAAATGAGGGAGGAGTGTCATTCCCAGCTAATAAGAAACCTGAAGCTTTAATCAGAAGAGTATTAGATATGTTTACGGATGAAGGTGATTATGTTTTAGATTCGTTTCTAGGATCTGGAACTACTGCAGCAGTTGCTAACAAAATGAATAGAAAGTGGATTGGAATTGAAATGGGTGATCATGTCTATACTCATTGTATTGTAAGATTAAATAATGTTATTGATGGTAAGGATAAATCAGGAATATCAAAATATATTGATTATAAACCAAGTGGTGGTTATAAATTTTATGAATTAGCTCCTTCTTTATTAAATAAAGATAAGTATAATAATTGGATAATTTCTGATGAATATGATGCTGATATGCTTGCCGAAGCTATGGCAAAGCATAATGGTTTTAAATATATAAAAGATCAGGATGTTTTTTATAAACAGGGATATTCAACTGAAAAAGACTTTATTTTTACTACAACTAATTTTGTTAATTTAAAATACTTGGATATGCTACATGAATTAATGGAGGAAGATGAAACTTTATTAATTTGTTGTAAAACATATCAAGAAGAATGTGATAATAGATATAACAATATTTCATTACAAAAAATTCCTCAATCAATTTTGAAAAAATATGAGTTTGGTGATGTTGATTATACTTTGAATATAGAAGATGAAATTATAGAAGAAGAGGGGGTTGAAATTGATGAATTCGAATCCTAGTTTAGAATATATTAAGAATCGTTTAAGTCTAAGAAAACCTCAAATTGATAGTATTGAAATTTTAGATGATTTGATAGATGATATTTTATCAGATATTCCGAATACACAAAAAGTTAAAATAATCAAAAGCAAATTTGAATGGTTTAAAAATTTTGATAGAGAATTTCCTTCTTTATGTTTTTCTTTAGCTACTGGTGTGGGAAAAACAAGACTCATGGGCGCTTTTGTTGCTTATCTTTACATTACTAAAAATATTAAAAACTTTATGATTATTGCACCAAATATTACTATATATAATAAATTAAAAAAAGATTTTTCAGATAGTACTAGTGATAAATATGTATTTAAAGGATTAAAAGAATTCGTTCAAACTCCACCAAAGATAGTAACTGGCGAGAATTATAAAGAACAAGGAAAGCAATCATTATGGGAATCTGATATTACAATAAATATTTTTAATATAGATAAGATAAATAAAGATGAACAATCAATAAAAACATTAAGCGAATATTTAGGACAATCTTATTATGATTTCCTATGTGAAATGGATAATTTAGTAGTTTTAATGGATGAATCTCATCATTATAGAGCAGCTAGAGGAATGAAAGTACTAAATGAATTAAAACCAGTATTAGGATTAGAATTAACTGCTACACCTCAGGTGGAAAGAAACGGTAGAACTGTAAGATTTAATAATATAGTTTACGATTATCCATTAAAAAATGCCTTATTGGATGGTTATGTTAAAGATCCGTTTGTAGCAACAAAAAAGGATTTTAATGCAAGTAATTTTAATGAAGAAGAGCTCGATAAAATAAAAATATTAGATGGTATTAGAATTCATCAAAATACAAAAGTCTCTTTAGAAGAATATTCAAAAGAAAATAATGTTTCTTTAGTTAGACCATTTGCTATGATTATTTGTAAAAGTATTGAACATGGAGAACAAGTTTTAGAATATATAAAAAGTAATGATTTTTTTGGTGGATATTATAAAGATAAGGTTTTATTTATTAACTCTAAAGAGGGAAAAACCGAAAAAGATGATAATGTTGAAAAATTACTTTTACTAGAACATCCATTAAACAAAATTGAAATTGTTGTTCATGTTAATATGTTAAAAGAAGGATGGGACGTAACTAATCTGTACACAATAATTCCTCTAAGAAGATCTGCATCTCAGACATTAACAGAACAAACAATGGGAAGAGGGTTAAGGTTACCATATGGAAAACGTGTAGGAAATGATATAGTTGATGGTTTAACTATAGTTTATCACGATAAATATCAAGAAATAGTTAATGAAGCACATAAAGAAGACTCAATATTTAACGCTTCAAATATTAGATATATTGAAGAAATGGATTTAAAAGAAAAAGAAGTGATTTCTTCTATGCCTGTATGGCAAGTTGAATATGATAAAAAAATTGAAAATGAAAGCAAAGAAGAAAAGAAAATAGAATTATCTATTAAAAAGCAAGTTGAAAATATTATTTCTAATTCTAAAAAAATAGACTCTAATAAATTCAAAGAAATAGAAACAAAAGAAAAAGTATTAGACGGAGTAAATACTCAATTAAAATTAGATTTATCTCTTGATGATATTAAACAAACATATGATGAAATAATAGATGAAAATATTGATAGTATGATAGAAAACTATTATAAAAATTCGATTAATATTCCATATGTATCTACTAGTATGCAAAATAGTATAAAACAAGAATATAAAGATTTTGATTTTGACTATGAAAAGATAATTAATTATAGACCTCTAGCGGAGAGTATGATTATTCAACATTTAGATGATGGAGAAACTTTTGAAATTAGTTTTAATAATACTAAATCAATTTATTCTAATCCGAAAGAATTATTATTTGAAAAAATATTGTCTTCTCCAAGTATTGAATATGAAAAATGTGCTGATATTTTAAATGATAAAATTGATGATTATTTAAAAATATTAAGTAAGAAATATGATGTTGATGAAATTATTAATATTATATTTAATTATTCTAATTATATTGTTAAAGAGTTTACATATCAAATTAATTCACATATGGAAATTATAGATGATAGTTTCGAAGAATCTATTGTTATGGAACATAGTAAAATATTATCTGGAAACTATACTAAATATAAAATTGACGATATTATGAAATATACTGAATCTGTAAATAAATCAGATGTTCCTAAAAAAGTATTTACAGGTTTTAAAAAGACATATCATAATATTTATAAATTTGATTCTTCTACGGAAAAAGATTTTGCCGTAATTTTGGAAAATTCGTCTAGTGTAAAAAAATGGTTGCGTCCTGCACCAAATCAATTCAATATTTATTGGAATAAAGAAAATAAATATGAACCAGATTTTGTTGTTGAAACAGAAAAAAATATATATTTAGTTGAAATAAAAGCAGAGAATCAAGTTTCTCAAGAAGAAGTACAATTAAAGAAAAAAGCAGCTGAAGAATATTGTGACATAGTTAATGATTATGGTAAAACACACAATATTAAAAAGTGGATATATATAATTGTTGAAGATAGTAACGTTAAAACTAATTATAGTTTTGATAGATACATATCTGAATAATAAGAGGTGAAAAATGTTAATAAAGAATGATAAATTATTAAAACAATCAGAATTTAAATTAGAAAAGGATATTCAAACTTTTGTTGAAAACCATATTCCAGATATTTTAGGCGAAGAATATGAATTTGTGTGTACAGAATTTCCAGTCGGTGATTTTAGAATAGATTCACTTGCTTTTAATAAAGAAACAAAATCTTTTATTATTATTGAGGATAAAAAAGTTGAAAATAAAAGTTTAGTTGATCAAGGGTTAACATATTTAAAATTATTAAGAGATAGAAAAGCAGATTTTATTTTGAAATATAATGAAATTAAACATACTAATTATAATGTTAATGATATTGATATTTCACAATCTAAAGTAATTTTCTTTTCACCATACTATAATAAATATCAAATTTATTCATCTGATTATCAAAATATTCCTTTTGATTTATATAAAGTAACAAAATATGAGGATGATATTATTGATATTGAAAAAATTGAACGTTCATCTAAAGAAAAGTTTAATAATGAAATATTTAAAGAATTAAATACTAATTCAAAATCTAATGAAGAAATAAAAGTATATACAGAAGATGATCATAAAAATTATTATGGTGTAGAAAAAATAAATGAGATATATGAAAATCTAAAAGATGAAATATTAGAATTGGGCGATATTGATATAGATGTTAAAAAAGTATATATTGCATTTAAAGGAAGAAGAAATATTGCTGACGTTGAATTTTATAAAAATCATATAACAGTATTTGTTAATGTAAAAAGAGGAACTATAGAAGATCCATTAAATGTTTTATCTGATATTTCAAATATCGGACATCATGGTAATGGAGATTATTGCTTAGATTTATATAAAATGGAAGATATAGATAAAATTATACCATTTATAAAAAAGTCTTATGAAATAAATAAAAAGTAAATTTTGTGTCACTTGCGTCACTTAAATATGGGGGTACCTAAAAACAAGTGTCACAAGTGACATTTTTGCTTATTTCAACTTGTTTAGGAGGAAGATATGACTAATTGGAATTGCATAAAAAACAGAAAGATAATTGATTTATTTATTGGAGACGCATACTTACAAAATAATCCTTCATTTGAATATTTAAAAATGCCATATATGAAAGGCTATCAAATATGTGATTTTGCTAGATCTTTAGGACTTAATATTGTTTATAATGAAGAAAAATTGTCTAGATGGCAAATAATGGATAAAGTAATAGATTACGTTATTGAAAATAATAAGATTAATGATTTTTTTAGTGAATTAATTTCTAAGAAAAGATTTGAATATCTTGCTGATATAGATGGATACTATGGTGAGCCAGAAGCATTATATTGGGATATTGTTCATAATTTGTTTAATAGAATAAATGATTATTTAAGATTTAAAGATGAATATATTAATTATGATATTAAACATAATGAATTTAAATTAGTTGATTTTGATGATGAAAATGAAGAAGTAGAACAAAAAGATTTTAATGAGATTATTAAATATTTTTGTAAAAATGTAAAAAAAGATGGTTTATCAACACGTTATGGATTGATTAAAGATATTGTAGATCCTGGATTTCAAGGTGGAAATGGCAAAGTTCTTTTTGGAAAATTGAATGATAAGGATGTAGCTATTAAAATACTCATTACTGAAGATGAAAAAAAGAAACTTAGATTTTTTGAAGAATTTTTGAATGTGCTTATGGCATTAGAAAAAGTGCGAGGGGTAGTAGAATTGTATTTGTTTGATTTTCTAAGGATAGAAGGTAAAGAAATACAATATATAGTAATGAAAAAGTATGATAAAAATATATCAAAATTACAAATCAAAACTCAAGATGACCTAATTAAATTTGCATTAGAATTTGCTGAAATTATTGATAATGTTCATGAAAACGGTATTATACACAGGGATATTAAACCAGAAAATATAATGATGGATAACAATGGGAAAATAATTTTAACTGATTTTGGAATAGCTTATTATGATCCTAATGAATTTGAAAATACCGGTCATACTATATCTAAGGAATTACTAGGAAACAGAGGATTTTCTGCGCCTGAACAGTTAGTAAAAGGAGTATCTCCAAAAATTACAATGGATATATATTCATATGGACAAATATTACAATTTGTTGTTACTGGAAGCCCTCATACAGGTACAGATAAAATAAATATAGGAAGATTTATAAGTGGTGATAAAATAAACATTATAGATAAAATTATTAGTAAATGTCTTAGATTTGAACCAGAAAAAAGATATCAATCTATGAAAGATATAATTAAAGAACTATTATCACTGGTTGATTATAACGATATTAATAAAATAAAAAACAAAAAAACTATAAATAATTCAATAGATGTTAATGATATTTATGAATTTATTTGTATAAATGATGTAGCTTCAACAAAAGAATTAGCTGAAAAATTTAATTATGATATTTTTAATTTAAAAAAGGAATTAATAAAATTATTTAAAGTAAGAAGATTAATTAAACCAAATTCATTATCTGATATTCCAGATGAAGATGATTGTAATTGGACCAGATATTAAAAGAGCATATATAGCTACGTATCCTATATATGCTTTTTATATGTCTGCACAGTTTCTGCACAACAATTCAGTTAAACTGTTGTGTAAAAATTGGTATTTTTTTAAACTGCTTATATATAAAAACGTTGATTTTA
Organism: uncultured Erysipelotrichaceae bacterium; assembly: GCA_902783985.1. Taxonomy (GTDB): domain Bacteria; phylum Bacillota_I; class Bacilli_A; order RF39; family UBA660; genus RUG12783. Next base: position 122 of record CACZTI010000041.1, on the reverse strand, counting down.
CAGGGCTTTTCTTAATATGACTAGTGCAACTTTGGCGGCCCCCTGAAGAGAGCGAAAGCTTTCATTTTTGTTTAAATTAAAGGGTAAAAATCCTATTAGATATTTTTAGGTACTAAATTAGG
>CACZTI010000040.1 GCA_902783985.1 uncultured Erysipelotrichaceae bacterium | reverse complement strand
TTACTTGAATTTTTTTATGTAAATTTATAAATTTTTCATCTGTAAAGCTCCTTTCAAAATAATTCCACTTTCATTTTAGAATAAAGATAAATAATCAAGTAGTTATTTTTTATTGATATTATTAATATTCAATGATATAATGGGGGCAGAAAGGAGTAATTATGGATAGAGTAGCTATTAAAGAGGAAGCAAAAAAGAAGATTAAAGGTAATCTTTGGACCATTTGGAAACCATTAGTTTTATTTGAATTATGTGTATTTGTTATTTTCTTTATAATTGGTTTTTTAGTAGGACTTCTTAAGTTAGATAAAAATGTTTATAATATTGTACTTGGTGTTTTATCTTTCTGTGCTAGTTTTATAGAAACAGGATTTATGTTTGCGTATGCTAAATATATCTTAAGTTTCATTCGTGGTGAGAAGTTTGATTGGAATGATGTTAAAGAATATACCAAGAAACATATGGTTCGTGCATTTGTTATTTCATTTGTCGTTGGTTTAATTATTATTGGTTGTTCAATCTTATTAGTAATTCCCGGAATTATTGCTGCTATTGGACTTACATTTTATGAAGAGGTTGCCGTTGATAATGAAGACTTAGGTACAATGGATGTAATTAAAAAAGCATGGGCAATTACTAACGGACATAAGATGGATATTTTTGTTTTCACTTTATCATTTATTGGTTGGGAAATACTAGCATCATTAACATTTGGAATTTTATACATTTGGTTAATGCCTTATATAGTAGTTGCAACTGCAATGGTATACGAAAAATTAAAATAATATTGAATATTGCTAGAAATAGCAATATTTTATTTTTTTTATGGAAATATTTTATAATAAATGTTAAAATATTTTTGTGGAGTAGTTTATGAAAGAGAATATAGAATATAGTTTATTAATAGTATTTAGTTGTTTAATCATTGTGGCTTTTATAACACCTTTAATAAAGATGATAGCTATTCATGTTAATGCTTTGGATATACCAGATGCTAGAAAAGTTCATAATAAACCAATACCTAGACTTGGTGGTCTTGGAATATTTATGGGATTTTTAGCAGGATATATGATTTTTGCTAAGAATACAATTCAAATGAATTCCATATTAATTGGTAGTTTTATTATTGTATTAACAGGTATTATTGATGATATAAAACCAATTAGCGCTAAAGCTAAACTTTTTGGACAAATACTTGCTAGTATGGTTATTGTTTTTTATGGAAATATATTGCTTAATGATGTTAGTATTCTTGGACTTAATATTGATTTTGGTATTTTTGCTTATCCAATAACCATTTTGTTTATTGTCGCTTGTACTAATATTATTAACTTAATAGATGGATTAGATGGTTTATCAAGTGGAATTTCAAGTATTTTTTATTTATCAACGGTTGTATTATGTTTCTTTCAAAGTAGATTTTGGGAGTTGGAACTTGTTCTTTCATTAATCATGCTTGGAAGTTGTTTAGGGTTCTTAATTCATAATTTTCATCCCGCTAAAATATTTGCAGGGGATTCTGGATCTTTATTTATGGGATTTACCATTGCTGTAATATCACTTTTAGGATTTAAAACAACAGCAATTACTTCTGTATTTATTCCACTTGCTATTCTTGCGGTTCCTATTTTAGATACATTGTTTGCAATAATAAGAAGAAAACTTAAACATCAAAAGATAAGTGATCCTGATAAACAACATTTACATCATCAATTATTAAAAATGAATTTTTCCCATCGTAATACAGTTTTAATTATCTATGGTATTAATATTTTATTTGCAACTGCATCAATATTATATACTTTAAAAGACAGTAAAGATGTTTTTATAGGTAGAATAATATATGGTATTTTGTTTATTTTAGTTGTTATATTTGTTTGGAAAACAGATATTATTAGAAGTAAAAATGATAAAAATAATAAATAAAATTAACTTAACACTTTATGTGACAAGAGTTAATTTTTTTTATGAAATTTTTTATTAAAAATCTTGATTAGCATGTGTGTTTTTGATAATATTAAATGGTGCGTTATAAAACCAAAAGCTCGGACATAAAAAATATATTTAAGAAAGAGAGAAGATAATTGTGGTAAGAGGTAAAGTAAAATGGTTTAATAACGAAAAAGGATACGGATTTATTGAATACACAGATAAGGATGATATATTTGTTCATTATTCTGCAATAAATCAAGATGGTTATAAAAGTCTTGCGGAAGGTCAATGTGTAGAATTTAATCTACTTGATACTTCTAAAGGATATCAAGCCACTAATGTATCAGTAGTAAATGATGAGATTATTGTGTAGTAGAAAGAAAACTATCAACATAGAAGTAATGGATGTTGATAGTTTTATTATGTCAAGTAAAATATTTTTAGTGTCTAAATCATAGTTTTTTTGAATAATATGTGTTATAGTATAGATAAGGAGATGACATTATGGAAATATTAATTAGAGGAAATAAGTTAGAAGTAACTGATTCAATGAAAGGATATGTTAAAGAAAAATTAAGTAAACTTGATAAATACTTAGTTGATCAAAAAGCTAAAGCAACTGTTTTAGTTAAAATACATAATTACTTACAAAAAATTGAAGTTACTATACCATTAAAAACCTTAATTTTAAGAGCAGAAGAAGAGCAAGAAGATTTTTACGCTGCTGTTGATTTAGTGATTAATAAACTAGAAAGACAAATTAGAAAAAATAAAGCTAAATTACAAAAAAGAGATAAAGTAAAGAAAGAATTTAATTTGGATGATTTAATTCCTATTGAAGAAGATAATGAAGTTGTAAAAAGAAAGAAAATAGAAGTTAAACCAATGAGTAGTGAAGAAGCAATATTACAAATGGATTTATTAGGACATGATTTCTATATGTATAAAGATAGTGATACTGATACTGTTAATGTGGTATATAAAAGAAAAGATGGCGGTTATGGTATCATAGAAGGGAAATAAAGATGAAGTATTTCATCTTTTTTAAATGCTTATGCCAAGTTATAAAACACATTCCATTCATGGAGAATTAATATATAATGATTTACTTAAATATATAGAAATTAATAGGGAAGATTTTAAAAGTTTTTGTATAGGATTAGATTCTTTAATTATGACTGATTATAATACTTTTGAATATTTTCATAATCATAATGTTAGAGATTATTATTTAGAGTTAATAAGATTAATTAAAGAAAATAAACAGTTGGATAATATAGAATTAATGGCATTTCTTTATGGACAGTTAGATCACTTTGTTTTAGATACAGTAATGCATCCTTTGATTTACTATATGACTGAGAATTTAAAAAATAATAGTATATTATCACCTCATGCATTAATAGAGATGGGAATAGATAATTATGTTATGAAAAAGTATGATAATAATGATTTATTATATTATCATAAACTTACTATTGATAATCAAGAAACTGCTAAGATAATTGATGAATTATATAAGAAATTTGATATATTAAATGCACCACTTAAATATAGTTTAGGGATTATTTTAACAGTATATTTTGATACTTTTATAAGAAGAGATATTGGTTTACTTTCTAGTATTGTACCTAAAATGATTAATTTAGGAGATGTATATTATGGTGATAATATTGATAAAGTATTACCTTATTTAAATTTAGATAAAGCATTGTGGTATCATCCAGAAACTGGAGAAGAGTTTAATGATTCTTTTGATGATTTATGGGAAAAATCACTTGATTTATCAAGAGAATTAATGGAAGATGTTAATAATTATTTATATAAAGATAAAGAAATAAAAAATTCTTTAATAATGGATAATATTTCATATGATACAGGTATTGCATGTGAAAAAGGAAAAACATTAAAATATGTGAAGAAGTATTAAGAAATTATTGTAAAAGGACTAGTAATGAATTCTTTTTTTTGATAAAATAGTATGTATTAGGAGAGTGCATATATGAATATATTAAAGAAATTATTTGATCATGAATATAAAGAAATGAAAAGATTTAAGAAGTTAGCGGATGCTGTTATGGCATTAGAAGAAGATTATGCTAAACTTAGTGATGATGAATTAAAAAGTCATACTACTCAATATAAAGAAAGGCTAAAAAACGGAGAAAGTCTTGATGATTTATTAGTAGAAGCTTATGCAACAGCAAGAGAAGTGGCTTATAGAAAACTAGGAGAAAAGGCTTTCTATGTTCAAATATTAGGTGCTATTGCAATTCACTTTGGTAACATTGCTGAACTTAAAACTGGTGAAGGTAAAACATTAGTTACTATATTTCCAGCTTATTTAAATAGTTTAGAAGGAAAAGGTGTTCATGTAATTACAGTTAATGAATACTTAACAGTTCGTAATGCTAATTGGATGGGACCTGTTTATGAAGCTTTAGGTGTATCTGTTGGTATTAATAAAAGAGAATTATCACCACATGAAAAGAAAGAACAATATGACTGTGATATTTTATATACAACAAATAATGAATTAGGATTTGATTATCTAAGAGATAATATGGTTGTTCAAAAAGAAAATAGAGTACAACGTGGTCTTAATTATGCTATTATCGATGAGGTTGACTCTATTCTAATAGATGAAGCAAGAACTCCTTTAATTATATCAGGGGGAAGTCTTAAAAGTGCTAATCTTTATATTGATGCTGATCGATTTGTTAAGAGTTTAAAAAATGATATTCATTATAATTATGATGAAAAAACAAAAAATGTTACTTTAACAGATGATGGTGTATCTGAAGCTGAAAAGTATTTTAAAGTTAAGAATTTATATAGTCTTGAAAATAATGAATTAGTTCATTACATTAATCAATCTTTAAAAGCTAATTATGGTATGAAAAGAGATGTTGATTATGTTGTTCAAGATGGTGAAGTATTAATTGTTGATCCTTTTACAGGACGTATTATGAAAGGAAGACAATGGAGTGATGGTCTTCATCAAGCCGTTGAAGCTAAAGAAGGCGTTAAAATTAATGAAGAGACAAAAACGGTTGCGACAATTACTTTCCAGAATTTATTTAGAATGTATGAAAAGTTATCTGGTATGACAGGTACTGCAAAAACAGAAGAAGAAGAATTTAGAAATATTTATAATATGTATGTTATTGTAATACCTACTAATAAACCAGTAGCAAGAATTGATTATGCAGATCTTTTATATCCTAATTTAAAAGGAAAATATAAAGCAATTGTTAATAAGATAGAAGAAATACATAGTACAGGTCAACCAATACTAGTTGGTACTGTTGCTATTGAAAATAGTGAATTAATTAGTGATATGCTAACAAAAAAAGGTATTAAACATGAAGTATTAAATGCTAAAAATCACGAAAGAGAAGCTGAAATAATTTCTCATGCTGGAGAAAAAGGTGCTGTTACTATTGCTACTAATATGGCAGGTCGTGGAACCGATATTAAATTAACTCCTGAAACAAAAGAACTTGGTGGATTGTTTGTTATTGGTACAGAAAGACATGAATCAAGAAGAATTGATAATCAGTTACGTGGAAGAAGTGGTCGTCAAGGTGACCCAGGTGCAAGTCAATTCTACATCTCTATGGAAGATGAATTAATGAGAAGATTTGGTACTGATAGAATTAAATCAATGTTAGAAGCAGTTGGTATGAGTGAAGATCAAGCAATTAGAAGTAAGACATTTACAAGATCAGTATCTAGTGCTCAAGCAAAAGTTGAAGGTAACAACTTTGATATTAGAAAACAATTACTTGAATATGATGATGTTATGAATAGACAAAGAGAAGATATTTATGCAAGAAGAAATGAAATACTTGATAGCGAATCTATTCATGAAACAGTATTAAATAATATTTACAATCATATTAGTGATATTGTAGAAGATCATATTCCACCAGAAGGATATTTAACAGAAAATGATTTATCAGATATTGTTAATTATGCTAATCAAAATTTATTAGTTCGTCATATATCTTTTGATGATGTTAAAGATAAAGAAAAAGATGATGTTATTAATTTAATTAATGAAAGAGTAGTAAATGAATATGAAGAAAAGTTATCTAAGTTACCAAAAGAAATAGTTAATGAATTTGAAAAAGCTATCAGTTTAAATGTTATTGATAAATATTGGACTGAAAATATTAATGCTTTAGCTCATCTTAGAGAAGCTGTAATGATGAGAGGTTATGGTGGAGAAGACCCACTTCGTGCATACTCTGTAGATGGTGTTAATATGTATGAAAATATGCTTGTTAATATTGATTAAGATATTACATTGTTCTTATTAAAAGCTGAAGTAAGACAAAATACTGAAAGAAAAGAAGTAGTTAAAAATGTACAAACTAACCAAGATGAAACTAAAGTAAAGAAAGCTTCTCCAAAGAGAGTTAATAAAATAGGTCGTAATGATTTATGTCCATGTGGCTCAGGGAAAAAATATAAACAATGCTGTGGTAAGTAGTAGGAAATATAAGGGTTTGCGAGGATTTTGTCCACGCAAAAATTGACCGAAAATTGCCATTTGTCC
>CACZTI010000039.1 GCA_902783985.1 uncultured Erysipelotrichaceae bacterium | reverse complement strand
AAGAAAGAAGAGAGCAAAAAAACAAGTCATTAATTAAAGATACTAAAAATAGATAGAGGCAGGAGCAATCCTGTTTTTGTTTGCTCGAAATATTAAGATATTGTGATTATTAAGGAAGATGAAAAATCTTCCTTTTTCGTGATATAATAGTTAGACAAAGGGAGGTGTAATATGAGAATATCTTTAGATAAACATAGCCCACATTTATTAAAAGAACTTGATTCTGAAAAGAATGGTAGTTTTAATCCATCAAGTATTGGTTATAGTTCTACTAAAAAAGTATGGTGGAAATGTAATAAAGGACATTCATATTACACATCCATTGGTTCAAGAACGAGGGACAATGGAACTGGTTGTCCATATTGTTCTAATCAAAAAGTGCTTAAAGGATTTAATGATTTAAAAACAAAAAGACCAGATATTGCAAAAGAATGGGATTACGAAAAAAACTATCCGTTAAAACCTTCTGAAATATTGCCTGGAACACAAAAAAAATATTGGTGGATATGTCCCAAAAATCATTCATATTATTCGGATGTTAATAATAGAGTTAGGGTAAATGCTGGTTGCCCTTATTGTTCTAATAAAGCTGTATTAAAAGGTTATAATGATTTAGCTACTACGAATCCAGAATTGTTGAAAAAATGGAATTATGAAAAGAATAATAAATTAGGTTATTATCCAACTGATTTTACTAATGTAAGTGGTAAAAAGGTATGGTGGAAATGTGATAAAGGACATAGTTGGGAAGCAACTATTGCACATATAGCTTATGGTAGAGGTTGCCCAATTTGCAATACGGGAAAGCAAACATCTTTTCCAGAACAAGCAATTTATTATTATATTTCTAAAATTGATAACACATGTATTAGTAGGTATAAAATTAATGGTAGAAATGAGTTAGATATATTTTTACCTAATTTAAATGTTGGAATTGAATATGATGGTTATAGATGGCATAGAGGTGAAGATAAAGAATACAATGATTATTCTAAAACAAGTTATTGGATAAATTATGGTGTTAAAATAATAAGAATTAAAGAACAAAACAAGAGAAATTCTTATATAGAGAATGGTGATTGGTTGTTTTTAAATGATAAAGAGTACTATTTGAATGATGAGGATTTTGCTGCTTTATCTGATGTTATTTCAGATATCATAAAAAAACTATATGGAATTAATCAAAAGATAGATATAGAAAAAGACAGAAATGAAATATATAACAATTATTTATTTAAAGAAATAAATAATAGCATGGTAAATAATTCTAAGATAATGAAATATTTTGATTATGAAAAAAATCTTAATGTTAAGCCAGAATACATAACTAGAAGTAGTGGGAAAATACTATGGTGGAAATGTGATAAAGGACATTCATTTCAAGCAAGTGTTCATGCTATGGATCATGGTGTTATATGCTTAGAATGTAAAAAGGAATTATTCAAGAAAAATGGATTAATTCCAATTGATGATCATTATGCTAAAACACTTAAATATTCAGATAGTATTAAAAGTTTATTATTTGAATATCCAGAAATTGCAAAAGAATGGGATTTTGAAAAGAATTATCCTTTAAGACCAGAGAATATTGTTTCTCAATCAACTAATAAGATTTGGTGGAAATGCAAAAAAGGTCATAGTTGGGAAGCAACAGCTATTAGCATGGTAAAAGGTTCCAATTGTCCTATATGCAAATTAAAAAATAGAAAATGAAAAAAGTATATGGAAGATATAATAAATATCTTCTTTTTTTGTTATTTCGATATATTTCGACAAAAATCGACAAACAAAAGTGATATAATTTACTCATCCAAAGGGGGAATTGGAATGAGATTGACTGATAAACAGTTAAAAAGATTTACAGAAGTATTTGAAATCAAAGCAAAGTCTATTATTATGATAGATAAAGGAAGAAAAGTAACAATTGCAATTAATGGTGTAAGAATATTTGATGTAAAAAAGGAACTCGTGCAAGAGTTCCTTTAATCTTGTAATTTACATGAATTTGACATTTTTATACATTTATGGTATAATATTAGCGATTTTTATATGAAGAGGGGGTAATTAATATATGGATAAAACTATGTTAAATGAACAAAAAGAAAGAATTCTTTCAAGTGAAGAGACGGATAAGAAAGGAAAATTTAAAAAAAAATACACAGACGATGATGTTAGATTAATAATTACAAACATTGATAAATATAATAATATTATTTGTGATTATAATAAAATAATTGCTTCTGAATCAGTTATCTTAGCAAGTGCTTTGTTTATAACTGTATTTAATGCAGTTACTGGAATAACAGATGAAAAATATCGATTTTCTAGATTAATATTAGCTGCAATATGGGCAATAACGTCTACTTTTGATGTAATATCATTGAAAAATAGTATTAATTCTAAAAACAAAATGAAAAAGGATTATAAAAATTATCTTGAATCATTTGACTTAGAACTTGTAGAAAAGCCCAAAAGGTTTATTAAGAGGAAATAATAATGATAGATATAAAAGATATTTTAACACTTAGTGATAATAATAGATATGTAGTAGCAAATAAAGTAAATTATGAAGGAAAAACTTATTTATATTTAATGGATATTGATAATAATTCTAATATTAAATTTTGCTATTTAGACAATAATCAGGTAGTTTTATGTAATAATGATTTAGATGAAAAAATATTACTTGAGTTTTATAAAAACACTAAAAGCATTTTAAACAACGAATTATAATAAAAATGTATAACTATGAAGAATATGTAAGAGAAAAAACAATAGTAAAGATAAACATAACGTATTAAGTAAAACATTATAGCAGGAGCAATCCTGTTTTTGTTTGCTCGTAAGATTAAGATATTATTATAGAGATTAGGAAGAAATTTCTAATCTTTTTTGTTATGAATATAGTAATCTTACAATGATTTAATTCACATAAAAAATCGTATGAATCTGTGCTATAATTATTATGGGTGGTATAAAGATGAAATTGAATGAAGAATTACAACAATATATTGAGAAAAATATTTTTCCTAGTTATAGAAAAAATGATTTGGGACACAATTTAGATCATATTAAATATGTTATAAATAGAAGTTTAAGATTTGCCAATGGGGTTGATGATATCAATTATAATATGGTATATACAATTGCAGCTTATCATGATATTGGTCATTATATAGATGCAAAAAATCATGAGAAAGTTTCTGCTGAAATGCTACTTGCCGATAAGAATTTAAGAAGGTTTTTTTCAGAAGATGAGATAAAAATTATGTCAGAAGCAGTATATGATCATAGAGCAAGTTTAGAGGGAGAACCTAGAAGTATTTATGGGAAGATAGTTTCTTCGGCTGATAGAAATACATGAATAGATGTTCCACTTAAAAGAACATATGCTTATAGAGTTGAACATAATCCTAATGATACTCTTGATGAAATTATTGAAGAATCAAGACAACATATTATAAATAAATTTGGTAAAAAAGGATATGCAACTGAAAAAATGTATTTTGAAGATTTAGATTATAAGAAGTTTTTAGAAGAAATATCTGTTTTTGCAGAAAACAAAGAAGCATTTAGAAAAAGATTTATAGAAGTAAACGGGTTAAATAATAAATTAAAACTAACTTTTGATGAGATAAAAAGACATAATCCTAATATGTCATTAGATGAAGTTTTATATGCAGTATATGATACAGTTAAAGATGAATATAATAAACCTTTTGATGTATTAAAAAATATGATACTAGAAGCAAATGGAATAGATGAATCAGAAAAATACACAAAAATGTTACGCAAGATTTAAAAGAATATATTTTGAGGTAAATCAGAAGATTAAGATATTAGAAATTGAGAAATCATTTCCTTTAAATTGCCTGTATACTTGTATAAATAATAGTTTTAATATATAATAAATACCTGTTTGGAGGACTAAAAATGAAAGTGAATTTGTATTTGCAACAATTATATTGGTCTATGCGTTTAACTATTGATGAGTTTAAAGAAAAAGAAACAAAAAAGATTCATTTTAAAGATGTTAATGCTGAAGTTGAAAATTTAATAAGAGCTGTAGAATTTTTTAAATCTGTT
>CACZTI010000038.1 GCA_902783985.1 uncultured Erysipelotrichaceae bacterium | reverse complement strand
TGTTAGTTGTCCTGGTAGCTCAGCTGGATAGAGCAACGCCCTTCTAAGGCGTCGGTCAAGCGTTCGAATCGCTTCCGGGACACCATTTATAATAATAAAATGCTTGATTTCTTATAAATTAAGCATTTTTATTTTATATGTATAAAAAAACTATAGAAATTAAATTCTATAGTTTCTTATAAACTTCTTAAACATGCATCCATATTTCTTGTATTAATAAATGATAAAATAAGTTCAATAATATCTGGAGCAAAGAAAACTACCAGTGTTGCTATTGCCCTTTTTAAAAAATTAGTCATTGCTTTATTAATACCATCTTTATTATCTGAAAAAACTGCTTTAGCAAAATCAAAAGATGTAAATAACAATAATAAAATAGGAGCCACAATCTTTATTGGTCTAAAAACATTATTTTTTAACATATCCATAAATTTAGGACTAAATGTTTCACTACAACTTGCAGCATAAACATTTATAGTACTAAAAATCATTAATCCAAATATCACTATTAAAAACAAATTTTTCTTCTTCATCAATATCACCTATACCATAATGATATCATATTTATCAAAAAATTGATATTATTTTTTTAGATTTTTAAATAAATCTTTGTAAATATCTAAATAATTGTCAACAAAAACAATGTTTAATTTATTTTCATAAATATTATGGTACTCTAAAATATCATTTTCATTTTCCAATGGAAGAAATACTTTTTTTATTCCTCTTTCTACTGCTAAGATAATTTTTTCTTTTAATCCCCCTACTTTTAATATTTTACCAGTTAAGGTTATTTCTCCTGTCATCGCAATATCATTTGATATCTTTTTGTTTTTCAAAAGTGATAAAATAGCTGTCGTAATACTAACACCAGCACTTGGTCCTTCTTTTTTTATTCCATTATTAGTAAAATGAATAAAAAAATCATTATTTTTAAAAATATTATTATCTAATTTAAATTCTTTTACATGTGTCTTTAAATATGCCATAGCAACATTTATTGATTCTTTCATAACATCGCCTAACAAACCTGTTGTTTTAATATTACCAGAACCTTCACATAATCCTGTTTCAATTTTAATTAATTCTCCACCTAATGGATGATATGATAGGACATTCATCATACCAATTTCATTATCATAATTTTCTTGATAATTATATTTTTCACTACCAAGAATATCTTTAATATGTTTATTAATATCCATATTCTCATTATTAGCAATTTTATAACATATAAACTTACGACAAATCTTTCTTAATAATCTTTCTAAATCACGAATACCACTTTCTCTTGTATAATGTTCAATAATATAAAGGATTGTTTTATCAGATAAATTTAATTCTTGTTTGGTCAAATGATATTCCATTCTTAATCTCTTTAATAAAGAGTTTTTAACAATCATCACTTTTTCCATACTGGTATAACTAGATAATTCAATAATTTCAAGACGATCTTTTAATTCCGTAGGAATATTTTCAAGATAATTAGCGGTTAAAATAAACATAACTTTTGATAAATCAAATTCTTCTTCAACAAAGTGATCCGTAAAACCTGAATTTTGTTCATAATCCAAAACCTCTAAAAGAGCACTAGCTGGATCTCCTTTAATATCTTTAGTCATTTTATCAATTTCGTCAATAATAAATACAGGGTTATTGACTCCTGCTTTAATAATTCCCGAAATAATTTTACCAGGTAAAGCCCCTACATAAGCTCTTCTATGTCCTGTAATTTCTGCTTCATCATTGATACCACCAACTGATATCTTCACACATTTTCTTTTAAGTGCAGCACTAATTGCTTTAGATATTGATGTTTTACCAATACCAGGTGGTCCAACTAAGCAAATAATAGGATTATGCTTACTCTTAGTATGCTTTTTTGTAGCCATAAACTCAATAATACGTTCTTTAACATCTTCTAATCCATAATGACTTTCATCAAGACTTTTTTTAATTGCATCAATATCATAATTTTCTCTTGATGATATATTCCATGGAATAGATAACAATGTTTCAATATAATTTTTAATAATTCCAATTTCTGGAGAATTACTATTACATACTTTATATCTTTCTAATTCATCATATAATTTATTTTTTATTCTTGTAGGACACTCTAACTTATCTATTTTCTCTTGTAATTTTAAAGTATCACTATTTTCCTTAATCCCTAATTCTTCTTCAATTAATTTTAATTTTTCTTTTAAAATATATTTTTTTTGACCTTCTTCTAAATTCTTTTCTATCTCAGTATCTAAACTATTTTCATAATTTAATAAAGATAATTCAAAAGCAATATCATCCTTTAATAATTCATACCTTTTTATTGGATCAACTTCATTAATTAAACCTTCTTTTTTTTCTTTATTTAAAGGCATAAAATCCCCAATAATATCGGTTAAATTACCTAAATCATTAATATTATTAATCTTTTCTATTATACTATTTCCTAAACTTTTTTTATTGTCCAAATATTCTAAAAATAATTCTTTTATTTTTTTAGATTTAGCAATATGTTCCGTAGGATTAATTTGCGGTATTTGAATATTTTCTATATAAGCATTATCGATATCCTTATCTTGATTAATACTGACAATATGGCATCTTATAATTCCCTTAAAATTTACTTTAGTATACCCATTTGGCATATCAAGTCTTAAAGTTATTTTTGCAACAACACCAATATTATTATTAATAAATGATAAAAAAACATAATTATTATAATACTTTTCTGATATATCTAATATTTTCTTTATTTTAGAATCATTTACCTCTTTTTTTATCTCACAACATGGGAATAACATGAAATCATTCATAATTAAAAGTGGCAAATTTGTTTTCATATTATTCCTCCTTTTTTTACTTTTTATTATAGTGTCCTTTATTCTAAAAAACAACCAATTTACATCTTTTTTACAGAGGAATTTTTACTCATTTTTTTATTAATTTTTTTACCTAAAATTAAGTGTAAAATTAATGTCATTTTACTTGTATTTTTATTATCAATGATATAACATAATTCATTATGTAAAAAGATAAAGTCACAAAAAACTTTATCTTTTATACTAAATATTTACAATTTGATAAGTTTAAAAAGTATTATTTATCTAAACCCAATATTTCTTTGACTTCATCAATAGTTATATTTGAAATATCTGCTATATCGTTTAAAACATACCCTTTATTATACATATTCATAATCATTTCTTTTTTAGTTTGAAGTTTTCCTTCAGCTATACCATCTGCATGAGCTTTTCTTCTTATTTCCTTCATAATGCCATTTCTTATTCTTTGTTCTTCTTCATCTTTATCGTAAAATAGT
>CACZTI010000037.1 GCA_902783985.1 uncultured Erysipelotrichaceae bacterium | reverse complement strand
GTCCTTTGGCATGGGATTTTTTCCAATTATTTGAGAAACTATTAAAATTCTAAATTTACTATTGACTTTTAATAGTTAGACTCCTTAATTTTCTTTAATAAATCATCTTTTTTTACTTCACCAATTATTCTTGTTAATTCCTTACCATTATCATCTAAAAAGATAATTATTGGTAATTTATCACCAATTTGATATTTTTCTTTTAATTCATCTTCATAAATATCAAAGTCATAGTACTCGGTATTTAATGTAATTTCTTTTTCAATTTCTTCCCATATTGGTTTCATAATAATACATGCAGAACACCAAGTTGATCCAATTTTAATTATTTTCATAAACATCACCAAATACTATTATAAAATAAAATTACAAAATAATCTATCTTTATTTTTATTTATCTTTTTGATAAAATAAATCTATCTTTAATATTCATTTAATAAAATTATTGTTTAATTAAAAAGAGGTGTGTATGAGAATATTAATTATTGAGGATGAATTTAATTTAGCGGATGCTATTAATGAAAGACTTAAAAAAGAAAAATACTTAGTAGATATTGAAACTGATGGTGAAGATGGACTATATTCAGCAGAAACAGGAATATATGATTTAATCTTACTTGATGTTATGTTACCACATATGGATGGATTTACGATATTAAAAACATTAAGAGAAGAAGGGATTAATACTAAAATTATTATGTTAACAGCAAGAGGGGAGATAAATGATAAATTAGAAGGGTTTAATAGTGGAGCTGATGATTATCTTCCTAAACCATTTCATATGGATGAGTTAGTTGCTAGAATAAATGTTCAATTAAAAAAGCATAATGATATTAAAAATAAAGATATTATTACTTATTCAGATTTATCACTTGATATATCAAAATTAACTATTACATGTATTACTAATAATGAAAGTACTAATCTTGTATTTAAGGAATTTCAATTACTTGAATATTTTATGAATAATCCTAATAGGATACTATCAAAAGACCAAATATATGATAAAATATGGGGAATGGAAAATGAAATAGAATCAAATAACTTAGAAGCTTATCTTTCTTTTATTAGAAAAAAATTAAAAGCAATTGATTCTTGTGTTAGTATAAAATCAGTTAGAAATATGGGATATAAATTGGAGGATAAATGAAAAAATTAAAAAATAAAGTTTTCTATACAGTATTTTCTATTCTTATGTTATCACTAATATCTTTTATTGTTATCTTTAATATTCAAAATTATATAGAACAAAAAAACATTGTTAAAAGAAACTTAGATATGGCTATTAATGAGAATAGAAGAAATAATCCAATGTTTGATAATAATAAAAATATTAGATTTATGGATAACACTATTTATACAGTTAAATTAGATAGTAATAATAATATTATCAGTGTCATAAATCATTCTAATAATGATATAGAAGAAACTATTGTTAAAGAACTTGCAAATAGTATTTTAAAAGAAAATAAAAAAGAAAAGATTGGTTTTTTATATTTTGATAAGTATTCATATAAGTTAGAAAATGGTAAAATTTTGGTTATCGCCAATAATGCTAATATTCAAAGTATGTTACTAAGAGGTCTTAGAAATTCATTAATTATCTTTGTTTTATTAACAATTATCTTTATTTATATTTCTAAATTAATAACTAATTGGATAACAAAACCAGTTATGGAATCATTTGATAAACAAAAAGATTTTATTTATGATGCATCTCATGAACTTAAAACACCACTTGCTGTAATTATGGCTAATATTTCTTGTTTAAAAGATAATCCTAAAGAAACAAAGTGGTTAAATAACATTGAAAATGAGTCAAACAAAATGAATGATTTAATTAAGAAACTTCTTACACTTGCTAAAACTGAAAGAGAAGATAATGAAAAAATAAATGGCAATTTATCAAAATTAGTAGAGTTATCTAGTATATCATTTGAAGCAGTAGCCTTTGAAAAAGATGTTACTTTAAAATATAATATCGAGGATAATATTAACTTTAATATGAATGAAAATGATATAAGAGAATTAATAGGTATTTTACTTGATAATGCTATAAAACATTCTTATAATAAAGAAAAAATTAAAATTAATTTAAGAAAAGAAAATAATAATATTATTTTAGAAGTAATTAATAAAGGTGATGAAATAAAAAAAGAAGATGAAGAAAAAATCTTTGAAAGATTTTATCGTGTTGATAAAGCAAGAAATCGAAACGAAAATAGATATGGTCTAGGTCTTGCTATTGCTAAAAATATTGTAAATAATCATGGAGGAACAATTAAAGCATCAAGTAAAAACAATATGACAACATTTAAAGTAATATTTAAAGGATAACATGTTTATGTTACCTTTTTTTATTTGTTAAAAATAATTTTTTATAAAAATCAGTAGATATTTTACGTAGATAATGATATAATAATTCTTAGTAAGATATGTGAGGAAGTTATGGATTATCAAATAGAAAATAGAAGATTACTAGATGAATTAATTGAGATAGAAAAAAGAATTGATAATTTAAAAAAAGAGATAAAAAGGTTACAGTTAGAAAGAAATGTAACAAAAAATATTCCTTTTTTACCTAAAAAAGAGGTTATTGAAGAAATTAAAGAAAATCCTAATACTTTTCAGGATGAATTAAAATATTATATTTATAATTATCGTAGTTTACCAATTAACTTCCAAGAACAAGATTTATTAATGATTTTACCTAGTAGAAAACATTTAAAATATCGTGAAATTCTTTTAAAACTGGCTTTTGAATCTTTTAAGGAAATAAGAGAAGCTGAAAGTTTAAGAGAATTATCAACATCAATTGAAGAAAGAGAAATATGTGATGAAGCAATTGGTTATGAAAATCGAAAGATGAATATCATAAGAAAAGAATTAACAGAAAAAGAAGAAGTAATTGATGAATCACAAAAAAATAATATTATTTTAGTACCAACAACTAATAATAAAATAAGAATTTTAGATGAATTAGAACATATTCCTATGGAATTTTATGATAGGTTTTTAGAATTAGTTAATTCAATAATTGATGGAACTTTCAAAAATGTTAAAGCGCTTACTAATAATGGTAATTTAATGGGAATTAGTGAAGTTAAAGGTTATCAAGTAAGAATATTATTTACAAGGATAGGATATAATTCATATGCTTTAATATCGGCTTTTGTTAAGAAAACAGATTCAGATAAATATTATTTAGAATCTTTGGATAATAAAGCAAGAGAATATTATTTAGTAGAAGAAAAACTAAAGATGAGTTTACAAGATGAAGAATTTATAAGAAAAAATAATGAAAATGTTAATATTTTATTTGATATCTTATCTACTAAATCTTATAAGTTAGGAGAAGTGTTATGACTTTTGAAGAATTAGATAGAGAAATTGAATTAAAAATAGAAGAATTAAGTAATAAAAAAGAAAAAAAACGTTATTTATATATCGTTAACTTTAATAATAAAATAGATAATATTAATGATTTTAAAGGATTTAATGCTATTGGTTTTATATCAGCTTATTATTATTTACATCATAAAGAATTAAATATGGAAGATGTTAATAATTTTATTAGTAATCTAGTATGTTTATTTGAAAATATTAATTCTATAGAAATAGATGAAATAATTCCAATGTTACTAGCTATTAAAAAAAGTAATAAATTAGATATTTTAAAAAAATATTTAAGTGATGATGGTAATATTTCACATTTGAATGAATTAAAAACAGTTAATGCTATGATACCTTTAAAAATGATGAATATTAAAAACATTGTTAAACAAAATAATATTGATATTTCTTCATTAATAGATGCATTTAATGATAATGATCAAGTTATTATTAACATTATTACCTTTTATCAAACATATCAAAAAATGATGATGTTAATTAAAGATAAGGAAAAACAACATGATTTTCTTGATATTAAAAGTTTTGAAAAAGATAAAAGTATAATTAATGGTGATAATTTAGATAAAATGGTTAATATGCTTGATGAAATAGATGATTATGTTAACGAATATTTAAGAGAGAGTAAAAAAAATAAAAAAGAAATAGATAATTTATCAAATGCTAGAGAAAAGTTAGAAGAAGCGCTTGAAAAGAAAGATTTAATTGTTAATTATTTAGATATTATCAATAATATTAAGGATTTAAGACTAAAAAACATGTTTTTACAAGTTATTAAAAATCATAATATAAAATATTTAAATAAACTTGAAGGAGAATATAGTATTTTAACTAAGGATACTAGACTTGATATTATTGCATTATTAAATGATTATGGTATTATTAAAAATAGTTATAATCTAGAAATAATAATGAGATATTCTAAAGAGGATATTGAAAAAATATTAAAAGTAATTAGTTTGTTAAATGTTTCTAATGAAACTAAAGTATTTATTCTAGAAAATGCTAATATTACAAATGTAAATATAATAAAGGATTATTTGGATCGTGCTATATTAAATGCTAATATTTTAAATGATAACTTAGATATGTTTACAGAAACAGTAAAATTAGATAATTTAAAAAATAATTTAGATATTATTAAAAAGGGTAGTTTATCCATATCTTTATTTATTAGTAATATTAATGTTTTATTGGAAGATTCAAGATTATTTAATAAAAATTTAAATATTTTATCCATTTATAATTTAATTAAAAGTATTGATACATGTAATGATTTAAGTTATTTACTACGAAATGATTTGGATATGGTTATTGATAAATATTTAGAATTAGGTTGTGAAAAATATTTAGAAAAAGATTTATCACTATTAAATAAAAGAAATTTACAAAAACTTGAAATGCTTAATATTTTAGGAATTGGTGTTAATTCCAAAGAAGAATTATTTAGTTTATTAATGGATGATAGTAATTTTAATATAGATATTAATGAAATGAGTAGTATTTTAGCCAATAAAATTGCACTAGATATGGATCAAATTGAAATTAATTTAGATGATTATCGAGAAACAAATAGAGTTTATAGTTTTGATGGAATAAGGGTTTCTATTATAAAAGTAAAAAGATTATTAAGTATGGGATATAATTTATATGATGCAATAACTTATAATATGTATTTGAAAGAAGAAGATCAAAAGAAATTAATTAATATATTAAAGGGAAATAATATGATAATATAGCCTAACATTTGTTAGGTTTTATTGTACAAAGATAATTGTTCTTATTTTTAATAATGAATATAATATTATGAAAATTGACATAACTATATATCAATAATATTGACAAAATATTTGTGGAATGTTATATTGAAAATAGAAGGAGGTACGTTATGGATAATTTTACAGGATTAAATAGTGAATTAGCAGAAACACAAATAGATAATTTTGCACGTGAAACACTTAAGCTATTTGGAGATTATAATGCAGCAACCAATTTTTTTATTTATTATTTAGGTGTTAATTGGAGTTCACCAAAAGCCATTGATTTTTATAATAAATATGGACCAAAAATGTGGGCAATAAGAGAGAATTTCAATATATTACGTTCAAAGATTGCTATTGATGCTGTTGACGCGTTCAATGATATGGCAAGTGCAAATGATATATCAGTAATTGAAATCCCATTTTCAGTGAATCCGAATGTTGGGGAATATGTTGATGAAAGTGATTATACACCTAGTGAGTATTTTGATTTTAACCCACTTAGAGAGATAGTATCGAATCCATATAAAGAATCTAATGATGGTAAAGTAGGTATGAATATTGAAAAAGTAAAAGTGATATATGAAATATTTCAAGAAAAAATGAAAACCTTTATTTCTGCGTTAAGTAATGTATCAACTGATTTTGCATTATATGATCCAGATGGGTCGATTCAAGCATCTTACAAAAGTCGCATTAATAAAATGGTGGAGACAATTAGTGATACAGTAACAGAAATGTATACAGAAATTGATTCAGCACTTGAGACAGAACAAAATATTATTATAACAGCTGTTCAACAAGCAAACGATATGTTAAGAGGTTAATAAAAATTGTAAAAAAAGTGATATTAATATTAAAAGTTGAATGTTTCATAAATATTTTTTAAAAAGAGGAATGTAACTGGTATTTTATAGGACACATTCCTTTTAATTTTACTTTAATGTCTTTTATTTTATTTCATTTATTTATAAATGAATTTATTTATTGACAGCGTGTTGTAAATTTTGTTTGACTTTTTGGAGAAAAATTGATATTATAGAAAATGTCCATAAAAAAAGAAGTACAATTGAGGTGTTAAAAAATGAATTTATTAAAGAGAAAGATGCCATTATTTTGTATAAGTAATATTATGGTATCCTTCGTATGTACAGGCTTTCTTGGAACGAATTATTATAACGCTTCTATAGAAAGTGAACAAAGTGATGGAGAATCTATTGCTTTGGTGGATGATGTAATCCCGCTCTCCCAAAAGGAGAGTAAAGAGGAAAGTGTAAAAAAGGAAACTAAAACTACTAAAAAAACAACTACTGCAAAGAAAACAGTTTCTAAAGTTACACAAAAGGCGGTTAAATCATCTGTAACTTATGCTCCTGCTAAATATAATGCAGTAACAGGTAATGCAGTTGTTGAATATGCAAAAAGATATCTAGGACTTCGTTATGTTAGTGGAGGGTATAGTTTAACTAGCGGTACTGACTGTTCTGGTTTTACTAAATTAATTTATAAAGAATTTGGTGTAAATCTATCAAGAGTAGTTAGTGGACAAATTAAAAGTGGAACATATGTTAGCAAAGGTGATTTACAAAAAGGAGATTTAGTATTCTACAGTAGTGGAGGAAGTAAAGCTACTCATGTTGCTATCTATGTTGGAAACGGCTCAGTAATTCATGAATCTAATCATCGAGATGGAGTAAAATATAGTTCTGTTAATATGATGAGATACATTACTGCAAGACGTGTAATTAATTCTACGGCTAATAAAATAGCTGAAGAAAAGGTAAACAGCGAGAAGAAAGAAGAAATTATAAATACTCCTCTTCCTGTTGTTACAAGTACTCCTGTACCTGATGTTACAAGTACTCCAGTACCAGTAATAACGGAGGAGAATAAAGAAACAGTTGTAAGTGATGTTAAAGAAGAAAGTGTTGTAAGTACTCCAACACCTACTGTAACACCAACTGAACAACCAGTTTCTAAACCAAGTGTTGAAACTAAAGAAAGTACTAAAGAAGTTGTTGAAAATAATATGGACAAAAAAGAAGAAAAAAAGGAAACAACAACTCCTACAAGTACCTCGGTTAGTGAAACAAATGAAAATTAGAGTCTTTTAAAGATTCTTTTTTTATTATATAATTATATTGAGGTAAATATGAAAAATATTGTTGAATTATTAATTGAGAAAAAGAAAATGATAAGTACTATGGAATCATGTACAGGAGGGGCTATCGCTAATTATATAACTAATATACCTGATGCAAGTCAAGTATTTTCATTTGCTGCGGTGACATATTCTAATGAATTTAAAATAAAGATGGGAGTTAGTAAAGAGATTATTGATAAATATACTGTTTATAGTATGGAAACAGCGAGATGTATGGCAAAAACTATAAGTGAATTTACAAACTCTAGTTATGGTGTTGGAGTAACAGGTAAATTAAAAAAGGTTGATCCTAATAACCTAAGTGGTGAAAATGACTTATGTTATCTTTCTATATATGATAGTGATAATGATAAATATTATGATGAAATAATAAAAGTAATTAATGATACAAGAGAAGATAATAAAAAACAAATTATTAACATTTTTGTGGAAAAAATGATAAATATTTTAAAATAATTATTGAAATAAAAATCTATTTGTGTTAATATCTATTTTATAAACAAAAGCGAAAGACGGAATTATATGATACTTTAAAGAGAGTCTAGGAAGGTGGAAATAGATAGGTTAATATAATTTAGATCACTTTCAATGTTATTTATGGATAAGATAAATACGGTAATGCGTTATAATTAATGAGAATAGTAAAACTATAAATTAAGGTGGTACAGTGTTAAAACACCCTTATGTTTATAGTTTTTTATATTTTAGGGAGGCTAACTATAAGAAGTCAAGTGATTTTTGAAAAAAATTAAAATAATAAAAAAATTGGAAAGAAACCCACGCCTAAAAGACTCCAAAAAGGTAATTTTTTAAAATTTTGGAGTTCATTCAATAATTTAATTTATTCCAATTCCTCTATTTGTAATAGGAACCCAGCCATCTTTCATTACTTAGTTGTAATCAAAAAATTAGTTGATTACTAACTAAGTATGATGAAATCTAGCTACCTATTACAAATAGATTTTCTCGGCATAAAATAAATTATTTCATTAAAGACGGATCAAACTGGATATGCTTAGTTTCGAGTGTGTAAATAATTCTAATAAGTTTTTTACAAACATGAGATAACGCAACACGATGACATTTACCTTCTAGTCGTTTTTTATGATAGTATTCATAAAATGTATGGTTATTTGAAATAACAACCATAGCAACATTCATGAGTGAATGTCTTAAATATCCAGACCCACGCTTAACCATTTTACCTTTGAATGACATAGTACCAGATTCACTAATTCCTGGTTCTAAACCCGCAAAAGAAAGCATTTGTCCAGGATTATTGAATTTAGAAATGTCACCAAACTCTGAAATGATAGAAGCACAAGAAATCACACCAATACCAGGAATAGAAAGGGTTGGTGAATTAAGATCTTTGATAATTGTAGAAAGTTGTTTATCAATTGAATCAATTTTAGAACTGACTTCATTGTAAAGATTAAGAATGATTTGTAGTTCAAATTCAAAATTTTCATTAGATTCACCAATAGTATTTTTTGCTAAATCTTTCAGTTTAATGAATTTAGCATAAGAAAATCTACCTTTAGAATTACTATTGATAGCATTAAAGTCTTTCATATTGGCTATTTTATTAGTAGTTTTATATTTATTGAGTATAAATATAGAAGTACTATTAAAGTGATTTCCGAAGAAAGATTTGAACTCTGGAAATAAAATATCTAATACATTAGTCATTTGAACTAAATACTTGGATCTTTGTTTAACTAAAATTTCTCTTAATCTAGATAGTGACTTTACCCCATATTTGTGATAAAATAGTTTCGAATTTGGTTTATATGGAACTGACATAAGTTTTTGACAAATAATTGTTGCGTCGACTTTATCAGTTTTAGTTCTTCTTAGTGATAAAGATTTTGCAAATTCTTTAATCAATAAAGGATTAAACTCCATAAAACTATAGTTATTCTTTTCTAAGAATAATTTCAAATTCAAACCATAATGTCCGGTAGCTTCGAGGCCAATATGGACATTAGAATTATCGTAGGGTTTCAATAGGTCACTAAACTGTTGAAATCCTTTTTGATTGTTTTCAAAAGATAAATTTTCTACAATAACTTCACCTGTATTACTGCAGATGAAACAGTCGTGTTTGTATTTTGATATATCTATTCCAACATATATCATATAAACACCTCACTTTCTGATTAGTTTTTTGCACTGCATGTTTTCCACATATTCTCTTATCTTGTAGCCTTGCGATACTTATAAAACATCAAAGTGTTAACTAACTGATCAATAATTAAAATAAAAGAACTGTGGTTTGAGCCTCCCAAAACAGTCAAAGCTGTAATTTATGAAATACAAATCCACAGTGCATGGAATATTATAATCAACTTTAGATTATAGTCAAGAAATAATGATATGAAAGGAGTAGTATAATCAATCGATTCCATGTCAAAACCTCTTAAGATTGATTATACAAGGATTTATGAAATTTAAAGAATTAAGTAAAGAAAAAGTTAGTGTTGTTGAAGAAAATATTCTAAAAAGTTGGGATGGAATTAATACTATTACCAAAAAACAAAATGATTTAAGAAAAAATAATAAGAACTTTGTTTTCTATGATGGACCAGCTTTTGCTAATGGTTTTCCGGGACTTCATCATATGGTAGCAAAAAACTTAAAAGATGCTATTTGTAAATATCATGTAATGAAAGGGGAAAAAGTAATTCGTAAAGTAGGATGGGATACTCATGGATTACCTGTAGAAAATCATGTAGAAAAACTTCTTAATATTAATTCTAAAAAAGATATTGAAAAAATGGGAATTGATAAATTTAATGAAGCATGTAGAAAGAGTGT
Organism: uncultured Erysipelotrichaceae bacterium; assembly: GCA_902783985.1. GTDB lineage: Bacteria > Bacillota_I > Bacilli_A > RF39 > UBA660 > RUG12783. The sequence continues at coordinate 12,148 of CACZTI010000037.1, read as the reverse complement.
TAGGGAAAATGAAGCTGCTTTTACTGATTTAACAAGTAAAATGGGACAATTTATTGATACGGATCATCCTTATTTAACATTTAAAAATGAATATATTGAAACAGAATGGTGGATCTTAAAGAAATTCTTTGAAAAAGGATATTTCTATGAAGGAGAAAGAGTAATTCCTTATTGTCCTCATTGTGGAACAGGACTTGCTACACATGAAGTGGCTCAAGATTATCAATTAGACGATACAGATACTGTTATTGTACCATTTAAAGTTAAGGGGAAAGATGAATATATCCTTGCTTGGACAACAACTCCATGGACTTTAATCGCTAATGTAGGACTTTGTGTTAATCCTGATGCTATTTATACTAAAGTTAAATCAAAGGGTCTTACCTTTATTATGGGAAAAGAATTAGTTAGTAAAGTTTTAGGTGATGATGTAGAATATCTTGATGATTTTCGTGGTAAGGAACTTGAATATACTGAATATGAACAATTAATTCCAGAAGTTAAAGCTGATGGTAAAGCTTTCTTTGTAATGTGTGATAATTATGTAACGATGGAAGATGGAACAGGTATTGTTCATATTGCTCCAGCATTTGGTGCTGATGATCAAGCAGTTTGTATGAAATATGGTGTAAATGGAATTAATCCAGTTGGTAAAGATGGATGTTATATAGAGGGTCCTTGGAAAGGAATGTTCGTATTTGATGCTAACTTAGAAGTAATTAAATATTTAAAAGAACATGATAAATTGTTTAAAAAACAAAGAATTAAACATGATTATCCTCATTGTTGGAGATGTCATACACCACTTATTTACTATTCTATGCCAAGTTATTATATTAAAGTATCTGCTTTCCGTGATGATTTAGTAAAAGCTAATAAAAAGATTAAATGGTACCCAGACTATGTTGGTGAAAAACGTTTTGCTAATTGGCTTAGTAATGCCAAAGACTGGAATGTATCAAGAAGTAGATATTGGGGAAGTCCTATTCCTTATTGGACATGTGAATGTGGTCATGCTGAAATGATTGGAAGTATTGATGAATTAAAGGAAAGAGCAATCGAAAAAATTGGAGATGATTTTGATCTTCATAAACCTTATATTGATAATATTCATTTAACTTGTCCAGAATGTGGTAAGACTATGACAAGAATTCCCGATGTTTTAGATTGTTGGTTTGATTCTGGTTCTATGCCTTTTGCACAGTACCATTATCCTTTTGAAAATAAAGAGTTATTTGAAGAACAATTTCCAGCTGATTTTATAGCAGAAGGAATTGATCAAACAAGAGGATGGTTCTATACACTTTTAGTAATATCTGTATTCTTAACTGGTAAATCACCATTTAAATCTGTATTAGTTAATGATTTATTACTTGATGCTGAAGGAAAGAAAATGAGTAAGTCTCGTGGTAATATTGTTGAACCTTTTGCAACAATTAAAGAATATGGTGCTGATACTGTAAGATTCTATCTTCCTTATGTAAGTCCTGTTTGGACACCTTTAAAATTTGATTTTACTGGATTAAAAGAAGTATATTCTAAATTCTTTAATCCTTTAAGAAACACATATTCATTCTTTGTAATGTACGCTAACATCGATAAAATTGAAATGGAAGATATGGATAAATTTAATGTTCCATATAAAGATAGAGAGGAAATAGATAAATGGTTATTATCTAAATATAATAGATTAGTTGAGACAATTAATAATGATTTTTCGGAATACGATTTAAATAAAATGGTACATCATTTAGCAAACTTTGTGTCTAATGATTTATCAAACTGGTATATAAGAAGAAATAGAGATAGATTCTGGGGAAGTAATTTAGATAATTCTAAAAAGTCAGTGTATCTTACAACTTATGAAGTATTAGTTGGACTATCTAAATTAATGGCACCAATATGTCCATTTATTAGTGAAGAAATGTTTAGAGGATTAACTAATAAAGAATCAGTTCATTTAGAAGATTATCCAAAAGCTAATAAAAAATTATTTAATTTAGATATTGAAAACAAAATGGATTTAGTAAGGGATCTAATTTCACTTGGAAGAAGTGCAAGAGAAGATGTTAAAATTAAAGTAAGACAACCATTGTCTGAAGTAATTTTGGATGGTAAAACAAAAGATATTATTGGTGATTTAACTACTTTAATTAAAGAAGAACTTAATGTTCATGAAGTAACATTTACTAATGATTTATCTAAATATATGACATTTGATGTTAAACCAAACTTTAAAGTATGTGGAAAATTATTTGGTAGTTTAATTAAAGAATTCCAAACAAAACTATTATCTTTATCTGAAGAAGAAATTAATAGTTTACAAAATAATACTAATATTAATATTGAATTATCAGATGGAATACATGAAATAACTCCTGATATGGTAGAGATTAGAATTAGTTCTAAAGAAGGATTTGATGCTAGTTATGAAAATAATAACTTTGTTGTATTAAATACCAAATTAACTGATGATTTAGTTCATGAAGGAATTGTAAGAGAATTAATTAGTAAAGTTCAAAATTTAAGAAAAACGAAAGATTTTAATATCACTGATCGTATAACTTTATATTATGATAGTGAAGAAGATATCTCTAATATCATTAATGAATATTTTGATTATATTATGGATGAAACTTTATCTATTAATATCATAAGAGATAAAAGAGGAGAAGCATACGACCTTAATGGTATTATGGTAAATCTAGATGTAGAAAGAGTGTAAAAAACACTCTTTTTTCTTAAATTCAAAAAAAACTGGAATATTTATTAATAATATGGTATTATAATTGTTGTGAAAAGGGGTTTTTTATAAAAAACTTGTATTTTTCTAAGAAAAGTGTTAAAATTTATGTAATGAGGTTGATTAGTATATGTTTAATATTTTGTTAGGTGTGATATCGGTATTTTTTACACTATATGGTATGTATTATGGAATAACAGGTCTTTTTGCTTTCTTTAAAAGAAAAGAAGAGACTATTTCTAAAAAGAAAAATAATAAATTTTCTATTATTATAGCTGCTCGTAATGAAGAAGCAGTTATTGGAAATTTAATTGATAGTTTAAAGAAACAAAATTATCCTAAAGATAAGTTTGATATTAATGTTATTGTAAATAATTCTACGGATAATACTTATAAGGTTAGTAAAAAACATGGAGCTAATACAATTAAATGTGAAGTTCCTGTTAAATCAAAGGGTGAGGTATTACATTATATTTTTAATAAGTTTAAGGATAAAGATAATGATGCTTATGTCATTTTTGACGCTGATAATTTAGTTCATCCAGATTTTTTGAAATATATGAATGAATCTTTAAATAAAGGATTTAAGGTAGCTCAAGGTTTTCGTGATAGTAAAAACTATCAAGATAACTGGTTAAGTGGTAGTTATGCATTGTTTTATTATATTCAAAATTTCTTTTTTAACTTATCAAGAAAGAAAATTAATTCATCTGCATCAATAAATGGTACAGGATTTATGGTAGAGAAAAAGTTTATTGAAAGTTTAGATTTCTCACCAATAACTCTTACAGAGGATGTTGAATTAACTACAGTTTGCGCTATTCATAATGAAAAAATAGATTTTCAAGATAAAGCTATTACATATGATGAACATCCAACTAATTTTAGAGTATCTTTAAAACAAAGACTTCGTTGGTCTAAAGGAAACTTACAATGTTGGAAATACTATCATAGAGATTTAGTAAAAAGTTTTATTAAAAATCATAATTTAGCTTGTGTAGATATGTATTTAAATAATTTAGCAGCTTTTATTCAAGTTTTATCTTTTGCTGTAATTGGGATAGGTTTTATTGAAAAAATGATTGTTGAAGAAGTATCATTTACTGTTTTTGGATTATTTGGTATGTTATTATCTTATCTTGGAACATTTATTGTATCATTGTTTGTTACTATTTATAACAAAAAAAGTGTTACAGCGATGATGTCATCATTAATATTATTCTCAATATTTATGATAACATGGTTTCCAATAAATGTTGTTAGTTTATTTAAAAAAGAAATTAAGTGGGAACATATTGGACATAATCGTAGTGTTAATATAGATGATATTATTAAATCATAGGGTATCTTTGATACCCTTTAATTAGGAGTTTTTATGAAACATGAAGTATTAAATAGAGAACTTAATTACATTAAAGATGAAAGAATAAGAAAAAGTTGTGAGACAATTTTAGATTTATTACCAGATTATTTTTATGAAATTCCTGCAAGTTCTACTGGTAAATATCATCCAGATTTTTCTTTGGGTGATGGTGGTTTAGTTAGACATGTTAAAGTAGCTGTAAGGTTAGCTAAGGAACTTCTTGATAACCCATGTATTGGTGATAAATATACAAATAATGAAAAGGATATAATGATTTTTACATTAATATTGCACGATGGATTAAAAAGTGGTTTAACTCATGAAAAATATACAAGGGCTGATCATCCAACGTTAATTAAAAATTTTGTTAATGATAATAAAGATAAAATTAATTTAACAGAAGAGGAACTAGATTTATTTTCTCATGCTGTTGAAAGTCATATGGGGTATTGGAATACAGATTATGATGGAAATGAAATACTTCCAAGGCCAAAAACTAAATATGAAAAATTTGTTCACATGTGTGATTTTTTATCAAGTAAAAAGTTTTTAGATGTTAAGTTTTCTAATAACGAAATATCTGAAAGATAATTATGGTATAAGCATATGAAAATAAAGATAGGAGAATTTATGAAAAAGATTTTAAGTGTTTTATGTGTATTAGTTATTGCTTTTATGTTAACTGCATGTGGTAGTAAAACTGGAACTTACAAATTAGTTTCTATGGAATCAGCTGAAATGAAATTAACTGCTGAAGACTTAGAAAAATACGGAATGACAATGGAACTTATTATTAAAGATGATAAAAATGCTGTTTTAAAAGCAGCTGGTGAAGAAAAACAATTAACATATGATGATAAAAATTTCACTGGTAAAAATGATGAAACTGGTGAAGATGAAAGCATTCCCTATACTTTAGAAGGTAATACTCTTACTTTAACTCAAGATGGGGAAAAATGGTTTTTAAAAAATAAAATTAAATATTTTCATATGCTATTATACATAGGGTGATTTATCATCCTTTTTTTTGTAAAGTTTTATTTAATTTTTATAAATGTATGGTATAATGAGAATAGTTAAGGAGAACAATATGAGTAAATGGGATAAGGAATACATAAAATTATGTAAAAAAATTTTGAAAGATGGCAAAGAAGTAGAGAATAGGACTGGTATTAACACAATTAAAATACCAGGATATGAATTTGAATTTGATTTATCAAAAGAATTTCCTGTTTTAACTACTAAACAATTGTTTTTTAAAAATGCAATTACAGAAATTCTTTGGATATATCAAGTAGCTAGTAACGATGTAAGATGGCTTAAAGAACGTGGAAATCACATATGGGATGAATGGGAATGTGATGATAATGGTGATTGGCATGCTACACAAATGCTTCCAAATAAAGATGGAAAACTTGAAAAGCAAGAGGTTGTCAAACATTTTGGTAAAGAATATGCTCATACCATTGGTACAGCTTATGGATGGATTGTTAATAAGTATCATTTAATTGATAATTTAATTGATAAGATAAAAAATAATCCAACAGATCGTAGAATGATTATGAGTTTGTGGCAAAATGAATTTTTAAATACTGCCGTATTACCTAGTTGTGTATGGTGTACTGAGTGGGATGTAACTGATGGAAAAATAAATCTTTGGGTACATCAAAGAAGTTGTGATGTACCACTTGGTCTTCCATTTAATGTAACTCAATATGCTGTACTAGCTAATTTAATAGCGCATGTAACGGGACTTAAAGTAGGCAAAATGTTTTGGAGTATTAAAGATGCTCATATTTATGTAAATCAAGTTGATGGTATTAAAGAACAAATAAAAAGATTTGATGAAAATGGTGATTTACCTGCACCAAAACTTTGGATAAATCCAGAAATAAAGAACTTTAAGGATTTTGATAATTCAAGAGAATTAAAAGATATTAAGATAGTTGACTATAAACATATGGGAAAAATAGAATTTCCAATAGCACAGTAGGTGAAATATGATATCGATAATTGCATGTGTAGGTAAAAATTTAGAACTTGGTAAAAATAATGATTTAATATGGCATTTACCAAATGATTTAAAATATTTTAAAAAAGTAACTAGTGAAAAAACAGTTGTTATGGGAAGACGTACTTTTGATTCATTACCAGGAGTTCTTCCTAAAAGACGTAATATTGTTTTGCAAATGAAAGATGAAGATTTAATAGATGGTGTGGAGATATTTAATGATATTCCTAGTATTTTAGAAGCAGTTAAGAATGAAGAGGAAACATTTATTATCGGTGGGGCAAGTATTTATAAACAATTCTTGGAATATGCAGAAAGATTATATCTTACTGAAGTAGATGGGGAATGTCCTGATGCTACCGTTTATTTTCCAAAATTTGAAAAGAAATTATTTAAAAAGAAAATTCTTGGAAAAAATAATGATAATGGTATTAATTATAATTTTTGCTTATATGAAAGAAAATAGGAGGTTATATGGGAAAATTTATTGTTATTGAGGGAACAGATTGTTCTGGGAAAGAAACGCAAAGTAAATTATTAGTAGAAAAATTAGAAAGTCTTGGAAAGAAAGCGATTCGTTTAACATATCCTAATTATGAATCACCTACAGGTAAAATAATAGGGGGACCTTATCTTGGAAAAGAAGAAATTGGTCCATGTTGGTTTCCTGAAGGAGCTGTAAATGTTGATCCTAGAGTAACTAGTCTTTATTATGCGGCAGATAGAAAGTATAATGAACAGGTTTTAAGAAAATATTTAGATGATGATTATTTTGTTATTTGTGATCGATATACAAGTAGTAATATGGCTCATCAAGGAAGTAAAATTAAAGATGATAATGAAAGATTTGAAATGTATCAATGGATTGATAAATTAGAATATGATTTATTAAATTTGCCAAGACCTGATAAAACAATTTTTTTACATGTTCCATATTCATACGCTTTTGAATTAAAGAAAAATCGTATAAGTTTAGATGAACATGAAAAAAGTGAAGAACATTTAAAAAAATCTGAGGTTGCTTACCTTGAATTAGCATCATTTTATAATTGGATAAATATTAATTGTATTAAGAATGATAAAATAAGGACTATTGATGATATTAATAAGGAAATAATGGAAAATATAAAGGAGTATTTATAATGTATAAAAGAATATTAATTAAATTAAGTGGAGAATCACTTATGAGTGATGATGCCTTAATAGATAAAAATAAAACTAAAGAAATAGCTGAATTAATTAAAAGAGTAAGAGATAAAAATATCGAAGTTGGAATTGTTATTGGTGGAGGGAACTTTTTCCGTGGTAGAAGTAATAAAGATATGTATCCATATTATGTTGATAACATGGGAATGCTTGGTACGATGATTAATGGTATTGGACTTATGGATGCTATGAAAAATAGTGATGTTAATGCCAAGATGTTTTCACCATTTGCATTACTAGATTTTAAAACTAATTATAGTGATGAAGAAATATTAGAATTAATTAAAGATAATGTTATGATATTTACTGGTGGAACAGGACATTCAGGATGTTCTACAGATACTGCTGCTAGTAATAAAGCTAGTTTAATTAAGGCAGATGCTATTATTAAATTAACAAATGTTGATGGTGTATATGATAAAGATCCTAATAAATATAGTGATGCTATTAAATATGATAAATTAACTCATCAAGATGTTTTAGATAATCCAGAAATTAAGGTTATGGATATTGGAGCAATAGAAGAATGTCAAAAGAATAATATTGATATTACAGTTATTAATTTTAATGATAAAGAAAATTTAATTAGGGTTCTTGATGGAATAGAAATAGGAACTAGAATAACATCTCATGAATAGTAATGACATAAAAATTAGAGAATATCGTAAAAAAAAGATTATTAAGTACTTATATATTTTTTTAGCTTTGGCATTAATTGTCTTAGAAATATTGGCATTATTTAATGTTATAAATATGATTTATGGTTTAATAATATTTATTTTTCTAATTTTTCTTAAAAAATATTTATAAAACAATTGATTTTAGTAATTTTTTTTGATATCATAAATATATAGTAGTGAAGGAATAAAAGGTGATGAAAAAATGAATATAACTTTAGGATGGTTTTTTAATATCCCAGGAATCTTTATAACAGCAGGGGTTGTTTTGATTATTATTGCACTAATAGTGTTTATTATTGCAAATAAAAAGGAAAAAGCAAGTAAGGATGGTTCTCAACAATTTGGTGTTAGTAATGGAACAGTAGCTGATGCTCCACAAGAAGGTATACAAAGTGGTATTGCTGTAAATCCTGTACCTTCTACTGATCAAAATGTTGCGAATTCTACAGTTAATCCTGTAAATGTTACACCTGTGGAACAACCTGTTGCTAATCCTATAAATAATGTTGATATTGCAAAGGAAGATAGTGTAGCATCTTTAATGAAGAGTGTAACTGTTGCTCCTTCTGCCGATTCAACAAATGTTGATACTAATGTTAATCCTATTCCAAATGTTAGTGTGGAACCTGTAACAGTAAATGAACCAGTTGTAGAAAATGTTTCAGTATCTCCTGTAGAAAATCCAGTAGGTGTTGAAATAAATCCAGCTAATGCTGTTGAAACTAATAATATAGTACCTTCTATAGAACCAGCAATGCCTATAGATAATGGTCAAGAAATGGTTACTCCAATAATTAGTCCAGTAGAAAGTGTGAATGTTGAAACACCTGTTGTTTCAGTTCCTGAAAATATTCAACCTGAAAATGTTGCTGCACCAGTTATTAATAATGATGTAACTTTAACTCCAAATGTTGTGGAGACACCTGATGTTATTGCACCAGTTGATAATGTAGTTCAACCTGTAGAGGAGGTACCAGCAGTTAATCCTAGTTTAGATGCTGTTACACCTTTGGTAACACCTGAAATAACACCAGTTGATAATGTAGTTCAACCGGTAGAGGAAGTACCAGCAGTTAATCCTAGTTTAGATGTTGTTTCACCTTTAGCAACACCTGAAATAACACCAGTTGATAATGTAGTTCAACCAGCGGTGAATAATCCTATTGTTGAACCAGTTCTTGAAGCAGCACCTGTACAAGAAGTAAATCCTACAGTTCCAGTTCAAAATGATGCTGTAAATAATATAACAGAAGAAAAAAAAGAAGATATTGAGGAAATTTAACTTTGGTTAATTTCCTTGATTTTATATAAGGAGGATATATGAAAATATATGATATTGCGATAATTTTAATAATTTTTTTGTTCGCGCTTAAGGGATTTAAAGATGGCTTTTTTAAAACCTTTGTTGAATTCTTTGGTTTTTTAGTTATAACTATTCTCGCTTATAATTTAAAAGGTTTAGTTGGAGATTTTCTTGTATTGAATTTGCCTTTCTTTCACTTTAATTCTTTTTTTGGTGGAGCTAGTGTTTTAAATATTATTTTGTATCAAGGTATTGCTTTTATTTTAATGTTTTTATTGTTAGAAATAATATATAAGGTCATCTTAAGTATAACTGGTATTTTAGAAAAAATATTAAAATTAACAGTAGTATTAAGTATTCCATCTAAAATATTTGGATTTGTTTTTGGACTATTGGAAGGTTATATTTTGGTTTATTTAGTATTATTCTTTCTAGCGCAACCTTTTATTTCATTTAATTTAAGAGAAAATTGTAGTTGGATGGATCCAATTTTAAAAAATACACCTGTTTTGTCAAAATATGGCGAAAAAGGTGTAGAGGTATTTAATGAATTAAAAGCTTTATCTAATATTGATGATACTAATGAATTGGATTATCAAATGGCAGATATTGTTCTAAAAGAAAAAGTTATATCTAAGAAAACTTTTCAAAAGTTGATTAGTGAAGAAAAAATAAAAATTGATGGTATTGATGAGGTATTGAACAAGTATTAAAAGATGATTTTTCATCTTTTTTTAATTTTCATTTAATAAATTGTTTATATAATGATAATGTAAATTGAAAGAAGGTGATCAATGAGAAAAATAAATTTAAATTTATAAGCTTTGTGATATGCAAAACCATATAATATAATAATTATTCATCTTTTTATCCTACTGAATAATTAAAATAAGAAGGAATATTTCCTTCTTTTTTGACATTTTTTTCTTTTTTATAAGTGTATATTATTAATGGTGATAAAATGATAATCTATATTGATATGGTTTTTTTATTAAATATATTATTAGATTTCATTTTATTAATGAGTGTTAGTGTTATTTTAACTCGTAATGTAAGTGTGAAAAGACTTATTTTAGGAAGTATGATTGGAGGTGTATCAACAACATTATTATTTATTGAAATAAATTCTTTATTATTATTTATATTAAAAATTATTTTAGGTATTGTTATGGTTATTGTTACATTTTCCTATAAGAGTTTTAAATATACTTTTAATAATTTATTTTATTTATTAACAATAAGTTTTATTTTATCAGGGATTTTATATTTATTTATGGATAAAGGATATTATAATTATTTAATTATTCTTCTTGTATTTATTATTATTCCATTTATCTATTATAAACAGATAAAAAAATATCAAGAAAATTATTCTAATTACTATCAAGTTGTTGTGTATTATCAAAATAAGGAATATGATTTAACAGGATTTTTAGATACAGGTAATAAATTATATGATTTATATAAAAATAGACCTGTTATATTAACTGATTATCAAATACCTTTAAAAGATAGTAATATTATTTATGTTCCTTTTTCTTCAGTTAATATGGAAGGAGTTATAAAATGTTTTAAACCTGATAAATTGATAGTTAATAATAAAGAAATAAAAAATTATTTAGTTGGTTTATCAAATAATAAAATAAAAATTGATGGTGTTAATGTTATATTACATAGTAAAATGAAAGGAATAATATCATGAATAAAATAATAGAAAAAATAAAAAAAATATTTGTTAGAGTTGGGGAATTGTTTTATGTTGGAAGTACTGATAAATTACCACCACCTTTATCTAAAGAAGAGGAAGAATATTATGTAGAAATGAGTAAAGATGGAGATTTACATGCAAGAGATAAACTTATAGAACATAACTTGAGATTAGTTGTTTTTTTAGCTAAAAAATATGAAAATACAAATGTGGATTTAGAAGATTTGGTAAGTATTGGAACTATTGGTTTAATGAAAGCTGTTAAAACTTTTAGTAATGATAAAAATATTAAATTAGCAACCTACGCTTCTCGTTGTATTGATAATGAAATACTTATGTTTTTAAGAAAAAATAAAAAGGTAAGAGGAGAAGTGAGTTTTGAAGAGAGTTTATCTTTTGATGCTGATGGAAATGAATTACATTTAGAAGATGTTTTAGGAACCGATGCTGATATTGTAACCCGTCCCTTAGAAGATGATTTAAATAAAAAAACAATGATGGAAGAAATTAATAAACTTAGTGATAGAGACCGTGAAATCATTATTATGAGATATGGATTATTTAATTATCCTGAAAAAACTCAAAAAGAAGTGGCTGAAATATTGGGGATTAGTCAATCATATATTTCAAGAATTGAAAAAAAAGTTATTAAAAGATTAAAAAACATTGTTAAATGTTGACAATGTTTGTTTTTTTGATAAAATTATATTGTGCCCTTTTAGTTAAATGGTATAACGAAGCCATGGTAAGGCTTAATTGTAAGTCCGATTCTTACTTAGGGCACCATTATTTGATTATTATGTGAACCATTTTGTGGTTCTATTTTTATTTATGGAGGTTATATGAAGGATTTGAATTTACTGATTGATGGATATCGTCTAAATATTAGAGTAGGTATTATATTTAAATATCATGATAAGGTGTTAATAGAGGTTAGAAAAGATCGTGTGGGAAATTCAGTTATTCCAGGAGGTCGAATAAAAATAGGAGAACATAGTTCTGATGCTTTAATACGAGAAATAAAAGAAGAGTTAAATATCAATTTAGGTGACCTGCTCCCACCACTTAACATAGTTAGAAGTGGGGGCTTCCCTCTTAAGTAATATATATTATTACATACAAGTAACGACAGTT
>CACZTI010000036.1 GCA_902783985.1 uncultured Erysipelotrichaceae bacterium | reverse complement strand
TCAAAAAGAAATGGATAAACAAATAGCTATGTTTGCTATATAAAAAACATCGGTGGTTGGACCAACTGTCGTTACTTGTATGTAATAATATATATTACTTAAGAGGGAAGCCCCCACTTTTAACTATGTTAAGTGGTGGGAGCAGGTCACTCCTTCCATATAAATTCGATAATTATCCAAAATACCTATATATTCTCTAGGTTGATTATCATCAATAGTAACAACCAAGAGATGACTAATACCATTTTTATTATATTGAGAATAAAATAAATAATCAATACCATAGAAATAGAATAAAGCAAGTAACACAATAACTATTATTCCAATAATAATAACCTTCTTTTTCATCAAGCACTCCTTTATAACATATAATATTTTATGTTAATTAAATACACTTTTATATATTTATAAATATATATTATTAATTATTTCCAATTACAAATTCTGCATAAACAGTATAACTTCTTGATTCAGGACTATTCTTTTTTCTAAGATTATTCTTTACCAAACGATATTTACCATTATCTAAAATACCATAACTATTTTCCCAATTAATATTTATCTCTATTTCTTCTTTTTTATTTAAATTATATAAAACAGTATTCCAAGATAGTGGTTCATCTAATAATATTTCTTTCCACCTATTATCCACATATTTTTCTAATATATATTCTGGTCCATAACAATAATCATCATCACTATTATTTTTTAATATAAATGTTGCCCCTTTATTTGTTAAAGAATCCTTTTTAATACTAAATAAAAGATTATCCATTAAATTCCAAGTTAAACCATTATCATCAGTAGTAAAATATAAATCAACATTTTCATATCCTGATTGATCACTTTTTACTTGATAAATAGAACAAGGTAATATTAATCTATTATTATCATAATATGGAACATCCTTAATAGTTAAAGTTTCAATATTAGGATTATCATAATTTATTTTAGATAAAGTAAAAGTCTTTCCCCCATCTAAAGTAACATACATCCCCATATATTTTCCATTATCTTTCATAATTTTTGGTTTTTTAATAGCAAAACCTTGATTTTCATTTAAAAAAACAAATTTAGGTTCCATACTAACAGTAATTGCTTCCCTAGTAATACTTTCAAATGTCTTTCCCTTATCAATACTTTTTTCAACAATTACTATTCTATTTTGTGGTATAACATAATCAACATGCTTAAATCTTATTATAGTATTACCAAAATTAATAGAATATAAAACATCTTTTTCATCTTTTTCATCTTTATTTTTAAATAATATTATTCCAATTATTAAACTGATTAAAATAATTAAACCAACTATTAATATTTTCTTTTTCAAAGATATCACCTACATTTATTATATCATTATATAATTAAATCAACAATTATTCCTAAAATAACCCCAACAAAATAAATAATTGATAAAATTAATAAATTTTCTTTTAAATTTTTATTAGATCTAAATAGTAATAATATTCCTATTCCACTACCTGTTAAAAGACCTGCAAGCATTGTACCGACACTTATCATATTTGATAAATATAATTCGGTAATAATAACACTACCAGCACAATTTGGTATTAACCCAACAAGACTTGATAAAAAGTATGTTACTATATTACCATTTAATAATAAATTAGATAAATTATCTTCTCCTACTTCAAATATTATTACATTAATTAATAAATTAGCAATTAAAATAAATAATCCTATTTTTAAAGTATGTTTAATACTGGAAATAAATATTCCATCATGATTACAACTACAATGATCATGTTCACATATTTCTTTAATATCCTCATGCTCTTCTAATTTTCTACGATAAAATAAATCCACAATAAATCCAATAATAATACCCGCAATAACTTTAAAACCTAATATTTTAATTAATACTAATATATCAACTTTTTCACTAATCATAATAGGTAACATCTCATCACTAGTGGATAAAAATACTGCTATTAAGGTACCCATTGTTATAACTCTAGCCGAAAAAAGATTAGCAGCCATAGAACTAAAACCACATTGTGGTAATGCCCCTAATAATCCCCCTAAAACAGGCCCATATTTTTTATTCTTTGATAATATCTCTTTATTCTTTTTACTAAATTTATGTTCAATAAATTCTAATAATAAAAATGTGATTAATAAATATGGTAATATCTTTAATGTATCTATTAATCCATCTAATAAACATTCTTCCATATATTCTCCTTTATTTTATACATTTATCACATAAACCATTAATAATAATATGTTCTTTGCTTGGTGTGACCTGCTCCCACCACTTAACATAGTTAGAAGTGGGGGCTTCCCTCTTAAGTAATATATAATATTACATACAAGTAACGACAGTT
>CACZTI010000035.1 GCA_902783985.1 uncultured Erysipelotrichaceae bacterium | reverse complement strand
TATCTCTCTTCAGGGGGAAATTCATATACCAGTTCGTAATAATTTAAATACCAACGAAAGTCTTATAAAATAAGGCTTTTTAATTTTCTATAATTTATTAAAGTTTATTAAAAAAACTTATTTTTTTGCAATTGGTATCTGGTTTTGGTATCTAGCGATAATATATGACACTATGACACATTGTTTGCGTGTACCCTACTCACATTTAGAGTGTCACTGTGTCATTGCAAACAAAAACAGGATTACTCCTGCTATAATGTTTTACTTAAAATTCTTTCCTTATCTTTAAAATTAAAATCCATATATAAATATCTGTCAAAAGTATAATTTAAACTTTTTTCAATATTTTTTCTAGCTTTTTCAGATATATCACTAATTCTAAATACACCATTTTTTGTTTTTACAAGTGGATTAATATACCTTTTTTTTGCTTTAACATTTATACAATATCTATCATTTATATTTTTATCACTTACTTCTACATTATTTCCATTTTGCCATACATCAAAACAATATGCTATATTGTGATTTTTACAACTTTTAATTTTTTCAATTACTTCTGCTTCTGATAATTCATATAAGTCAGAAATTGAAATAATACCATCTTGTGACATTTGTTTCATTATATCAGCTAAAAACTGCATTCCAAATCTTCTATCATCATTCATATATAAAATTGATAATTCACTCATTACTTCTACAAATCTTTCTGCAATGTCTTTATCTTTAAAACACATTTCTGGTGTTCCATCTTCTTTGTAGGTTATTTCAATATTTGAATATATTTTTTTTACTTCATCTAAATTCCATATTCTTTTGACTTGTCCAAGACCATTAGTAAAAGTATATTCTAGTCTATCAGCAGAAAGCATTGGAGTATCATTATCAGCAATTGGGTAAATATGATAATCAGCAACTTCATCTATATTTATATTATCTCTTTCTAATAAACTCATTATTTCTTTTGATTCTAAAATCATTGTTCTCGTTAAATCTTCAGTTGATTCCTGTGTTTCGTAGTCATTATTCATAAAATCTATACAATGCTTAAATGCAGGTGTAGAAATATCATGAAACAATCCTGATAATGTTTGTTTTTTATCATGTGTAAAATTCCAAATAATTAGTGCAACTGCAACACTGTGATCTAAACTAGAGTACCATATAGTGTCAAACATTTTTGAATAATATGTTCCACAAGATACACTTATTCCATCTTGCTTTTGCATTCTAGGTGTTTCAATATATTCTAATAAAAATTCTGGAAAATCATCAGATAATATCTTAAAGTATTCTTTTATCATAGGATCCAATTTTTCTAAATAATTTTTCATACTAAAAACCTCATTTGATTATTATATCATATTTTTTATAGTTATGTTTAATATTGTTTAATAAAATTACACAAACAAAAACAGGATTGCTCCTGTATATAATATTATTTTTTTATTTTTTCCTTTTCATTCACTTTAATCAATCTATTTGTTTCATAGTCATATTTAAAGTTACCTTCGCCAACTTCTGCAAGATGGATTTCATAATATTCTACTATTTCTTCAGGTATATTATCACCATAGTATTTTCTAAAATCTTGTAATGCTAATTCTGCAAAGAAAAATGGTCCATGATAATCATTTTTAGAATAATCACCATTTAAAAATCTATCACTATATTGCTTGTTCAATACTTGCCTATGAGACCATTCATAGTTTTCACTAATATAAAATTCAAAGTCTAATGTAGCATTTAAAAATGCTTCCTCAATAGTTTTACCATAACCATGTATAGATATTTCATCTCTATCATAATTACCAATAGTTATGTATCCAAATTCTTGTCTATATTGTATTTGACCTTCTGGGCAAATATTGCGAAAAAAATCTAATGATTTTTCCCCAGATGTTCTAATAACAAAATCCTCCATTTTTTTCATAAATTCTTCTGTCTTTTGTTTTTCATCAGAATTTAAAATATGGTCTCTATAAAATTTATCTTTTTCTTCATCACTACAATAATGATAACTATCAATATAATATTTTTTCATAATCCCTCCATAACGAGTATTTATTATATACTTAAATCTATATAATTGCAAACAAATGAGTTCGGAATCTTATTTAAAAAAGAAATTGGATTTCTTCAACTTGTTATCGCAATCTCAAAATAATACGAACTCTTATTTCTTTGTATACTGATAATAATGTATTGGCTGATTTTCATCACTAGCTATTATATGGCTATATTCAAATGCATCTTGAAAAACTTTTTTCTCTAAATCTAAAACCTGAGTAAAATCTTCATTTGCAATTTGTGATATATGAGCACATACAATTTTTCCTTGTTTATCTACAAGAGGTAATAAATTATTGAAAGCAGCATCTAGACTTTCTCTACTTCTATTATAATCAAGAACATTTGATAAAAATATGAAATCATATCGCTTGTCAATATTTATACCTAAATTATCACAAATATCAAAACTATAAAATGTTGGATTAACATACGATAAGATTTTTGATAAATTAACCAATTTATCTTTATAGAAAGAATTAAAAGGATTAAAAATAGTTGTAAATAACCGATTATGATAGAAATCGGATTCTCCCATTTTAGACAATACTTCTTTCCAAAATAATAAACTTTCTTTTTCATTATCCGTATTAGTTTTTTCCATATTCATGAGTACTCTAATCACATCTTCATATGAACAAAATCCAATATCAATTATATTATTATTAATTAACCATTTTCTTAAATAAAATAAACGAAATGTTAATGGATTTATATCAAAACAATCAACTCTTTTTGCACCAAAAAGATATGACATATATAAGTAATCAGATGAAGATAAAACAGTTAATATATTTTTATCAGATAAATCTAGTTGGCTAAACAACAATGATAAATCTTCATTTGTATTTGTATATATTTTTCTAAATTTATCATGACATTCATTATCTAAAATTGATTTAGCATATTTTATATCATTTTGTAATTCTATGCTCATTGTATCATCACCTACATAAAAATTAATGTTTATTATACACCAATACGCCAATATATGCAATGTTCGTAAAATTATTTCTAAAAAGAATAAACAAAAAGATAAGATTTCTCTCATCTATCAGAACTAAACGTCATAATTTTACGATTTCTTTTCCAATATTTTATTTGTTTAATTCTATATATTTTTTTCCATCAACTATATTACTTTTAATTCTACCAATTTGTTCTAATCTTTCTATTAAATAAAAATATATCCAATCAGATAATCTCACGAATGGTACTATTGGATTGCCAATTAAATCAGCAATAAAACTATATATATCTATTCTTCCTTTATTATTTAATCTATCCATTATTTCACTATCAAATCTGCTTATATCACAAGATACAACAGAACCATTAACCATGTATCTTAATTCTTTATTATCATTAACTATTTGTTCCCATTCATTACAAAAAACTTGCTTTTGCCATTTTGTTAATATATGTTCTCTTTTTTCCAAATCAACAATATCATTTTCATCAAGTCCACTTATTGTTGTAGCCCAATTTATTTCTTCAGCATAAAAAACACCAAGTTCTTTTTCTTTAAATAAATAACATATTAGTAAAAGCAAACAATAATCATCACTATCTAAATGGCTTGACCAAATTCTAATTTTTTCACATTTGTTAATATAATCTTTTAATTTTTCAAACTCAGCATTAAAGTCATATAAATTAGTATTATTATATTGTGATAAATTATCTCTATTATAAGGTATAATACTATCCAGTTTTCCAATACATAAAGATAATGGCAAACACACTTTAATATTTTCATTACCACTTCGTTTTAACAATTCCAATCCAGAATATGATGATACAATTTCTATAATATTTTCATTTGTTCCTACAAAATTCTCGCCATTATAATTCATTCTAAACACGCTCCATTCACAAGTATTATATCATACTTTTTTGCAAACAAAAACAGGATTGCTCCTGTTTTTATTATTATATTTTTATTTTTATTCTTACTCTATTTCCTTTAAAATCAGCTGGTTCTTTATCATTCTTTTCTATATGTCCACATCTTTTACAAGTTCTTGACCATTCGTGATGGACACATTCCTCATCTAAGTCTGCAAACAAGCCATATATTCCTTCTTTTGGTTTTTTTGTAATCCATTCACGATGCATCCACTCATCATAATCATGACCATTTTGTTTGCAAAATTGTTCTA
>CACZTI010000034.1 GCA_902783985.1 uncultured Erysipelotrichaceae bacterium | reverse complement strand
TTGACTTTTACGAGTTCAAAAAAATTTTTGATTATTTGAACTCCTTTTGCGTGTATTAATTTAAGTTTTTATTTTCAACCTTATCACTTCACAAATATTATATCATTTATTTTGATTTTTTGTTTATTTTTTTTATTTTTTTTGTTACAATATTAATATGAGGGATTAATGAATGATATAGAAGATTTAGAAAATGAAATAAAAGTATTAAAAAAAAGAATAGAAATATTGGAATCATGTGAGAATAAAAGAAAGATATCGAAAAATATTCATGCTATCATAAAAATATGTTTGTTTTTATTATTTATTTATGGAGTCTATAAAGGATATGAATATATTAAACAGGATGTTCCCAATATAATCGAGAGTAAAATTAAAGAAATAAAAATTTTAGGAAAGTAGGATAAAAATATGTACGATGAATATTATGAAAAAAAGGAAGAACCAAAGAAAAAGAAATTTGATTTTAATATGATATTGAATATTATAATGATTATTATTGGAATCATTATGGTCATTGTTATCATTAAATGGATAAGTAATCCTAGTGAAGAAGAAACAGAAACTCATACAGATGTTGTTAAGACACATAAGTATGACAATTATGAGAAAAGTTTAGAAGAAGCTGCTGAGAAATATTATGCATCACATGTTTTATCATCATCTGAAAAATATCTTTCTGCTAGTGCATTAGGGGTTAATTTGCCAAACAATTGTTCCTTTATGTCAGGGGTTATTACATCAGGTAACCTAAATAAAGCTTACCTTTTATGTAGTGATTATGAAAGTGAAATTATGGAAACTAATAAAAATAGTTCAATTCAACTTGTTGGTAAAAGTATTTATATGATGGCAAAAGGAACTAAATTTATTGATCCAGGATATGTAAGTAGAGATGCAGTAACTGTTTCTGGTTCTGTTGGAGATAGTGAAGGTATTTATAATATCTTTTATATTTCAAGAGATAATAACACGGTAGTTCGTAAAGTTATCGTTACTGATGATAAACGTATTAAAGATTTATATCCAACGATCAAATTAAAAGGAGAAGAAAATGTTTATATTGTAAAAAATTCCCAATATAAAGATGAAGGAGCAACTGCTACTGATCCTGAAGCAGGGGATATTTCTAATCAAATAAATAAATCTGGAAAAGTTAATACTAGTGAAGTAGGAGAATATAAAATTTTATATTCTGTAACTAATAAAAGAGGTTTTACGGTAACAACTTCTAGATCTGTAACAGTATTAAATGATATAAGTGAATTGGTAATGAATGAAGAGATTAATCCTACAGGTAAAACTAATCAAAGTGTTACTATTAAGATGAATGTTTTAGGAGAAAACTATGCTTATTCTTATTTACCAAGTGCGGAAAAGATAACTGATAGAGAATTTAGTTATGTTGCTAATGATAATGGAACATATCATTTTTGGGCATATGATACTTATGGTAGAAAAATTGAAAAAATTGTTAAAATAGGAAATATTGATCGTGCTACACCAACTTTTACTTGTGATGCTAATGTTTATGGTAATCATGTTGATCTTATTGTTACATCAATAAGTAAACCAATTAGTAAATATAAATATACAGTTAATGGTCAATCATCAGATTTCTTAGAACAAACATCATATGTAAAAATGACGAATGATTTTCAATCTGCTTCAATAGAAATTATTGATAATTCTGGTAATCATGCTACAAACACATGTAATGTTGTTAAAAAAGACCCTACTATAGGCAATAATAACATTAGATACTTTAGTTATGGTGGTACAGAATATGTTATAGCGAATACGAAAAATGATTTAGGAGAGTTTGTTAATCAAACTGCTGGTAAAATATCACAATCTGTTTTCTCTGGAACAAGTGATCCTGATCATTGTACTAGTCAATGTCTTGGTTTTTCACAATATCATGCAGGATTTTTACAAGAGGGAAATATTTATAATATGAACGCTAATTCAGCATGTCATTATAATTTAATTAAAGGAATGACACATACTTTCTATCAAACAAAAGAAGAAACACTAGGAAAAATATTTGAAGAAATAACAAATGGTCGAGTTTGTGTATTACAAGTAACTGCAAGTTCTGCAAGAAATTCAAGACATTTCGTTTTAGTTGTTGGATATAATAGAGAGAAATATACTCCTGGTGAATTAAGAGAAGAAGACTTGTTAACAATTGATTCATGGACAGGAAACTTTTGTACATTAAGTGAAGCAGATTTAAGTAAAAGAGCAATGTTTTACCGTCAAGGACAAGGTTATCGTATTGATCACTTTACATAATATATAAGGAGGAATATGGGGAATATACCACAACATGTAGCGATTATTATGGATGGTAATGGAAGATGGGCTACTAAAAGAGGATTAAAAAGAAGTATTGGACATAAAAAGGGTGCTGATAACTTAGAAAAATTATGTGATCATATTTTTAATTTAGGTATTAAATATTTATCTGTTTATGCTTTTTCAACGGAAAATTTTAAAAGGGATACAGAAGAAGTAAATTATTTAATGAATTTATTTGTTAATATGTTTACTAAAAAGAAAAAGATTTTTGTTAAAAATAAAATAAAAGTAGTATTTTCAGCAAGTTACGATAATTTAAGAGATGATGTTATTGAAAGTATGAAAGATTTATCAGAATCTACCAAAGATTTTCAAGATCATATTTTTAACATTTGTCTTAATTATGGTAGTAGATTAGAAATAGTTGATATGACTAAGAAAATTGCTCAATTGTGTCTTGATGGAAAACTTGAATTATCAAGTATTAATGAAGAGTTAATAACCCATAATTTATATCAAGATTTACCAGATGTTGATTTTGTTATTAGAACCAGTGGGGAAGAAAGAATTAGTAATTTTATGTTATGGCAGTCTAGTTATGCTGAATATTATTTTCCAGAAACATTGTTTCCAGACTTTAATAATGAAGAATTTGATAAAGCATTAATAGTTTATCAAAAGAGAAAAAGAAGATTTGGAGGTTATGATGAAGATAGTACCTCCAAAAATTAAATATTTAGAGGAAGTATCATATCAAGAGGCATTAACTAATGAATTTAATAATGGTTATCTAAAGAAAATTGATGATAATGTTTCTATTGAAAATATGACTATTGATACATTTAAATTTGAAAATATTGATTTTAGTAAAATAAAATTTCATCATAATTCACTAATTGATGTTATTTTTGAAAATTGCGATTTATCTAATATATCAATGGATGATGAATATTTAACAAGAGTTGTTTTTCATAATTGTAAAATGAATGGAATGACTTTTATTAATACAATAATTCATGATGTTACAATAGATAATTGTCTTTTTAAATATACTAATTTTAGTTATACAAGTATTAATAATTTAGAAATAATAAAATCTAATATGGAGGATGGTCGATTTTTAAATGTAAAATGTAAAAATTTATTATTATCGGATGATAATCTAAATAATATGGAAATTATTGATTCTAATTTGGATAATACTGATTTATCAACTTGTAATATTGCAAATATTAAGTTTGATGTTAAATCATTAAAAGGAATTGTTATTGATTCGATGCAAGCAGGGTATTTAGTAGGTAATTTAGGAGTAATTATAAAATAATTTTATTTATTCGACAAATTTCGACAAATTTTGATAAAATGTTGTGGTATTATACATAAATCGAAAGGAACGATTATCCTTTCAAGCTATGTAATAAACCTCTTTTACTTTACTCCTTACTTTAGCATGTTATCTATTTTTACCCTGTTTTATTATCATAATATTACATAGCAAAAAGAACTGTTATCGCAGTTCTTTTAATTTGAATTAATTATTACTTTATATGTTTTACCTTCAGTTAAGGTATTAGATCCAACTTTAATATCACTATTTTGAGCAAGATATCCAATACCAGAGTTGGATGTTTTCATCTCAAAAGTAAAGTTAACATTCGGACATGCCTTTTTTAATTTGGTTTGAAGAGTTTTTTTCGTACCTTCTGGGTTACCACTACTTAACTGATTAGCATCAACAATTACTTTACAAGTTCCAGCTGGTCCTTTACTTAGAGTAATAGTTATTTTACTACCTTTATTTACTGTTCCTGTGGTACTTTGTTTAGTACAAGTATCTTTTTTAGTACTTGAAAAATTGCTTTCATATGTAAAATTACATGTTATACCAAGAGAATTACATTTATTTGTAATGTCTGTTTTACTCATTCCCACAAAATTAGGAAGTGATACTTTTTCATAAATACCACCAGATACAGTTAGAACAAGATTGGTTCCTTCTGATACTACGGTACCGCTTTTTTTATTTTGACTAGTACATATATCTTTCTTGGTATTATTAGTTAAACCACCATTTTTAAAGGAACAATTAAGTTTTAATGATGAACATTTATTCTTAATATCATTTTTACTCATTCCCACAAAATTAGGAATAGTTATACTTTTACCCTTAGATACTTTAATAATTATTGTTTCATTTTTACTTATCGGTTCACCACTTTTTTTGGAAACACTAATAATACTATCCTTAGATAAAGAATTATTATACTCATAATCAATTTGATAATCTACATTATTATTTTTAGCCCAATTGATAAATGTCGATAAATCATTTACTTCAATCATTTTTAAACTACCTTTAGATATGGTAATAATTATTTCATCATCACTACTTAGAATATCGCCTTCTTTAGTACTTGATGAGATAACATCACCTAAGGAAACAGTATCAGAATATTCTTCAAGATACTTAATTTTTAAATCATTATCTTTAATCCAATTGGTAATATCATCTTTATTCATGACAGATATATCTGGAGCGATTGTTTTTTTACCTAAAGAAATAGTTAGGGTAATAGATGATTCTTCTTCAATATTACCATTTAGGCTTTGATTTATGACATGACCTTTTGTTATTGTATCACTATAATCATATTCTAATTTAACATCCATACCATTTTTTCTTAAATAACTTTCAGCGTAAATTTTATCTTTATTTGTTAAATCAGGTATGGTAAATGGAATAAATTCATTATTTACTGCAAGTTCTAATATTATTTCATCATTTCTTTTCATACTACCACTAGCACTTTGTGAGATAATAGTATCAATATTTTCACTCATTTTAGTATATTTAAAAGAAACATTATTTAAGTAATTATCATTAATATATTTTATAGCATCATCATATTTTAAACCTACTAGATTTTGGACAATGATTTCTTTATTATAATCAGGTCCAAGACTTGTATTAATAATTAATTCTTTAATATCTTTAACAAGTGTTGGATATAAATAATTTTGACTTATAACATGTTCTTCTAAAATAGTATCGCTATATTCATAATTTTCCGTTATTTTTATTTGATATTTTTTATTCCAAGTATAAACTTCTTCTTTATCTAAATTATAAAAATTAGGAATATATTCATCATGTGGTAGGGTAATAATATTAAGAGTTAATAAAGAATTAAAAATGCAATATAGGATAATAATAATACTTCCTATAATAATAGGATAATTCTTCTTATTTTCATTTTTTCTACCCATAACTAAAAAGCAAATAATAAGAAGTAATATAAAGACTAATTCTAGAATTTTAGGAATACTTTCTTTAATATTAGTAATGTCTTTAATAGTTAAAAAACTATATCCAATTAGGACTAAAAAAGATAAGATTATAAAAATAAGATATATTTTAAATTTTTTTTCATTTTTCATACGACCTCGATAATATAAGTTTATCAAAAAAATAGAAAAAGTTGAATATTGTTTTAAAAAAAAACAAGAAATTTGACAAATAATCTGTATATCAATTGTAAATTTCTTAATGTTTTGATAAAATATTTAGAGAGTAGGTGAGAATATGGCTTTACATACATTTGTAATTTTAGCTTATCATGAAAGTGATAATTTGGAAGAATGCATTAAATCTATTCTTAAACAAAGTACGAAATCTATTGTTTTAATAGCAACTAGTACACCGAATGATTATATTATGGATTTAGCAAGTTATTATGGGATTGGTGTTATGGTAAATAATGAAGAAAGTAATAAAGGAAATGATTATAATTTCGCTATATCTATTGCTAATACAAAACTTGTTACGATTGCTCACCAAGATGATTTATATAATAGAAATTATACTAAAGAAGTTGTTAAATCATATAGAAAAAATAAAAATGCTTCGATTATTTTTACAGATAATTATGAAATTAAAGATGACAAGATGATTTTTAAAAATAAAAGATTATTTAGAAAAAGATATTATTTATATCCTTTAAGTATTAATAAATTTCAAAATAATAAGTATTTTAAGA
The DNA here is from genome assembly GCA_902783985.1 of uncultured Erysipelotrichaceae bacterium. Lineage (GTDB taxonomy): Bacteria > Bacillota_I > Bacilli_A > RF39 > UBA660 > RUG12783. The sequence goes on along the minus strand of CACZTI010000034.1, from coordinate 2,872 downwards.
TGAGATGTTTAAAAAAGGAAAAATTTATTTGTACTAGTAGTATTACCTTTATTAAAAAGAATCTTCCAGATAATCTTTTTCCTATTGATTATACTTATGATAATGATTGGAAAGGATTAATAAAATTAGTTACATTACCATATAAATTTGTGTTTATTAAAGAAAAACTTGTGGGATATCGAATTGATGATATAAAGGAAAATGATGATAAAATAAGAGAAGATGAGATGATTTTAAAAGATAATTATCCATTGTGGTATTATGAAAAAATATTAAAAAAGAAATAGGTGATAAAATGAGAAGTATACTTCCAGCCGATACTTATATTGTATTTAATAAAGCTTTTATTGAAAATAAAGAAAAAGATATTTTAGTATCTCTTTATCAACCAATAATTGGAATTACCGCTATTAATTTATATTTAACACTTACTAATGATTTAATGGGTGATAATATTGAAAGTGAAAGATTAACTCATCAACATCTAATGAATTTGATGTTAACTAATTTAGATACTATTGTTGAAGCAAGAGAAAGATTAGAAGCAATAGGACTTCTTAAAACTTTTTATCGAAGTGATACGATAAATAATTATATATATGTTTTATATGCACCACTTTCAGCTAATGAATTTTTAAATCATCCGATACTTAATGTTGTTTTATATAATAATTTAGGTAAAATGGAATATGAAATGGTTGTCAATAAATATAAAACGAAAAGAGTAGTTACCAAGGATTATGAAGATATTACGGCATCTTTTGATAAAGTATTTACACCAGTAAATGGATATAATTATGAAAATCCTGATATTATTGATGATAAAACAAGAAGATTAGAAATAAAAGGAAATGTTGATATAAATTTAATTATTAGTGGTATACCAAATAGAATGACTAGTCCAAAGTGTTTTAATAAAGATACAGTAAATTTAATTGTTAGTCTTGCTTATTTATATAAAATAGATAATATCAATATGCAAGGATTAGTAAGAAATGCCATTAATGAAAAAGGTTTGATTGATAAAGATGAATTAACTAATGCCGCAAGAAATTTTTATCAATTTGAAAATAATGGAAAACTTCCAACATTAATTTATAATAAGCAACCAGATTATTTAAAAGAACCAACTGGATCTAATTCGAAGTTATCCCAAATTATTTATACTTTTGAAAATATTAGTCCAATTGAATTATTAAAAAAACTTTATAATAATGCCGAACCAACGATAAGAGATAAAAAGATAATTGATAGTTTAATGATTAATCAAAAGTTACCAGCTGGTGTCGTTAATGTTTTAATAGATTATGCTTTAAAAGTAAATAATATGAAATTAAATAAAGATTTTGTAGAAGCAATTGCAGGGCAATGGAAAAGACTTAATATTGAAACAGTTAAAGAAGCAATGGATATTTGTAGGAAGGAACACAAAAAGATTACTAAACAAATACCAGTAAAAAAAGAAACTAAAAATATTAAAGATAAACAAGAATTACCAGAGTGGTTAGATAAAGATATTGAAGAGAATAAAGAAAATATTGATGAACTTGTAGAAATATTAAAAGATTTTGATTAAAGTAGTTTACAACAACTACTTTTTTTGATAGAATTAAATAGTAGGAGAGATTGTTCAAAATATGATTAGTCTCATGAAGGAGATGATGTAAAAAATGATAGAAAAACTATTGACAAAAAATAACCTAACCTGTACACTTAAACAAACAAATATGAACTTTTCTATCTAATATAAATTATTATGATGATAGTTGAAAAAGAAAATAAATTTTATTATTAAAAGAAAGGAAGGAAAATATGGATAATAATATTAATAATAAAAAGAAAATAATAATGCCAATAGTCTTGCTTTTGCTATTGATTGTGACAGTAATTGGAGTAAGTTATGCTTTCTTTAATTATACAAGAACAGGACCTGCTAATACATTAAATACTGGAAGAATTTATTTTAGTACAGAACAAACAAATCAAAATACTATAACTTTAAATAATATTTTTCCAATGACAAAGGAACAAGCACTTGCTGATAGTTCAACTAATGGACAATTAGTAGTAACCTTTAATGGAGATACAGAATATACTGATGGAATGGAATATCTACTTTCTATTGATTCAGTAACAGGAACAACTAATGTTCCAATAAGTTTAATAATGGATGTAAATATTACAGAAAATAGTGTTGCAGTAGCAGAAAATAGTAATTATTATACAGCAAGAGAAGCTAAGACAACATCAATGTATAAAGCAGAAGGAACTGATACAATAATAAATAGTACAACACATAAGGTAATAACAGATGTTAAAGCAGGAAAATATCTACTTGCAGGATATATAAAATCTGGAGAATATGGAATAAATGGTTCGATAACCATTAAAGCTTTTATTGATGCAGATAATATTCTAATTACAGATACACCAGATGATCAATCACAAAGACCAAGTACTGCTTATACAGATGGAACAGTAACTACAGGAAAAACAGTAATTTCAACAACTGATTGGAATGCTTTGCAATCTACTGGAATAAGTTTTAAAGTAAGAGGAGAAGCAAGAGAAGGAATATGGGTAGAAAATCCTAATACATTATATAATATTATGAAAAATGCAAATCAAGGAACATTAAGTGACTTTAGCAAAATGTCAAGTGAAGATGGAACAAGTGGAGTATATGAAACAGTTGAAGGAACAACGCCAATATATTATTACCGAGGAGCTGTAGATAATAATGTCAAATTCGGTGATTATTGTTGGAAAGCGGTAAGAACAACAGTAACAGGCGGCGTAAAACTAATCTATAATGGAGAAGCCGTAGGAAATCAATGTACGACGCAAACAGGAACAGGTACTATGATAAATA
>CACZTI010000033.1 GCA_902783985.1 uncultured Erysipelotrichaceae bacterium | reverse complement strand
TAGTTAATAAATTACTCTACAATATAATTGTACCAAATAAGTCCACTATTATCAATATTTCTTGACATTATTATTTTATAATTTTTTTCAAATTTACAATATATTTTGCAATATAATAGGATTTTTTTATAATTTAATAAAAATATGCTGAATTCATCCCCAACTTATTTAATAGAAGTTGGGAAATTCTTCCCATTTTAGTTAAATTCTTCCATTATCTATATCCTCATCAAGTTCTTTAAACATCTCATAAACATTGTTATAACCTTTTCGTTTTCCACTTTTTAAATCTTCAAGAATTTGATCTCCCTCTTTAATTGCCTCAATTAAATCGTTGTTAGGTCTATTTTTCTCAATTTTAAATGGTATACTTGCTGTATTAACACATTTAGTTAAAAACATGCTAATAGCAGTTGTCATATTTAATCCTAATTCTTTAAATAAAATATCGCTTTCTTTTTTTAAATCAGTATCAATTCTTATGTTTAAATTAGTACTACCTGAAATGCTTGCCATAATATCCCTCCTCATAATAGTATTATATGACATTTCATTAACATTGTCAATACAATTATAGTTATATGTCATTATTATTGTGTGTAAAATTAGATATTATATACCTTTAAAACAATTAACTATTAATTATTCTTCATATTATTTATCAAAATAATTAATACCTAATGCTTTTTTAAATTTAATAATATTTTCTTTAGCTACCATTCTAGCTTTATTAGTACCATTTATTAATACTTCATCAATATAAGACATATTCTTACTTAATTCTTCTCTTCTATTTCTTATAGGTGTTAATTCATCATTTAAAATATTAAATAAGAATTTCTTAATTTTAACATCCCCTAATCCACCTTTTTTATAGTGATTTTTAAGTTCATCTAGGTTTTTATATTCTGGTAAATATTTTTTAAAATAATCATCATTTGCAAATACATCTAAATATGTAAATACCGTATTTCCTTCAACATTTCCAGGATCTTCTATTCTTACATGATTAGGATCAGTATACATCATCATTACTTTTTTTCTTAACTCTTCTTCACTATCACTTAAATAGATACAATTTCCAAGGCTTTTACTCATTTTATTATTACCATCTATTCCAGGTAATCTTCTTGCCACATTATTATCTGGTAAAAGTATTTTACATTCATTTAATGTTTCACCATATAAACTATTAAATTTTCTAACTATTTCATTAGTTTGCTCAATCATTGGTTCTTGATCAATTCCTGCTGGTACTAAAGTAGTATTAAAAAGCGTTATATCAGCAGCTTGACTAATAGGATAATTTAAAAATCCTGATGGAATACTCTCATCCATATTTTTAAGTTTTAATTCATTTTTAACTGTAGGATTTCTCATAAGTCTAGATACACTTACTAAATTCATAAAATAAAAAGTGTATTCTGCAAGTTCTGGTATCATTGATTGAACAAAAATAATAACTTTCTCAGGATCAATTCCCACTGCTAAATAGTCAAGTGCTACTTCTCTTAAATTATCTCTAATCTTCATCGGATTATCAAAATTATCAGTTAAAGCTTGACAATCCGCAATCATAATATACATTTTTTCATAATTACCTTCATTTTGTAATTTAACACGATTTTTTAAAGAACCAACAAAATGTCCTAAATGTAATTTACCAGTAGGTCTATCCCCAGTTAATATAATATCTTTCATATTTCCCTCTTTCCCAATAAATATATCAAAATCCCTAATAAATGTCAAATATCCTACCATAATGATAGGATATTTATTAATAATTAATATGTTCTAGTTACTTTATCCCCTACAACAAATGGATCAGTATAACTACCTGAACCTTCACTTATCTCCGTGTCAGGAGAAAGAGTTAGAACTGGACGAACCCCACGAGCGTAGTAGACGAGGTCGTAGTTCGTATAACCCGTAGTGCTCGCATAACGAACACGAGCGCGGCTGTTGTAGAAGTAACTAGGCGAAAGCTCCCAATAGTTTTGACCTGTTGTAGCATAATTATTTCCCATTAAATTTCTTTCTGGTTCTGTTAATAATCCTATAGAATAAGTTAGGGTCGCATTAGTATTAGATACACTAAAGCGATCAGTTTGATTTTCACAATTTAAATCACGATTAGCTCCATATTGTTTAAATTGTAAATATGTTGTCATATCAGTTGATGTTTTATTCCAACTTCCTAAATTACTTACACTTCTATCATTACAATATACAGCATCATTATCAAGATATTTTGTGTAATTAGGATTATTCAAATTTTGATTATACCAGTTATCAAGGTATCCTTTAATACTGGAATTATAGTGATTGATATCAGCATCAATTTCACTAGAATTTACTTTATAATTTATCATCTCTTTTAGAACACTTTCGACGGATTCACCGTTTTCTAAATTTATATAATAATTATCGTAATAATAAAATCTTACGATTGCACAAATAGTGGTTCCTGCTGTTCCACAAGTAAAGTGATGATTTTCATCCTTTGTAGTATTAGTTGATGCTGTATTCGCGGTATCTTCAATTACTAAATAACTGCCATTATTATATTCAATATCTTTTCCATAGATTGAACCTTCTGGTGCAGCACTATTTCCAGCATAATTTTTCACTTTATTAAACATATAACCAACCATTGCTGGACTTCGATAATTAGCATTAAATGAACTTGTTCCAAGTTGTGAGTAATGATCAACATCTCCGATAACATATTTTTGAACATATGCTGTTGTACTATTAGAATATACATTTATCGAAATTAAGGTACTACATGTTGTATCAGTTCCTAGACATGTATAGGTTCCTATTAAATCAGTGTAATCAGTTGACCATGTTTTATTAGTCATTACTCCTGTTAAAGTAAAAGTACTATTAGATACATCATAAGTGTATCCTGTTCCATAGGTTGTTGTACTTGATAAACTTTGGGTTGTTCCATCACCACTAGCATTAACACCTTTGGTAGCAGTTCTATCTGTTTCACATTTATTATTTACTGCTACTCCGTTATATAGTATTCTTAGTCCTCCATTATCCGTAGTTCTAACAATTTGCCAACAATAACCAGCAAATAAAAGGTTTCCATTAGCTAAAGCATCATCACCTTCAAAATAATATACTGTTTGTTTAGGAGCACTTGATGATACTTGATCTTGGGTTGTAAATGTTGGATTAGATGCTATTATATCATCATAACTTTTGATATATGTTGCCCCATTATCTTTAATTTTTTTAAATTTATTAACTACTCCTGGTAATTCTTTCTCTTGGAAATCACCGAATACTGATAATTTTACACTAGCATAATGATTTTTAAATGCATTAGTTCCTGTTGCAGGATATGTGGCACTTGGATCACTATCACTAATAATTACATCTTCACTTAACCATACTCTTAATTTATAATTTTTAGTAACTTGGGTTGTTGTATTATGATCTACAGTATCTACCCATATTTTTCTATCATTAATACTATCATAACTTTTAGCATCTACTATATAGGTTTCTTCATTATTTTGTCCTATTTCTATTAAATCAAAGACTAAATCTTTATCATTAAATCTTGTATATCCTGTCTTTTCGTCTCCATAAATTAATTTTATTTCATAATAAACATCTTTACTTGATTCATTTAAGCCACTTAATGAAAATGTTATAAAGTTATTGGTTTTACTTCTTGCTTCTTCTTTAGTCATTGGAAAAACATTTTCTAAACTAATTTGTTCACTTCCTTCATTTAATGTTAGATATATATCTCCTGCTATTAATTTTCTATTTTTTCCTACTTGATTATAATTAAACCAAGCGTATGATACCCCTAACACTACCATAATTATTCCAAATACTAATAAACTCATCAATTTCTTTTTATTATTAATAAAATCGTTCATATATGCTCCTACTCTTACCATTTAATCATATCAAAAAAAGTAGTCTTTTTCAACTACTTTTAATTATTTTTTCTAGTATTTGATTAGCTTCATGTAAATCTTTAACATTGTGACTTTTAATTAAAATATTAGCTTTATTAATATTATTATTTACTTTATCAATATCTTGATTAGTAATATTAATTTTATCTAAAATATTACATAAATCATTAAATTTATTATATTGTTTATCAATATCTAGACTAGTATCTTTAATATATTTTATTAAATCTTTCATTTTACCAATAGCTTTCTTAAGATAAAATAAATCATTTTTTTCTAGTAATTCATTTATTTCTTTAATATCTATATCAAAGATATCATCGATTATCTCTTGAAATAAGGGATATTTTTTTAGATATTCATGAAAATCTTTTTTTAGTTCTTCAAATTCTTTTATGTAATAATCCATTATTTAATTCCCTCTAGATATTTTTTATACATTTCATCCATTGAAGAAATGTATTCTTGATCTTGTCTTACTCGGTATTTTTCATACTCATTTTCTGCCTTTTTTATAGCTTCTTTATGTGAAATATTACCAGAATTTATTAATATCTTTTTTTCTCTGAATTTTAATAATTTATCTGTTGTATCAATCCAATCTTGCATAGTCATTATCTTCTCTTCTTCAGCCATATCTTCCGCATAATCCAAAAATAAGTTAGTTAAATTATTTAATTTCTTTAACTCGTTTTCTTTCAAATAATTTTTGGCAACACTAACATCATATTTATATATTAATCCATCTGGAGAATTCTTCCAATTAGTAAGTCCCATATGATTTTCATTTGCATTTGCTCTTTCATAAATAAGTTCTGCAGCAGTATGACCAGTAATAGCATAATGCATCTTATTTTGAACAATTTTAAAGAAAGTATAGGCTTCTTCTGATTTAGAGTTATAATCAGTTGCTGTTGCTATAAATAAATCAGTTATTTTTTGATATGCCATTCTTTCACTAACTCTAATAGTTTTAATTCGCTCTAATAATTCATCAAAATATTTTTTATCAAATTTATTTCCATTAATAAATCTATCATCATTTAAATTAAAACCTTTAACAATATAATCTTTAATTAATTTATTAGCCCAAGTTCTAAACTTAATAGCTTTCTTAGAATTAACTCTAAATCCAATAGAAATTATCATATCAAGATTATAATACTTAGTTTTATATTGTTGTTTACCATCATTACCCACATGTTCCAAAATGGAACATGTGGTATCTTCCATTAATTCTTCATCTACATATATATTATTAATATGTTTTGTTATAGCAGGTCTTTGAACATTAAATAAATTTGCTATGGCATTAACATTTAACCAAACATCTTCATTTTTAAGTAACACTTCAACCTTTGTATTTCCATCTTCATCTTCATAAAAGACTATATTACTATCGGTACCTATTAATTTGTTACTCATTAAAATCCTCCTTTTATTATGCTTTTTTACCTTTTGGAGTTTATTTTTAACATAGTGATTGCTATTTAATTCTTTCTAAGATATCTCTTGCTGAAACTAGTCCTGTTGCTGCAGCAATAACAATATTACCTGCTTTACCAGCTCCATCTCCAATAAAATAAATATTATGATTAAGTGATTTAAATTTATTATCTGTTTCTATTTCATTAGAGAAGAATTTAATCTCTGGTCCATAAAGAAGTGTTTCATCATTATTAACACCAGGTATTATTCTATCAAGAGCTTCTAATCCATCTAAGATATTTGTAATAATTCTATGTGGCATAACAAGTGATAAATCACCATAAACAACATCTTTTAAAGTTGGTGTTAAAAATAATTTATTAATTCTAGACTCTCTCGTTCTTCTAAATTTTTTTAAATCACCTAATGTTTGTAATATTGGTTTAGAATCTCCTAAACAGTTTGCTATTTTAGCAATACATTCACCATATTCTCTTGTATTAGTAACTGGTTCTGTTAAATTAACTTTAGATATAAAAGCAAAATTACTATTATTTGATTTAATCTCTTTTAAAGCATGACCATTAACACAGATATATCCATAATAATTTTCTTTTGTTACAAAACCTCCGGGATTAGTACAAAATGTTCTTATTTCATCACCATATGTTTTTGTTTTAATAAAGATTGATGGATCATATATAACGCTACACAAATCTTCCAAAAGTTCTCGTCTTACCTCTACTCTTACCCCAATTTCAATACTTTGAGAAAGATATGGTATTTTATATTTATCGGCTATTTCTTGAATCCATTTTGCTCCTGTTCTTCCCGGTGCTACTACAACATATTTTCCTTTATATGTAACATCAGTTTTACCTTTTTTACCAGAAACTGTATAAGTTTTCTTATCTTCAATAATATCTTTAACATTTATTCCTTCTTCTAAGATTACACCTTTTTCTTTTAAGAAATTAGTTATTCCTTCAATATAACCTGGTAAATGGTCACTACCTAAATGTTTTTGTTTAATTAATAATAATTTAGCTCCTGTTAAAGCAACTTGTTTTTCTATCTTTTTAGCCTCATCCATATTAGTAGGATAAACATCACTATCCATATGAAAGAAATTAAATATTTCTTCTGTATCAACAAGCAGACTATCAGCTTCATCACTACTCATATATTTATATAAATCACTTTTACCAAGTTTAGGTACAAAATTTAATTTTCCATCGGAAAATGTTCCTGCCCCTCCAAAACCCGATAAAATTGCACAAGGATTACAATTTTTACACTTTGTTCCAAACTTATTCATTGGACATACTCTATTTTCTGCAAATTTACCTTGATCAACCAATAATACCTTTAAATCATTTCTTTTAGTTATTAATTCATATGCAGTAAACAAACCAGCTGGTCCTGCACCAATAATTATTACATCATACATACAATACCTCACAACTAACCATTTTATCATATCTTATCTTATTTAACAAATGTTTTTTACAAGAAAAAAAGTAATTTTACTAATTACTTATTCATTATAAATTTATATTTTCTTTAATATATTTACATATCATCTCTTTATCATTAGAAATAGTATTAGATAATATCACCTCTTCTAATTGATTAAAAATCTTACTTATAAAAGCCCCAGGTTTCCTATTTAATAAATTACATATTTCATTAGCATTAATATTAATTTCATCTCTTGTTTTAATTGGTAAATCATCATATTTCTTTAAAATATCTCTTTTTTTTATTCCTTTATTAATACCCGCTAATAAATTGACATATAATCCATATTTATATAATACTTGATTATCTAAATTATCTAAATCATAAACAATATTTATTTTATTAATTAAATCTTTTTCACTATTTGAAAAAGGATATTTATTAGGATTTATCATAGCCCAAATACCAACAATATCACTATAATCTTTTATCCTATTGATATTTGGTAAATCAAGTTCTCTATCCAAATCAAATTTTTTTAATAATTTAATACCATCTTTAGCATTAATACTAGCAAATATTTTATCTAATTCATCTTTTTTTCTATTATATGATATTTTTTTTAATAAATTTTTATTATCGATAATAGCTTTTTCAATATCACTTGATAATTTAAAATTAAGAGTTGCCGAAAATCTTATAGCTCTTAAAATTCTAAGCGCATCTATTTTAAATGATTCTGAAGCATCAATTATTGTTTTTAAAATATGATTATTAAGATCATCCCTTGCATTTAATAAATCAATAATATTACCATCTTTATCCATACATATAGTATTAACAGTAAAATCTCTTCTTAATAAATCTGTTTTTAAATCATTTACATAAGTTATACTATTTGGATGACGATGATCTAAATATTCATCTTCTTTTCTAAATGTTGTTATATCAAATCTTACATTTTTGTAATTGATTCTTACAGAACCATATGATTCATGCATCATGTAAATATCTCTAAAAATATTTTTAAGTTCCATTGGTGTAGCATTAGTTGCGATATCAATATCACTTGTTTCTCTACCTAATAATAAATCTCTAGTATATCCTCCAATAATATAACCAACATAACCACATTCATATATTTTATTTAAAATTTCAATGCCTAATTCTTTCATACTCACCTATATTAATCATAATAAATTAATAACCAATAGTCAAGTTATTTCACATTAATTTCAAAAAGAAAAAGAAACAATAATTGTTTCTTCCCTAACTATTTATTAACTCTTTCTTTTAAAGCACTACCAGCTTTGAAAGTAACTGCTTTTCTTGCAGCAATCTTGATTTTTTCTCCAGTTCTAGGATTTCTTGCTTCTCTAGCACCTCTTTTAGATACATCAAATGTTCCAAATCCAACAATTGGTACCTTCTTTCCTTTCTCAAGACTTCCTGCAATCACTTCAAGAGTTGCATCAAATGCTCTTGCTGCATCAGCTTTAGTAAGTCCAGCTTTAGTAGCAATAGCTTCAATTAATTCAACTTTTTTCATTTTGTCCTCCTTTAAGTTAAATTGAAATTTAAGCACATCTATGCTTACATATTAACAATATCACAATATCCCTAATAAAATCAACACTTTTAACATATTTTTTGTAAATATTTATTATTTTTTCTACTTTAAGTTTACAAAATGACATTTTTTTGATATTATTTTATTGTATTAGAGGTGAATATATGGATATAGTTATTATTTTTATTATTTTATTAATTGTTGCTTTAGTCTTTAAAAAAGCAAGTAATGTTTTTATCTTTTTTGGTCTAATTGATATCTTTCTTAGAATATTAGATTATATTGGTAAAAACACTGTAAGTGAAGTAAATAACTTTATTAATAAGATTTTCCCAGATTCTATACCAAGTATTATCAGTCGTTATTCTGAAGGTGTACTTGAAAGTATCTTAATGTGGGGATATATCTTATTAATGATATTATTTGTCTACTATGTATTTAGAATGCTTCTACATAGACTATAATAAAAATGGTTTTACAATTAATGTAAAATCATTTTTTTCGCAAAAATTAATATTATAAAATTAAAAACTTACGAATTACGTAAGTTATTTTTTAATTGGAGGGCCCAGTCGGATTTGAACCAACGATCAGGGAGTTGCAGTCCCACGCCTTACCACTTGGCTATAGACCCTTATAATTAATTATAAGAGAAATAATTTTATATATGACACTTTTATATAAAATATCTCTTACAAGTTAAAATTATATAATAATGACGTTAATTTGTCAATTAGATTTATAAATATTTCAAAAAAAGAAACTACTCTTTCGTAGTTTCTTCTAAATTTTTAAAGTAATTATAACGGTTTTCAGCATTATTTTTATTTTCATTGATTAACTCATCATACATTTCTGGATTAATATTTTTAAGCGTACGATAACGGTCTTCTCCACCAATAAAATCTAAATATTTAGAGAAATCACTCTTCGAATCCATCGTAAATTTCTTAGTATCAGGATTATATCTAAATAATGGGAAATAACCTGATTCCGTAGCTAATTTTTCTTCTTCTATAGAACTTGACATTCCTTTAATAATACCATGAGCGATACAAGGAGCATAAGCAATAATGATACTAGGACCTTTATGATTTACAGCTTCATTCATAGCCTTAATGCAAGCATTCATATTACCACCAATACTAATTGTTGCAACATATACTTCTGGGTATGTTAAAGCAATCTTTGTTAAATCTTTTTTATTATTCTTTTTACCACTAGCTGCAAACTTAGCTATAGCACCTGTTTGGGTTGATTTAGATGCTTGTCCACCAGTATTACTATATACTTCGGTATCAAGTACTAAGATATTAACATCCGCTCCACTTGCTAAAACATGATCAATTCCAGAGAATCCGATATCATATGCCCAACCATCACCACCGGTTATAAAGATGGTTTTCTTTTTAATAAAGTTTCTTAATTCATATAAATCTTCTACTTTATTATTAACAACATATTCATATAATTTCTTTGAATCATCTTCCGTTATTTCACTTAAATAATCATCATATAATTCTATTTCATAGTCATTGGCTTTAGATAATTTATTTTTAATAATATCTTTAATTCTTTCTTTCATTGTAATATCAGCTTCATACATTCCAAGACCAAACTCCGCATTATCTTCAAATAAACTATTAGCCCAAGGAGAAGCGTAAGCGGTAGATGGAAAACTTGCCGAATAAATAGAAGAACATCCTGTTGCATTAGCAACTACTAAACTATCACCAAATAACTGACTCATAAGTTTTAAGTATGGTGTTTCACCACATCCAGCACAGGCTCCAGGAAATCTAAATTTTGGATTAATAAATTGACTTCCCTTAATTGTATTAGGAGCTAATACTCTTTTTTCTCTAACATGTTTTTCTAGATATTCAAGTGATGATATCATACCATTTTTCTTTAAAGTTAGAATATCCGTCATCTTAATAGCTTTCTCACCCTTCTTACCAGGACAAATCTTTTCACATAAACCACATCCTGTACAATCAGGAGTTGAAGCTGCTACTAAAAACCATAGGTTTTCTCCTTTGATATTTGCAGGTTGGGCATTTTCTTTGATAATATCTGGAGCGTTATTGTATTCTTCTTCATCAAGTAAATAAGGTCTTATTACAGCATGAGGGCAAACAAAGGAACACATATTACACATAATACAATTTTCTTTGTTACATACTGGTGCAATATTACTTGCAAAACGTTTTTCACGACTAGCAAGAGCAGGTGGTGTTTTACCATCTTTCATATTCATAAAAGCACTTACAGGTAATTTATCTCCAAGTCTTTTATTTACCATTTCAAACATGTCTAATTCTTCATCATCTTCTTCATCAAATAAAGTATTACCAATTTCTACTTTAGTAATAGCATCAAGACATTTACTAATAGCAACTAAATTCTTTTCTAAGACATTACCACCTTTATTTTGAAATTTCTTCGTTAAACTTTTCTTTATTTCTTCTTTAGCATATTCAAAATCAATTATTTTACATATTTTGAAGATAATAATTTCCATTATCGAACTAATTTTATTATTTAAACCTACTTCTTCACTAATACTATTTGCATCAATGATATAGAAATTAATATTTCTACTTTTTAAGATATTTTTTTCTTTATTACTTAAAATATTTAAAACATCGGTTTTAGATTTCGTAGTATTTAATATAAAAGTACCATTTTTCTTAATACCACTTAGAATATCATATTTACCAAGATAACTTTCTTTAGTTAAAATAATGGTATTAGGATTAGTTACATAGTATGTACCACGAATTTCCTTTTTAGAGAAACGTAAATGACTCTTAGTAACTCCGCCACTTTTCTTACTATCATACTGAAAATATCCTTGAACATAAGCTTCACTTCCATTACCCGTTATTTTCATGATATCTTTAGAAGCTGATACCATACCATCAGAACCATATCCCATAATAACCATTTCATAGTTATCATTTGATAGTACAAAATCATCAGTATCTAGTGAACGATTAGTTACATCATCATTTATAGAAATTGTAAAGTTATTCCATTTATTATCACCCATTAAAAAGTCATAAACACTTTTAATATCAGCTGGTGTGGTATCTTTACTTGATAATCCATAAATTCCACCATAGGCATTAATATCTAAATTATTTTCTTTAAGCATATTAACAACATCTAAATATAGAGCTTGGCATGTACCAAATTCCTTACTACGATCAAGTACTGCAATATCAGTAACTGTTTTTGGTAATACATCTAAAAAATATTTTGATGAAAATGGTCTAAATAAATGAACTTCAATTAAACCAACTTCCATATCCATTTCATTATTTAAATAATCAATGGTATCTTTGATAGTTCCACAAACACTACCCATAGCTACTATTACATATTTAGCTTTATTACTTCCATAATAATTATATGGTTTATAATCTCTTCCTGTTATTTCATTAATTTTTTCCATATAATCATTTACAATATCTGGAAGATTATCATAATTTATATTTCTTGCTTCGGTATTTTGAAAATAAACATCATCCATTTCACTAGTACCAAAGGTATGTGGATCATCTAAATTAATTCCATGATTACGAAATTTATCTAGAGCTTTTTTATCAATTAATTTCTTTACTTTATCAAAATCAATTATTTCTACTTTATCAAGTTCATGACTAGTTCTAAAACCATCAAAAGCATTCATAAAAGGAACACTACCCTTAAGTGCAGATAGATGAGCTACACTTGTTAAATCCATAATATCTTGAACACTGGAATTAAAAAGTATGGCAAAACCAGTTCCTCTTGCCGCATAGACATCTTGATGATCTCCCATAATTGATAAAGCATGTGTCGCTAAACTTCTTGCAGCCACATTCATAACCATTGGAAGCCCTTCTCCTGCTATTTTATACATATTTGGTATCATTAATAAAAGTCCTTGACTAGCCGTGTATGTTGTTGTTAAAACACCTGATAAAAGACTTCCATGTACCATACCAGCAGCTCCTGCTTCACTTTGCATCTCAATTACTTTAACTTTACTTCCAAAGAAATTAAGTTTACCACTTGAAGCCATAGTATCCGTATTTTCTGCCATTGGACTAGCTGGTGTTATCGGATAAATTCCTGCAACCTCGGTAAAATTATATGAAGCAAGACTAGCTGCTTCGTTTCCATCCATTATTTTATACATCTTATTTCCTCCTAAATCTATTACTATATTTATCTATTTCATCAATATCATGGTATAAAAATAAATCTTCATCAGAATTACTATTATATTTTAAAAATTCATCAGCATCATCATCAATAACTACTTCTTCTAAACTTTGTTCTAATGCCTCATTAGTCTTTTTTTCTTCTTTTAATTTAAATTGTCTTCTAACATTAGTTTTCATTATTACAATAATATTATTGTAATTCTTATCACTTGGATAAGTAAAATATTCATATAAATATTTCTTTTCTTCTTCACTAACATGATAATTATATTTATCTAAAATATTGATATAATAATATACTTTATCTCTTTTTAATAAAGGTTTTTTATTTAATTTTTCTAAAGCAATATCAATAACTTTTTTCATAAAACTAACAGCATCATTTTGATTATTTAAAAGAAGATAATCTCGAACAACTTTTCTTTTTTGATATTTAATTTCAACAAATTCCATTTCTTTTCGACTATTATAATAAAAAGCTGAAATTCTTCCTTTAAATTTCTTATTTTTAGTCTCATTTTCTGAAACTATTTTCCTGTTATCCATTAAGTATTCTGATATATCTACTTCAAAATATTTTCTTAATTCTTCATAATCATTAAATTTACTAGTAAAATCATCTAGTTCATTAATATTTTTAAATTTCTTTAAAATGTAATAATGATTATTAACATTATACTTATCAATAAATAATGCTAAACATATTTCTTTATCTATCATTTACACCACCATATTAATTATATAACAAATATTAATATTTTAAAAGATATTTATACATTTTTTATTATTGTTTATAAAATATAAAAAGTGTATAGATTATACACTTTTATTTATTTACAAAACGATTAAATTTATCTATTTCACTAGTTGTTAAATCAGTATCATCTAGACTTTCAAATAATTTCTTTTGTTCTTTTGTTAATTTATTTGGAATAATCACTTTAAAGATGATATACATATCCCCCGTATTACCTGTAGAAGAATTTTTAATTCCACGTCCTTTTATTCTTTGTTTATCTAAAGTATTAGTACCAGCTGGAATAGATAATGTAACAATACTAGATAAAGTCTTAATATCTACTTTACCACCTAACACTGCTTGCGTAAGAGTAATTGGGACTTCAAGAAAGATATCATCCCCTTCTCTTTTAAAGTAGTCATGTTCTTTGACACTAAATTCTAGGTACAAGTCACCACTATCTCCGCCATTAACTCCTGCTTCACCTTTTCCTGGAACACGAAGACGCATATCATTATCAATACCACTTGGAATCTTTACAGTAATTGTTTTACTTTCTCTTACAACACCATCACCATGACATTTAGAACAAACTCTTTTAAATGTTTTCCCTGTGCCTGAACAATTTGGACAAGTTGTTTTACTCATAAATGATCCAAATAATGTATGTTGTTCTTGAGTTATTGTTCCACTTCCATGACACTTAGAACATGTTTCTTTATCAAAGCCACCTTCTCCATCACATGAAGAACATTTAACATTGCTCATTACTTTAATATCTTTTTCACATCCAAAAACAGCTTCCTCAAAGGTTAAGTTGATTTTTTGAAGAAGATCACTTCCTCTTCTAGCTTTATTTCTTCCTCTTCCACCTCTTCCACCAAACATATTGCCTAAGATATCATCTAAATCTATATCAAAATCAAATCCTGAAAAGTCAAAACCACCAAATCCACCAGTACCACCATTATTATCGAAAGCAGCATGGCCAAATTGATCATACTGACTTCTTTTATCTTTATCAGATAAAACAGCATAAGCTTCTTGAGCTTCTTTAAATTTAGCCGGAGCATCTGGGTCTTTATTAATATCTGGGTGATATTTTTTAGCAAGTTTACGGAAAGCTGATTTTATTTCATCATCCGTTGCATTCTTACTAACACCTAATACCTCATAATAATCTTTTTTATTCATATACATCACTTCCTATTATAAAAGACTTTTGAATTCATCAATTATTTTATCAAATTCCTTAATTGCGGATAGGTAAACTTCTTCACCTTTAACATCAACACCAGCGACTTTTAGTTCATCAGCTGGATACATACTTCCACCTGTTTTTAAGAATTTTAGATAATTTTCTTTAGCATCCTTTTTATTATTTAGAATTCCATCTACGATCTTTGTAGCGGAAGATAATCCTACAGCATATTTATATACATAGAAATCATAATAGAAATGTGGAATTCTCATCCATTCATTTTGAATTTCTTTATCAATTACAACATTCTTACCAAAATATTTTTTTACTAGTTCATAATATTTACTTGATAGATATTCATTAGTTAATATTTCTCCATTTTCAAGATCATGATGCATATCACGTTCAAACTCCGCAAACATAACTTGTCTAAAGATAGTACCTTTATATAATTCCATCAATTGATTTAATAAAAATAATTTTTCATTTTTATCTTTAGAATTCTTTATCAAATAATGAACAAGTAATAATTCATTAACAGTTGAAGCTACCTCTGCTACAAAGATATTATAACTAGATAAATTATATGGCTGATTATGACATGAATAATATGTGTGCATCGAATGTCCCAACTCATGAGCAAGTGTGGTTACATCTTCATATCTTCCTTCAAAATTTAAAAGTAAATATGGTTTAGTATCATAAAATCCACTGGAATAAGCGCCACCTCTTTTACCCTTATTATTATAAATATCAATCCATCTTTCATCAAAAGCTTTATTTAAATTTTTGATGTAATCATCACCTAATATGCTTAAAGCTTTTAATACTGTTTCTTTTGCTTCATTAAAAGTATATTTTTTATCATTATTATTTACTAATGGTGTATAAATATCATATAAATGAAGTTCATCTAACTTTAACATTTCTTTCTTTAAATCGTAATATTTATATAATACAGGTAAATTCTTATTAACTGTTTCAATTAATTTATTATATACAGAAACATCGATATTATCAGAATATAAGCTTGCTTCAATACTAGAATTAAAATTCTTTATTTTAGCCATACCACATAATAATTCAACATTACCACTAAAAGTTTTAGCTATCGTATTTTTAAAACTTCCATATGTTGTTAAAAGATTATGAAAAGCATTTTTCCTAATTTCTCGATTATCACTTCTTACATAAGTATTATAGTTACTTTCATTAAGTTCGTAAACATCATTTCCTACTTTAAAACTAGGGAAAGACATATCAGCATCTGATAATGCTTCAAACGTATCTTCTGCTATAAAACTTTTAGATAAAGTAGATAATAACTTTTCACTTTTTTCATCTAAAGAATGATTTTGATAACGGTAAATTGATTCAAGATTAAAGTGATACTTTTCTAAATCTTTATTTTCATTAATAAAACCTAGAACATCATTATAATTTCCTTTTAATAATTCTGGGATTACAAAACTTGTACTAATACTATATTCTTGTAATAAATTAGAAACCTTTCCTTCTAATTCTTGGAAATGAGTATTCGTTGTATCAACATCAAGATTCAAGTGAGCATAATAATATAGTTTATATAGTTTTCTTTCGATATTATCAGACTCTTCTAAAAACTTTAATAAAGAATCACTACTATCTAATATATTACCTTTAAAATTAGTAATGCTCTTCATCTCATCTTTAACAGATTCTAAACTATCAAAAAACTCTTTTTCATCTTTAAAAATATATGTTAAATCCCAAGTATCTTCAACTTTAATATCTTTTCTTAATTTTTGCATTTAAGATTCCTTTCTAATTACAAGTAAAGGTCCTAGAAACCTAGGACTTTTACTTCTATTTTTCTTCGAATGATGCGTCTTGTACATCATCTTTTTTATCTTCAGATTTATTTTCTTCAGTATTATTTTGAGCAGCTTGTTGTTCTTTTTGAATGTTTTCGTAAATACGTGAACCAAAAGCCATTGCTTTTTCTTGTAATTTTTCTTTCTTTTCTTTTATCGTATCAATATCTTTCTTTTCAATAGCTTCTCTTATTTCTTTAATTAATTCTTCACTTTCTTTTTTCTCATCATCTGTTACTTTATCACCTAAATCTTTAATAGATTTTTCTGTTTGGAAAGCAAGTCCTTCAGCTTCATTAATTAAATCTGCTTCTTCTTTACGTTTTTTATCTTCTTCAGCATGTTCTTCTGCTTCTTTTCTCATTTTTTCAACTTCTTCATCTGTTAAGTTAGTATTAGATGTAATCGTAATAGATTGACTCTTATTAGTTCCTAAGTCTTTTGCAGAAACATTAACAATACCATTAGCATCAATATCAAATTTAACTTCAATTTGTGGTACTCCTCTTGGAGCAGCAGGGATACCTGTTAATT
>CACZTI010000032.1 GCA_902783985.1 uncultured Erysipelotrichaceae bacterium | reverse complement strand
GTCCTTATTCTATGTAAGGACTTTTATTATGGTATTTTGAATAATTTTAGAAGGAGGCAAAATGGCAAATGTAAAGATTTTAGCTAAGAAGCAAGAAGTAATAGATGAAATTAAAGATCGTATTACTAATTCAAAAGGTGTCGTATTATTTGATTATCGTGGACTTACTGATGCTGAGGCTAAAGAATTAAGAAGAAGTCTTAGAAATGCTGGAGCTGACTATAAAGTATATAAAAATACTTTAATGGCAAGAGCAATGAATGACTTAAATATTGACATTAATGATAGTCTTACTGGACCATCTGCCCTTGCTTATTCGGATGATCAAATATCTCCAATTAAAGTATTATCAGATTTTGCTAAAAAGCATGAAGCTGTAGTACTTAAAGTAGGTATAGTTGATAATGAAGTTACGGATAAGGAAAAGTTAGCAAGTCTTGCTACAATACCATCAAGAGATGGATTACTTACAATGCTTGCTGGTGGCATGATTGGTATCGTTAAAGATTTATCAATATGCTTAGATTTATATTCTAAGGAAAAAGAATAGTTAAAAAAATTAAAATTAGGAGGAAAAGAAAATGGCTAAATTAACAAGAGATGAATTTATTAGTGCATTAAAGGAAATGAATTTATTAGAAATCAAAGAATTAGTAGATGCAATGAAAGAAGAATTTGGAGTAGATCCAAGTAGTGTTGCTGTTGCTGCACCAGTTGCTGGTGATGCTCAAGCAAACGAAGGACCAAGTACAGTTACTGTAACATTAGTTAATGCAGGAGCTGCTAAAGTTAATGTAATTAAGGTTATTAAAGAAATTACTGGTCTTGGATTAAAAGAAAGTAAAGACATCGCTGATAATGGTGGTGCTGTTAAAGAAAATATTTCCGTTGATGAAGCTAATGAAATTAAAGCTAAGCTAGAAGAAGCTGGAGCTGAAGTTGAAGTTAAATAGTTAAAAACATAGATATTTCTATGTTTTTTTCTTGCTTTTTTTTAAAAAATATTATATCCTTATAATAGGAGTATGATATGAAGAAAGAAAGAGATATTTTTAAATTATTTAATAAAACAGAAAGTGGAGCAAGTAAGTTAGCACTATTTATTATGGGAATAATTTTAGGACTTGTTTCATCTACTTTATTTGGTTATATGTGTGGAAATTTTAATGCAACAGGAGATTATCGTTATTATGATTGGCTTTTGTTTGTGGTTATTTTTTTATTAATATTAACTGGTGAATTGATTGGTATTTATTTTGGAGCATATGAAGAATATCGTTTAAATCAAAAGAAAAGTAGTGAAGAAAAGAAAAATGATATCATTAAAAAAGAAATAAAAGAAGAAACTAAACCATTAGTTAAAGATGAACCAAAAACTGAAAAGAAAACAAAAACATCTTCAACTAAAAAAATTGTTAAAAAAACACCAGAAACAAAAAAGAAAGTTAGCACTTCTTCTAAAAATACTGGTAAAAAAAGTACTACAAAAAAGAAAGTTAATAAATAATGAAAAAGTATTTGAAAATAATAATATTAGTAGTTATTACATGTTTGATAACTACTTTATTTATTAATATCTATATGATTAAGAGTACAAAAAATAATATTATTAATGAAAAAGAATTTGAATTATTAGAAAATGTAGATGCTATTTTAGTTTTAGGATGTAAAGTTAATGGTAATTATCCTTCACTTATGTTAGAAAAAAGATTAGATAAAGGGATTTATTTGTATAGTAAAAGTAATTATAAAATAATTTTATCTGGTGATCATGGAAGAGATGAATATGACGAAGTAAATGTAATGAAAAACTATCTTTTAGAAAGTAATATTCCTAGTAGTGATGTTTTTCTTGATCATGCAGGATTTAACACATATGATAGTATATATCGTGTAAAGGAAGTTTTTAATGCTAGGAAAATTGTTATTGTAACACAAAAATATCATCTTTATCGAGCACTTTACATTGCTAAACATCTTGGTATAGAAGCATATGGAGTTATCGCAGAAGATGTTCCATATAAAGGTATTATGCTAAAAAATGAAATAAGGGAGATTCTATCAAGAGATAAAAACTTTTTTAAGGTAATTTTTAAGCCGAAAAGTAAGTATTTAGGGGATAAAATTGATTTAAAAGGTGATGGAAGTATTACAAATGGATAGGTGTTAACAAAAAAGTGTTGACAGTCATTTTAAATTATTATATAATATAAGAGAATTTTGAAAGGAGATGTAATTATGGCAGTTAAATTAAGATTAACAAGAATGGGAAAGAAGAAACAACCAATGTATCGTGTTGTTGCAACTGATTCTCATACAAAAAGAGATGGAGAATATATTGAACTTATTGGAACATATAATCCTTTAACTAAACCAGCAACTGTAAAAATTAATGAAGAAGTTGCATTAAAATGGTTAAATATTGGTGCTATTCCTTCTGATACTGTTAGAAATTTATTTAGTGATGCAGGTATTATGAAGAAATATGCTGAAGCTAAAAGTAAAAAAACTAAATAGGAGTATTTATGTTAGTTGAAATGACAGAATATCTTGTAAAAAGTTTAGTAACTGATAAAGATGCTGTTACTGTTAAAGAATTTCCATCAGAAGATGATAAAGAAATGATTATTGAAGTTTTGGTATCAAATGATGATATGGGAAAAGTTATTGGTAAAAACGGTAAAATTGCTAATGCAATTAGAGTGTTGGTTCAAGCTAATAGTTATTTACAAGATAATAAAAGAGTAAAAATAAATATAGAAAGTTTTTAATGACTTTCTTTTTTTTCTAAATAATTGTAAAATATTATTTGGTGATTCTTGATGGACAATGTTAGTGATTTTTACAATAATTTTAATAAAAATGATCAAAAGATAATTATAAATTATTTTAATAATTTAAAAGATATTAAATATAGTAAAAAGGATAAAATACAGGTTATTAATGATTTTATGAAATATATATTATTTTGTTATGATATGAAAATGAAAGTAAGTAATATTTTAAAATTAATACCAATAGAAGTATTTAAAAAAGATGAAAGTAAATGGTATAGTTTAGATACATCATCTAAAATTTATCCTCTTTCAATGAATGAAGAATGGATGAGTGTTTTTAGATTATCTTTGTATTTAAATGATGATATTAATGAAATAGTTTTGCAAATGGCTCTTAATTATACTATTAGAAGATTTCCTTTATTTTCAACTAGTATACATAAAGGTTTTTTTTGGAATTATTTAGATTATCAAAATATAAGAATTAAGGTTTATAAAGAAGATAATATTCCATGTTCTAGATTAAATATTTCAAAAGTTAATAAAAGTGCATTTCGGGTAATTTATTATAAAAATAGAATAAGTTGTGAATATTTTCATTTAATATGTGATGCTCATGGAGGGATGATTTTTTTGACTAGTTTGGTTAATGAATATTTAAGATTACTTGGTAAAAAAGTAAATTACAATGAATATGCATGGAATACTTTGCTAAAATCATCAAATTTTGAAAATGAAGATGCTTTTTTGAAAACTTCTATTGATAAGAATATAAAAAAAATATCATTAATTGATAAGAGAACTTTACAAATAGATGGTAGATTATCTTCAATAAAACCATGTCAAGTTATACACTTTGATATAGATTTAGATAAAATACATGTTATTGCACATAAAAAAAATGTTACAATAAATCAATTAATATTATCATATTTATTTATGGTAATAGGTATTTGTACAAGTAAAAATGGAAATATAAAAATACAGGTTCCCGTTGATATGAGAAAATATTATAAAATTAATACTATTAGAAATTTTTCTCTATATAATACAATAAGTATAAATAAAAAAAATTTAAATAATATTGATAATATTTTAAAAGAAGTAAGACAGCAATCAAATGAAAAATTGAGTAAAGAAGTAATGGATGGTGTTATGTTAAATGCTAAAAATTTGGTTCACTATCTTAGTTTTATTCCATTATTTATTAAAAAACCCCTTGCTAATTTCATTTTTAAATATTTTAGTGATAAATCAAGTACAATAGTCGTGTCTAATTTAGGAAATATTATTTTGCCTAATTCGATGAAATCAAGTGTAACAAGTGGTGATTTTGTTTTGGGAACAAATTTATCTAATAGAGTTTTAGTTTCTATTATAACTATAAATAAGGTATTGACACTTTCAATATCTAAATTTACAACAAATAAATCATTTGAAAATAATTTATATAATTTATTAAAAAAAGAAAATCTAATTATTAATATTAAAGGAAGTGAGGAATATGAATATCGAAAATAATTATCCTTCAATAAATAAAAAAATTAATTATTTTTTGTTAATAAAAAAAGTAGTTGGAATTATCTTTATAATATCATTTATATGTTGTTTAATTGTTAATTTATCATTAGGGGGAAGTCTTTGGTGTTTTTATGTGTTATTTGGTGAGGTAATATTATATTTTATTTTTTTTAAAAGATTTTTAGTTGATAATATAATGATATACCGTGTTTGTTTTATATTTTTATTAATAATTATTTATTTTTATTATATAGATTTAATTAATAATACAAATTGGTCTTTTTTAGTTAATGATATTTTAATATATATTCTTTTATTGTTACAAATAATTTCTTTTTTTATTAATTATAATTATCATAAATATATGATTGTAATGATGCTTTTTTCATCTTTATGTTCAATTATTATTGGGATCTTATCTATATTAAGGGTTTTACCTTTTAATTGGGCAATTATTGTTTCTTTTAGTTTGGCAATAATAGTTTTAGTAATGTTATTTGTTTTTTATCATAAATTAACAATATTAGAGTTAAAAAAATACTTTAGTTTAAAATAATTTTGTATGAATTTGATATTTTGTGGTACAATAATATGGATTTGGAGTTAGTTATGGAAAATATTATTATAAAAGGTGCAAGAGAAAATAATTTAAAGAATATTGATTTAGTATTGCCAAAAAATAAATTAATTGTTATGACGGGATTATCAGGTAGTGGTAAGAGTAGTCTTGCTTTTGATACTATTTATGCTGAAGGAGAACGTCGTTATATTGAAAGTCTTTCTTCTTATGCTAGACAATTTTTAGGAGGAAGTGAAAAACCTGATGTTGATAGTATAGAAGGTTTATCTCCTAGTATTAGTATTGATCAAAAATCTATTAATAATAATCCAAGAAGTACAGTTGGTACTGTTACAGAAATATATGATTATTTAAGACTTTTGTTTGCAAGAATAGGTGTTCCTTATTGTCCTAATCATCATATTCCAATTAAAAGTCAAAGTGTTGAAGAGATTGTTAATAAATTATTGGAATATCCTTTAGGTACTAAAATGGTTATTATGTCACCAGTTGTTCATGGAGAAAAAGGAACTCATAAGGATTTATTTGAAACTTTAAGAAGAGAAGGTTTTGTAAGAGTTAGAGTTAATGGGGATGTAATTGATTTATCAGAAGATATTGTTTTAGATAAAAATATTAAAGATAAAATAGATATTATTATTGATAGAATAGTAATTAAAGAAGATATTAGAAGTAGATTATTTGAAGCAATAGAACTTGCAACTAATAAGGCTGATGGTAAAGTAGTAATAGATATTGTTGGTGATAAAGAAGTTTTATTTTCTACTAAATATGCTTGCCCTATATGTGATTATTCTTTACCAGAACTAGAACCAAGATTATTTAGTTTTAATAGTCCATATGGAGCTTGTAAGGAATGTAAAGGATTAGGAACAAAACTTAAAATAGATCCTGATTTGGTTATTCCAGATAAAGAAAAGAGTTTAAATGAAAATTGTATTGTTACTTTATCAGATGATAAGGAATCAATTGATTATAAGAAATTAGAGATTGTATGTAAAAAATATAAAATTGATATGAATAAACCATTTAATAAAATATCAATGGATAAACAAAATATTATTTTATATGGATCAAATGATTTAATAGAATTTAAAATTACAACAAAGAGTGGTAATGTAAATAAAAGTATTTCATATTATGAAGGTGTTATTAATAATCTTGAAAGAAGATATATGGATACTACAAGTGAATGGATTAGAGATTGGTTATCTAATTATATGATTGAACTAGAATGTCCAAAATGTCATGGTGCAAGACTTGATGATAGTGTTTTAAACATTTTTGTTAATAAAAAAAATATTTATAATGTCACTTGTATGTCTATTATTGATTTAATTAATTGGTTTGATGATTTAAAATTAACAAAGAAAGAAGAAGATATTGCTGGACTTTTAATTAATGAAATAAAAAATCGTCTTAATTTTTTACATAATGTAGGACTTGACTATTTAACACTTTCAAGAAGTGCAGGTACATTATCAGGTGGTGAAAGTCAAAGAATTAGACTTGCTACACAAATTGGTTCTCGTCTTACTGGTGTTTTATATGTACTTGATGAACCAAGTATTGGATTACATCAAAAAGATAATGAAAAACTTATTAAATCATTGCAAGAAATGAGAGATTTAGGGAATACTTTAATTGTTGTAGAACATGATACTGATACCATGTTGGCGGCTGATTATTTAGTAGATATTGGTCCTGGAGCTGGTGATGATGGAGGGTATGTTGTAGCTTCTGGAACACCAGAAGAAGTTATGAATAATCCTAATAGTTTAACTGGTAAATATTTAAAAGGTGAATTAAAGGTAGAGGTTCCTAAAGTTAGAAGAAAAGGTAATAAGAAATATTTGGAAGTAATAGGGGCTCGCGCTAATAATTTAAATAATATAACGGTTAAATTTCCACTTAATACATTTACTTGTGTTACTGGTGTATCTGGAAGTGGTAAAAGTAGTTTAGTTAATGAAATATTAATGAAAGCTTTAAGTCAAAAATTATATAAATCAAAAGAAAAACCAATGGAATTTGATAAAATAAAGGGAATGGATAATATCGATAAATTAGTTTTTATTAGTCAAAATCCTATTGGAAGAACTCCAAGAAGTAATCCCGCAACATATACAGGTGTTTTTGATGATATTAGAGAATTATTTACAAATACTAAAGAAGCTAAAATGTTAGGATATGGTAAGAATAGATTTTCTTTTAATGTTAAAGGTGGTCGTTGTGAAGCATGTTGGGGTGATGGTGTAAAAAAAATAGAGATGCATTTTTTACCAGATGTTTACGTACCTTGTGAGGTATGTCATGGAACTCGTTATAATAGTGAAACTTTATCTATTAAATATAAAGGGAAAAATATTTCTGATGTACTTGATATGAGAGTTAGTGAAGCTTTAGAATTCTTTAGTAATGTTCCTAAAATTAAACATAAATTACAGACAATGGAAGATGTTGGATTAGGTTATGTAAAACTAGGTCAAAGTGCGACAACATTGTCAGGTGGTGAAGCAGGAAGGGTTAAACTTGCAAAGGAACTTCAAAAGAAACCTACAGGTAAGAGTTTATTTATTTTAGATGAACCAACTACAGGACTTCATACTGATGATATTAAAAGACTTCTTGTAATTTTACAAAGAATAGTAGATAATGGTGATACAGTAATTGTTATTGAACATAATTTGGATGTTATAAAGGTTGCTGATTATATTATTGATTTAGGACCAGAAGGAGGAAGTGGTGGAGGTAATATAGTTGCTTCAGGAACACCAGAAGAGGTTAGTAAAATTGCAAATAGTTATACAGGAGAGTTCTTAAAAAGAGTATTATAAAACAGATATGGGAAATATCTGTTTTTTTTGTAATTATCTATATTTAATTATTTATTTGATAATACGGATTCGGCATATTCTTTTGAAAGAATAACTTGATCTACTTCAGTTTCCGCATCTTTAGTAATTTTTTCTACAATTGCATCAATTTCTGCTGTTGCTTTTTCTTTCATTTCATCTAACATGTGTCGATAAGTAATTGCTAAATCACGACCAGGATCAAATAAAGAAATTCTAATTGGTAAATCTTCTAATTTTCCAATTGATATTTTCATCAATTCTTTAAATTGTCTAGTTCTGTTTTTTACTTTTGTTACATTCATTCCACGTATTTCGTTTAGGTTATCCAATAATTGTGGTAGAGATAATAACTTGTAGTTTGGCATATCAACAATAACTAGGTCGGAGTTATTGGATGTCGACATAATATTGTGGGCTTCTTCTACCTTTTTACATATATTGATAATTTCATCTGAAATATAATTTATTGTATCAACTAATGGAGCAGCATGTTCGCTATAGAATTTGACTGCTTTTGGTGAACACCATGTGTATTTTAAGTCAGTAAAGAAATCTATTGCTTCTTTACTCATGCATTTTACAATGGTATTTATTCCTAATTCATATATTCTTTCAACAGTTTTTTTTACATCATCTGTGATTATTCCGATAAATCCTTCATTATTCATATTTTTCTCTCCTATCTCATTTGTTTAACATTATATCCTTTTTCTTGTAGTAGCTTTGCTATACCTTTATCTCCAACTAAGTGGGCTGCACCTACCATATAAAAAGTATCATAATTATTATTAAAATAATCTATTAATTTGTTTGTCATATTAATATTTCTATCATCTAGTAATTTTTTATTATAATCTTTAATGATATTAATTTCTTCTTTGGTGTAGTTACTTTTTATTTCTAATTCATCATTAGAAGCTTTAACTATTCTTTCAATATCACCTTTTTTCCAAGCATCATATAGATCTTTTAGTGATTGTACCTCTTCATCATATTTATCCAATAAATCTGAAATTAATAATTCATATAATTGATCACTAAATGCTGATAATAATTTTATTTGATAATCATATGATTCTACTTCTAGTATAGTTTTATTATCTGTTTTTGCTTTATCTAAGAAATATGTATCAATACCATCATTTATTTTTATTTTGGCTTCATTGGCCATAATTGATGTGATTAATGACTCAAAATATATTGGTTTATATATATCATACATCTCAGTATACATTTCTTTTTCTTTTAGAAAAGTAACAAGTTTATTATATGTATCTTTACTTAAGTGATCTTTTATTGTTGTTCCATCATTATAAATTAAATCTTGTATTCCTTGTAGCATTTTTTCTTGATCTTTTTGATATTCTACTATATCAAATTCACATGCAAGGTATTGGCTTTTATTGTATGCATTTGTTAGATAATCAGGAAAATTAAATTTATCAGTATCTGCCATATGAATACTTCCAAATAAATATATTTTATTGTTACTTCCTTCTTTTGTTACTTCATACATTAGTGGAGTAATATTTTCTTTGTTAGTTTCTGTATCTTTAATTGGTGTTTCACCTGATGAATTATTGATTATTATTGTTGTTATTATTCCTATAGCTAACGCTAATAATATAATTATACCTATAATTGTATATTTTTTCTTTTTCGATTCCATTTAATTATTTATCACCTCTATAATAATTATAATATATTTTTTTTATTTAATAAAGTTTTTTTGGGAAATAATGTAAAATATGATATACTATTTTTGCGGAGGAATTATGGATAGAGTTTTATTAGATTTAGGTTTTATTAAGATTTATTGGTACTCTATTACTATGTTTTTAGGTGTATTATTAGGGGTTATTGTAGCTTATATTGAGATTAAAAGAAAAAAAATAAATATTGATTATTTTGAAAACATGGCTTTTTATGCTATAGTATTTGGTTTTTTAGGAGCTAGACTTTATTATGTTTTATTTAATCTTGATTATTATCTAAATAATCCAATAGAGATACTTGAAGTATGGAATGGTGGTCTTGCTATTCATGGTGGTATTATAGGTGCAGTATTGGCAATATTTATTTATTGTAAAAAGAAAAAAATAGATTTCTTTTTAATGTTAGATATTTGTGCGCCTGCTTTAATGATAGGTCAAATTATTGGTAGATGGGGAAATTTCTTTAATAGTGAAGCTCATGGTGGTATTGTCACAAGAAGTTTTTTAGAAAGTCTACATTTACCTGAATTTATTATAAATGGTATGTATATTAATGGTAATTATTATCATCCTACATTTTTATATGAATCTTTCTTTAATTTAATTGGTTTTATTATTTTAATGATTTTAAGAAAAAATAAAAAGATTCATATTGGTGTTATTACAGGATTATATTTTATGTGGTATAGTATAGTTAGATTTTTTGTAGAATCTTTAAGAACCGATAGTTTGATGTTAGGTAATTTAAGAATGGCTCAAGTTATTTCGATTGTATTGTTTATTATTGGTTTAATATTAATTGTTATAAGCAAGAAGAAAGATAAATATAATGGTGAAGTATGATATCATTTACAAGTAATATAAAAAATGAAATAGCGTTTTATACAGGAACAAAAGATGAAGAAATGTCAACTTTATCAGCGATAGTTAGAAATAACGCTAAATATGATGAAAATAAAATAGTTATATCTACTGAAAATTCTAAAGTAGCTAGAAGAGTATATTTATTATTATCTGATATATATAATTTATCTGTTACTATAACTGATAGAGATAATGCTTTTAATAGAAATAGATTATATTTAATTCAGGCTACTGGTGATATAATTTTTGTTTTAAAAGATTTGCAGGTAATTGATGATAATTTGAAATACAAAAAAGTTATTAGTAATTATATGATTGAAAATGAAGATGATAAAAGAGCTTATTTAAGAGGAATATTTCTATCATGTGGAAGTGTAAATGATCCCAAGACAAGTAGATATCATTTAGAGTTTTTTATTGAAAAGGTAGATGAAGCCTATTTTGTTAATGATTTATTAAATAGTTATTTGTTAAATAGTAAGGTTATTCTTAAAGATAAAAAATATATGGTTTATATAAAAGAAGCTGAGAAAATTGGTGATTTTTTAAGAATTATCGGTGCTAGTAATGCAGTAATGTATTATGAAGATATAAGGATATATAGAGATCATAAGAATATGACTAATAGATTAAATAATATGGAACAAGCTAATATTGAAAAAACAATTAATACTGCGTTAGATCAAATAAATGATATAAATATAATTATGAAGGTATTTGGAGAAGAATTATTAGATGATAAAATAAAAGAAGTTTGTAAATATAGAATCCAATACCCAGAAAGTTCTTTACAAGAATTAAGTGAGATTATGAGTAATGAGTTGAATAAAAATATTACTAAATCTGGTTTAAATCATCGTTTTAGAAAAATTAGAGAAATGGCTAATAGAATAAAGGAGAGTAAAAAAAATGAAATATTTTAAGAGATTAGAAGGAGAAAATGTATATTTATCTCCAATTAATATTGATGATTATCCAATTTATACAAAATGGCTTAATAATTCTAATATAAATAAATATTTGACAATGCAAAATCAGTTATTATCTTTAAATAAAGAAAAAGAAATATTAGAAAGATTATCATATGAAGAATTTATTTTTTCAATTGTTAAAGTAGATAATAATGAATTAATAGGTAATATTGGATTAAATAATATAGATTATAAAAATGGATCTGCAGAACTTGGTATTTTTATTGGTGAAGAAGATAATTTATCAAAAGGATATGGTAGTGAAGCGATTAAATTATTGATTAATTATGCTTTTAATAATATAAGACTTCATAATATTATGTTAACTGTCTATGGTGATAATATAAGAGCTATTAAATGTTATAATAAATGTGGATTTAAAGAGTTTGGAAGAAGATGTGAAGCATTATTTAGAGATGGTAAATATATTGATTCAATATATATGGAAGTAGTTAAAAAATGATTATATAATATGAATTGTTATATTTAAATAGAACAAAGATAAAATAAAAAAATCAAGATTTTCTTGATTTTTTTTAATACTCCTTAGTAGTGCTAGATGTTAAATTATTATTTGCATCATATATTTCGTTTGTTATTTCAATCAGAGAATGGTTTTGGTCAAATTTAGCTATTTCTTTTGATGTTGTAACTAAAATGCCGTTTTGATCATATTGTTTAGTTGTTGTAGTAGTTGTTGTAATGCCACCTGGAGAAATTGGATAATTTGAATCTACCTCTAATGTTTTTATTGTTCCATCTTGAAATAATGTTATACTACTACCTGGACCAGTTGATAAAACAATGCTTCCATCTTTTTTCACTGTACCATTAGTTCTAATTTTTTCATAGTCAAATTGCACAGATGTAGCTGCTGGCGTTGCATTTGTTTGTGGTTTTGAAGTTGTATATATATCGGTAAATAAATCTACACGATAACTATTTCTTCGACTATCGTCTGATAACCATTTATTTCCTTTTCTTGTTATCGTTACTTCTTTACCACTCTCTTTATCGTAGACGGTTATCTTATCACCATCTTTCATAGCTAGCATTCTCGTTTCAAGAGAAGATTCTTGTGATGCATTATTTTCTGGTGCTTGTGTTTTGTCGTTATTATAACTACTAGATACAGGTGGGTTATCTGTTAATGATAATTTGTTCTTTTTTAACCATTTATTAAAATCTTCAAGACTTCGAATAGTTATATTTTCAGTTTCTGTTATTTCACCATTTTTATCATCTTTATTTTCGCTTTTATAACGATTAAGTTTGAAATCAATATAACCTTCATTATTTATTGTAATATCAATATATGCTGTCCAATAATATATAGTGATTGTTTCAGTTTTTTGATTATTGCTGCCACCAAATAATAATGAAAATCCATCTGTTAATGCCATTGAATCAGTATATACGAAATTATTATCAGATTTTGTGTTTGAGTTTTGATTTGAAACTGTTATAGTTTTGGTTTCTGTATTTGTCTCGAAATCATTTGCTACTGCCCAATCGTAACCATTGTTTCCTTCCAAAGATATTAGTTCATTAAAACCTTCTTGCCATGTATCAGCAATTTTCTTAACAAGTTCAATTTTATCAATAATTTTAAGTAGTAAATCATCATTTATTTTGTTACACATATCAATACAATTATTAATATGTGTTTCGGCAGTATAATCGTTAGTTTTTTCTAATTCTTCTTTAATTTTTTCAATTTTTCCTTTTAAATCTTCTATAAGTATTGTGCTTCCTTCATTTAATTTTTGATTGATAGCATTTCCTTGTTCTATATAGTAATTATTCATTATAACCTCCTATTTTTAATTAATATCCACCACTAAATGATTATATACTTCCTCTTCCATTATAATATGTATTATAACTTGCTTCATCATGTACTATACCTGTACTACTACCTATTCCTGAAACTGATCCATCTTCACTTTTATAATTATTAATTGAAATATTCATATAACCATTGCCATCAATTGTAATATCGGTATAAGCAGTCCAGTAATACATGGTTTTTGTTATAGTTTTTGGTGGATTAAATAAGTTAAATAATGCTCCTCCAATATCTTCACGACCAGCTTCTATTCTGTCATCCGTATTTTCTTTTATTGTTATTGTTTCTTCTTTAGTATTAAAACCATTAGCTTTTGCCCAATCGTAACCATTATTTCCTTTTATTCCGTTTAAGTTGTTATACCATCCTTGCCATGTATCAGCATTTTTTTTGACAAGTTCAATTTTATCGATAATTTTAACTAACAAATTGTCATTTATTTTGTTACACATATCAATACAATTATTAATATGTGTTTCGGCAGTATAATCGTTGGTTTTTTCTAATTCTTCTTTAATTTTTTCAATTTTTCCTTTTAAATCTTCTATAAGTATGGTGCTTCCTTCATTTAATTTTTGATTAATAGCATTACCTTGTTCAATATAGTAATTATCCATTATAATCTCCTAGAAATGAACCCATAAGTCTTCTTTGG
This sequence comes from uncultured Erysipelotrichaceae bacterium, assembly GCA_902783985.1. Taxonomy (GTDB): domain Bacteria; phylum Bacillota_I; class Bacilli_A; order RF39; family UBA660; genus RUG12783. The sequence goes on along the minus strand of CACZTI010000032.1, from coordinate 25,783 downwards.
CATTATCTTCGCTGATTCTTGCATCTGTTATATTATCATTTTCATCTTTTTTAAATTCGTAAATGTTATAATCACCTGGTTCTAGTGGTTCTTCAGTATATTCTTCGTCACTATACTCATCGTCACTGTATTCCTCATTATTTTTGTTTAATTTCTTTTTAACAACAAGTGTAGTTCCAAGGGCAACTGATAGAGCACCTAATATTCCAAGATATTTAAGAGCATTACTCTTTCTCTTGGTTGTAGTAGTTACAATTGCTTTTCCATCATCTAATTGCATCATTTGTTCAATTGATTTAAATTCACCAATAATATTACCATTTTCATCAGTTGTATATATCCATTGTTCTTCTTTTCCATTTGGACTTATTCTAACAGCAATAGGATTACCATTAGCATCATATTTTACCTCATATACACTATGATTTCCATCTTTTAGAACGCCAATAACATTTCCTTTATTATCAAAGATTTTTACTTCTTGTCCATTGGTTGTATATGTTCCTTTTTGTCCTAATCCCATATAGAATCCATTGGTATTATTATCAAGATATATCCATTGTTCGTTTTCTCCAGGTTTGCTTATTTTTATAGCTATAACATTGCCATTAGCATCCATTTTGGTTCCATATACAGTGTAATTTCCTGTTGTAGCTGTTCCTATTATTTCACCATTTTCGTTATATATACTTAATGAACCATCTCTTAAGAAGTAATTTCCTTTTTGTCCTATTTCATAATAGTATCCATTAGTTTTGCCAGGTTCTAGATATAACCATCTTTCATCTTCACCATCTGGGCTTATTCTAACAGCGATAGCATTTCCATTTCCATCATATTTGGTTTCATATACAGTATATTTTCCAGCATCTACAGTACCAATTTGTTTACCATTTTCATCATAAACAGGGAAGGAATTTTCTCCTAAATCATAATTTCCTTTTTGTCCTTCTGCTACTGTATAAATACTATCATTTGTATCTTTTAGATTAATCCATTTTTCATCTTCACCATCAGGACTTATTCTTGCAGCAATAGGATTTCCATTTTCATCATAACGATATTCGTATATTGTATATTTACCTTTACCATAGGTATCAATTTTTTTACCATTTCCATCAAATACATCAATAGTTCCTTCTTCAACATATAATGTTGCAATTTGTTTTGATTGATCTGGTATTATTGTTTCACCTTCTGGTGGAGTAGTAATTCCTTGATCTATTTCTATTTCAGGAGTGGTATCAGCGGTATCCTCCCCTGTAACAATTGGAATAGGTGCTCCTGGAACTGTTCCACCATCGGTTATTTCAGAAGGAGTACTAGCATCGGTTCCTTCAGTATAATATCCGTAAGAACCATCATATCCTCCACTACCACGGGGAATGTCACCATGTTCAGTTTCTTTAAGTATTTCAATATATGAATGTATATCATTTAATATATTCATTATTTCTACTTTTATAGCATTTAATTCTGTATCTAGTTTGAATTCTGGTTCTAATAATTCTTTTGGTCTAAAATCAGCGTATATTTCACTGGTTGTATCAGTGTATTTGTTTGCTTTATCAACTGATTCAGTTAAGTTTTCCCATACACCTATAGTTCCCATTTCATTTAACATTGTCTCTAATGTATCATAAATATAAACATTATCAGAGTAGCCAGATCCTTCTCCACTATATAGAAAATTCTTTTTTAATATCATGTTTCACCTTCCATATTTTAATTTTACTAAATAATAGGTGTATATTGCAAGTGAAAAGTTAATTTTTTACAATGTTTTATATATTTTTTTGATTTCTTGTAAAAAAATGTAAATTTTTTTTGATTATTATTGCAATTATTGATATTAGATGATATATTGAAAATGATAGGAGGAATATATATGGCAGAATTTAGTTTTTCAAGAGCTGGACTAGCAGAATTAACTAGTAATTTTAATGCAAATTTAAAGCAAACAAAAGCTACTTTTGAAGGAATTAAAAGTGAGTTTTTAGAAATTGAAGGTAAATGGCAAGGTGGCGATAGTGAAAATGCTACTATGATTTTTAAAAGAATTAGTGAAAGTCTTGATAAAATCAGTGCTAATTTAGATAATGCAGATACTTTTATTCAACAAAAAGCTGAAGCTTTTAATAATCTTCGTTTTAATGGATAAAAAAGTTGTTATAATTTAAAGGAGGAAGAATATGAATTTAAAAATAAGAAAATTTTATGAAGCATCAGATCCAGGTATTGGTGGTGCATATAGTGATAAAGAAAAAATTGATTATGAGGGATTAGCAGCAAGTTTAAAATTGGTTATTGCTAAAGTAAATGAAGGTAGTGAATTACATAAAGAAATTACTAAACTTGAAGAACTTGCTAATGAATTAGTTTTAGCTTGGACAAGTGAAGCATCACAAAAAGCTAAATCTTCAGTAGAAGAAGTTAATAGTGAACTTATTAACATGAGAACAGAACTTAATAATCTATTAGCAGAACTTACAAAATATAGTGATACTGCTAATGCAATAAATGCTGGAACAATGCCAAGAGAGTAAAAAAATACAGATTGTCTAATCTGTATTTTTTATTATGTCATCAATTATTCCATATTCTTTGGCTTCTATAGCTGATAGAAAATAATCTCTTTCAGTATCAATTTCTATTTTTTCTAATTTTTGATTTGTATTTTTAGCTAATATTTCATTTAATTTCTTTTTTAATTTTAAGATTCTTTCAGCTGCTATTTTGATTTCTGTTGCTTGACCATTAACTCCACCTAGTGGTTGGTGAATCATTACTTCGGCATTGGGAAGGGCAAAACGTTTTCCTTTAGTACCGCATGAAAGAAGGAAGGCAGCCATACTTGCAGCCATACCAAGACATATGGTTCTTACATCACTTTTTATAAAATTCATTGTGTCCATAATAGCCATTCCACTTGTTATGGAACCACCAGGACTATTGATATAAAGATAGATATCATCATGATTTAATGAATCTAAATATAATAATTCACTAACAATAGTATTAGATATATTATCATCAATTTCTCCACTTAGAAAGATAATGCGATCTTTTAATAATCTTGAGAAAATATCATAACTTCTTTCACCATCTTGTTCTTTATCAATTATAATTGGTATTAAACTCATTTTATCACCTTTAATAAATTATGTAATTTAGATGATAATATACTTAAAAATGTCAAGTTTATATAATTTTTTGAAAAATAAATTTTAAATTAGGAAAAATATGGTATACTAGATATAGAGAGTAGGTGAAGGGGAATGATTAAAGAAAATATTAAGGTTACGGTTGATGGAAATGTTATAGAGGTAACTGAAGGTACCACCCTTTTAGAAATAAGTAAAATGTTTTATAAAGACGGTATGAGAAAAGCAATAATAGCTTTTGTTAATGGACAATATGTGGAATTATCTGAAGTTGCTAATAACAAAGATAAAATTACTTTTCTTGATTTAACTAATTATTATGCTAATAATGTATATTTGAATGGTTTAATTTTCTTAGTTAATTATGCTTTTAATGAGATTTATCATGGAAGTAATGTAATTACTGTTAAACATTCTGCTGATAAAGCATTATGTATTGAAACCAGTGATAAAATTACTAAGGAAGATTTAAAATTGGTTGAAAGTAAGATGAAATCACTGGTTGATGCTAATTTACCTATTACAAAAGTTACCGTTTTAAAAACAGAAGCTTTGGAATATTTTACAAAAATGGGTGATGTAAAAAAAGCTAAATTATTAAAATATATGACAAATACTTATGTTCATTTATATAAAATGGGAAATATGTATAATTATGTTTTTAGTAAGATGCCTTGTGAAACATCATGTTTAAGTGAGTTTAAATTAACTTATTTAGATAATTATGAATTTGTTTTACAATTTCCTACTGTCTATATTAATGATAAGATAAAGCCATATGTTCATCATGATAAATTATTTGAGGTTTTTAAACAAGAAAAAGAATGGGGAAAATTAATTAATATTGAAACTGCTGGTGATTTAAATGATATTGTTGCTAGTGGACAAATTGATTATTTAATAAGAATTAGTGAAACTCTTCAAAACAATAGAATACTAGATCAAGTTAAAGAAATAAAGAAAAGTGGTTATAAAATAAAAATTGTTTTGATATCTGGACCATCAAGTAGTGGTAAGACAACATCTTGCTATAAACTTGCGATGTATTTAGCTAGTTTTGGTTTAACTCCAAAAGTTATATCAATGGATAATTTCTTTAAAGAAAGAACTGAAACTCCTAAAAAGCCTAATGGAGAGTATGATTTTGAAAGTTTAGATGCCCTTGATTTGAAATTGTTTAATAAAACTTTAAAAGATTTATTGGATGGTAAAAAAGTTAAGATGCCAACATTTGATTTTTATTCTGGGGAGAAGAAATTTAAGGAAGAAATGGTTCTTGCTAAAACAGATATTTTATTAATAGAAGGTATTCATGCATTGAACCCTAAACTTCTTCCTGATATTCCTAGAGAATATAAATATAAAGTTTACTTATCACCTTTAACTGCGATTAATATTGATAAAGATAATCGTATGTCAACAACAGATAATAGACTTTTAAGAAGAATGATTAGGGATAATAGAACAAGAGGGTATAATGTTTCTCGTACTCTTGATTTATGGGATGATGTTAGAGAAGGTGAAGAAAAATATGTTTTTGCTTATCAAGATGAAGCAGATTATGTATTTAACACTTCGTTGATATATGAATTTTGTATTTTAAAAACTTATGTGTTACCACTTTTATATTCTGTTAAAAGTGATGATAAAAATTATAGTGAAGCCGTAAGGCTTATGAAAATACTTGATGTATTTTTACCAATACCAAGTGAGGCCATACCAGCGGATTCATTATTAAGAGAATTTATTGGGGGAAGTTGTTTTTAGGAAAGGAAGATGAAAAATGAAAGTAGCGATTAATGGTTTTGGAAGAATAGGAAGACTTGTTTTTAGATTAATGATGGATGATCCTAAAATGGAAGTGGTTGCCATCAATGATTTAACAAGTGCTGAAGATTTGGCTTATTTATTAAAATATGATACAAATCATCGTAATTTTTTAGTAGATAGTATTAAAAGTGATGATGAAAATATTATTGTAATGGGTAAGAAAATAAAAGTTTATAGTGAAAAAGATCCAGCTAATTTACCTTGGAAAGAATTAGGTATTGATGTTGTTATGGAGTGTACGGGATTATTTACTGATAAAGATAAAGCAATGGCACATATTAATGCTGGAGCTAAAAAAGTTATAATATCTGCTCCTGCAAAGGGAGATCTTAAAACAATTGTATATAATGTAAATCATGAAATATTAGATGGAACAGAACAGGTTATTTCTGCAGCAAGTTGTACAACTAACTGTCTTGCTCCAGTACTTAAAATAATTAATGATAATTTGGGTGTTGTTAAAGGATATATGACAACAGTTCATGCATATACTAATGATCAAGCAACTCTTGATGTTGCTCATAAAAAAGGAATGTATTCAAGAAGAGGAAGAGCTTGTGCTGCTAATATTATTCCAGCATCAACTGGAGCTGCTAGCGCTATAGGAAAAGTTATTCCTGAACTTAATGGAAGACTTGATGGAACTGCAATGAGAGTACCTGTACCAGATGGTTCTGTTATTGATTTATCTTTAGAATTAAAAAGAAATACTACTAAAGAAGAAATTAATGAATTATTTAAAAATAATCAAAATGAAACTATTATGTATACGGAAGATCCTATTGTATCAAGTGATGTTATTGGTTCTATGTATGGTGCCGTTGTTGATGGACTTTGTACTAATGTATTAGATGTTGATGGAAAACAACTTGTTAAGATTGTAGCTTGGTATGATAATGAAATGGGTTATAGTACTCAAATGGTTAGAACAGCAAGATATTTAATGAGTAGGTAGTTATGGAAAGTATCGTAAGATTTTTTAGAGATGATATATCAGGTTTTGCTTACTTTATCTATGCTTCAATAATCTTATTTCTTATTTTCGCTATTATAGGTTATTTAGTTACACAAAAATATCAAAGTAGTAAATAATATAAATCCCTAATTGTTATAATAATTAGGGATTTTATAAAAAAAATATATTTTCGACAAAATTCGACATATTTCGACAATGATTTGTGATAATATTTAATTCTTGAAAAGGGATAGTCTTTTCTTCATCTAACTCCTAACTACTATCTCTTTTCTTTTATATTGAAATAATTAATTAAATAATATATAATTGATATAGTTATGGAGGTTATATGGATATAGGAGAAATAAAAAGAGGATTATTAAAATATTTGGAAAAAGTAGATGATTTATGGAGGTCTCTTTGACGGAGATGGTAAATTAAAAAAAATAAATGAATTAGAAATAGAAATAAATAATCCTGATTTTTGGAATGATAGAGATAAAGCACAAGAAATAATTGATGAAAAAAATAATTTATCTTTAATAGTTTCAAAAATGCAAAGTGTTAAAGATGATATTTTAAATGATTTAGAAATTTGTGATTTATTAGATAATGAAAATGATATGTCATTATTAACTGAGGTTTCTAATGATTATCAAAAAATTGAAGAAGAGATGAAGGATCTTGAAATATTTTTGTTATTATCAGGACCATATGATAAAAATAATTGTATTTTAGAAATACATGCTGGTGCTGGTGGAACAGAAGCTTGTGATTGGGCAGATATGTTATTTAGAATGTATCTAAGATATTTTGAAAAAAATAATTTTAAGTATGAGGTATTATCATATTTAGATGGTGAAGATGTTGGTCTTAAAAGTTGTTCAATTAAAGTTAGTGGTAATTTTGCTTATGGTTATTTAAAAGGAGAAAAAGGAGTTCATCGACTTGTGAGACTGAGTCCGTTTGATGCTAATCATAAACGACATACTTCTTTTGCTAGTGTTGATGTTACTCCAGAATTTAGGGAAGATAATAGTATTGTTATTGATGAAAAAGATTTAAAAATAGATATATATAAAAGTAGTGGAGCTGGAGGACAACATATTAATAGAACCGAATCTGCTGTTAGAATAACCCATTTGCCAACCAAAATTGTGGTTACATGTCAAAGTCAAAGAAGTCAACATCAAAATAAAGAAAGTGCGATGAATGTATTAAAAGGTAAATTAAAATTGCTTGAAATAGAAAAAAAAGAACAAGAATTAAATAATATCAAAGGGGAAAATCAAATAACAAGCTTTGGTAGTCAAATAAGAAGTTATGTAATGCATCCATATTCTTTAGTTAAAGATCATCGAACTAATTATGAAACAAGTAATGTTTTAAAGGTTCTTGATGGTGATATTAATGAATTTATATTAAGTTATTTGAAAAAATGAGGTAGATTATGAAAATAAGGAGTTTTTTAATTATTGTAATTGGTACATTAATTTGTGCTATCGCTTTTAATATCTTTTTTTCACCATATCATATTGTATCTGGTGGATTATCAGGTATTGCAGTACTTTTAAATTATTTATTTAATTTTTCTGAAGCTTTAGTAATTTTTATTTTATCAGTAGTATTATTTGGTATTGGATTTTTGTTTTTAAATAAAGAAGATATGCTAAAGTCTTTTTTAGGTAGTATATTATTTCCTTTATTTATATATTTAACAAATTTAGTATTAGTAAAGCTTAATTTGCAAATTGATAATAGATTACTTGCTTCAGTTATTGGTGGTGTTTTATTTGGATTTGGATTAGGAATTATTTATAAAGAAGGATATACAACAGGTGGTGTGGATATTATAACGAAGATTTTTAATAAATATTTTCATATCCCATTTGGTGTATTAACCTTTTTTATTGATTTAGTCATTACTTTTATGGGATGTATTGTATTTGGACTTGAAACCTTTATATATTCTGGTATATCTATATATATTTATAGTGTTATGATAGATAAGGTTATTCTTGGTTTAAGTGGTAATAAATCATTTTATATTATTACTAATAAACCTAATGAAGTAAAAAAATTTATTATGGAAGACTTATCACATGGTGTAACTATTTTAAAAGGAAAAGGGGCTTATACTGGTGAAGAAAGATATATTTTATTTGTTGTTATACCGACAAGAGATTATTATAAATTAAAAGATGGTTTAAGAAATATTGATAGTAATGCCTTCTTTGTTGTTTCAAATAGTTATGAAGTTGGTGGTGGTAAATAATGGATATAATTAAAAAGAATTTACCAAGATATTTAATGCTTACTTTTGCTAATTTAATATCCGCTATTAATTTTAATTTACTTGTTAAACCTATTAATTTAGTAAGTGGTGGAAGTCCGGGACTTTCTTTAGTTATTAGTAAAATTGTTAATTTATCAACTAGTCAAATTATTGTTATTATTTATATTATTACTTTTATCTTGGGGTTTATCTTTCTTGATAAAAAAAGTATTATTGGAATTATTTATGCAAGTATAATATATCCATTATTTGTTAATTTAACAGAGAATATTACCAGTGTTGTAATGTTAAATTATCGTGATATTTTTTTGATTGTTATTATTGCAAGTATTGTTTCTGGTATTAGCAATGGTATTATTTATAAAAATGGTTTTGCTTCTAGTGGTTTAGGGATTATATCTCCTATTATTAATAAATATTTTAAGGTATCAATAAGTTCTACTAATTTTGTTATTAATACAATGATTTTATTAATGGGAGGATATTTCTTTGGATTTAATATTATTTTATATGCACTATGTTATTTGTATATTAGTAATTATATATGTAATATGATAATTTTGGGTGTATCACAAAATAAAGTTATATTAATTAGAAGTAAAAAATGTGATGATATTATTAAGTATTTAAAAAACAAATATAATATTAATGCAATAGTGTTAGATAATGATGATCCTACATTAATGGTACTTTCTAGTAATAGATATTATTCTTTTATTAGAAATGATTTAATAAATATTGATAAAGAAATCTTTTTTACTACAGATAATTGTTATGAGGTTATGGAATAGACGAATTTGTAAAAACTTTGATTATGTTATTTACTATTTGTCTTTTTTTTGGTATACTTAATAAATAAAAGGAGCATGAAAATGATAGTAGATAATATATTAGATATTTTAAGAAACATTTTGGATGTTTTATTAGTTTGGTTTTTGTTTTATTATATATTAAAGAATATTAAAAGTAATGTTAAAATGACTTTAATATTTAAAGGGGTATTAATAGTTATTATATTAAAACTGTTGAGTTATTGGTTAAAACTTAATACATTAGGTTTAATACTTGAATATGTTATTATGTATGGACCTCTTGCAATTATAGTTATTTTTCAACCTGAAATTAGAAGTGTATTGGAACAACTTGGTAGAAGTCAATTATTAGGTAGACATAAAACATTATCAGTTGATGAGAGAGAAAAAATGGTTTATGAAATAATTAATGCTGTTGGTTATCTTCGTAAATCAAGAATTGGTGGATTAATTGTTATTGAAAGAGATGTTAGTTTACTTGATTATATCAATAAAGCTAAACCATTATATGCAGATTTATCAAGTGAGTTATTGATAAGTATTTTCTTCCCTAATAATCCATTACATGATGGAGCTGTAATTATTCAAGGAAATAGAATTAGTTGTGCAGGAGCAGTATTTCCTACAAGTAACAGTATAAGTCTTAATAAACGACTTGGCACAAGACATCGTGCAGCTTTAGGTATTGCAGAAGAATCTGATGCCATTAGTATTGTTGTTAGTGAAGAAACTGGTAGAGTTTCCATTTGTGTTAAGGGAGAATTATTCTATAATCTATCTTTAGATGATGCAAGGATGATGCTAATCGATGAACTTAAACCTAAACAAGATGTTGAAGTAGCCTTGGAGGATGATGATTATGAAGAAATTAATTAAAAAGATACTAAGGTTTATTGGTAAAATTATTATGTTCTTTGATAAGATAATAATTACACCATTAATGAAGGTAATATTAAAAATTGGTGATTTCTTTAAAAACAATGGAAAAGGTATTGAAAACTTTTTAACAACAAAGAAGGCATTACTAGTAATTGCATTAATTTTTGCTTTTATTGCTTTTTATAAATTAGATAAAGATTCTAATATTATGATGAATAGTTATGCTGAGAGACTTAATAATGAACCGGTAACGGCTATATATAATGATGAAAGTTATGTAGTGGAAGGTATTCCTAAAAGTGCGGATGTAGTATTAATTGGTAATAAATCAAATATTTATCTTGCAAAACAATATCCAACTAAAGGAATAACGGTAGATTTAAGAGAATTATCAGTAGGAACTCATAAAGTAGAACTTAAATATAGTCAATCTTTTGGATTTGTTGATTATACAATAGATCCTAGTTATGTTACTGTTGTAATATATGATAAAATATCGGCATCTCGTGAAGCTACATATGAATTATTACATCGAGAAAGTTTGGATAGTAAATTAGATATAACAGATGTTACTCTAAGTAAGAGTGAGGTTACAATTAAAGGAAATGAGAAGACTTTACAAAAAGTTGGATATGTTAAAGCTTTGATTGATTTAAGTAATTTAGTTAATCCTAAAGCAGGAGAAGCTACTATTAAAAATTGTAAATTAGTGGCTTATGACGATAATGGTGAGGTTGTTAACGTAGAGATATTACCAGAAACAGTTGATGCAACGATTAAACTATCATCATCAAGTAAAACAGTTCCTATTAAAGTTATGCCAAATGATGGTGATAAACCAGCTCTTGGATATGCTATTATGTCTTTAACACCAAGTTCTAATTCAATTGAAATTTATGGAAGTGAAGAAGCTTTAGAAAAAATTGAATTTGTTCCAGTTTACGTTGATACAAATGGTGTAAGTGAAAATAAATCTTATACAGTTAATATTAAAAAACCTAATGGTGTAAGAGATATAAGTATAAAGACAATTACAGTTAATTTAACAGTAACTAAAGAAAGTCAAAAAGAAATTAGTAATGTACCAATTATTCATGAAAATTTAAGTAATGATTTAGCGGTTATGACAACAAGTGAAAGTAATGTTAAAACATCTGTTATTGTTAAAGGTAGTGAAGATGCTTTAAAAGATCTTGATGAAAGTAAAATTACGGCTACGATTGATTTATCAAAATGTACAAATCCTGGTGAATATGAAGTTGATGTAAAAGTTAGTGGCGAGGATGTAAGACTTAGTTATGAAGCTAAAACTACTAAAGTAAAAGTTATTATTAGAAAAAAATAGTAAATGAGGAATAATTTATTCCTCATTTTCATATGAAAAAAATCAGGATTGTTCTTCCTGATTAAGTATTTTTAAGTTATCTGGAGCGTCTTCATCGATAAATGATTTTGTTTTATATTTAAAAATATTAGCGATTATTTTTGAAGGATACGATTGACATAAATTATTGTATTCGGCTACATGTTCATTATAATATTTTTTAGAACTATTGATACTTAAATTAATATTATATAATTCTTCATTAATTTTAGTAATAGTTTCATTTTTATATAATTCTTCATTATTATCCATATAACGATTAATTAGGTTTTTTAAATCAATAATTTTATCATTTAATTTATTTAAGGATACTTCGGTATTAAATAGTTTATATTCTTCAAAATCATCTTCATCAACTGTAATATTGCTTTTTAAAAATTCAAAATATCTCATTAAGGTATCGTATTTAATATTTAAGAAACTTTCAATATTGTTTTCTCCTTTTTTTATTTTTATTAGTACCCATTGATATTTATTATAAATATTGATTAAAAAAATTATTATTGATGCTATTAAAGCAACTATTATACAAATAATTACATATATATTCATTATTTCACCTACCATAATGATATTATAAAATAAAAGATGAGAATATTCAAGTATTCTCTTAATCTTTAATAACAATATAATCTAAGTAAATATTCCAAATAATAAAGGTATTTTGATTATTATTAATAGCAATATAGTCTTTACCAACTGATATTAATTTACCTGTAAAGATACTATCACGCCATTCAATGGAATCACAAAATGATACATGTGCTTCAATTATTTTATCAATATTTCTTTTTAAGTAATCTTCGACATAGGTAGATGTATTTTGTTTGATGTTAACATTAGGTATTATAGGATTTGGATTAATATATCCATTATTTGGATAGAGATTATTATTCATTAAATCACCTTTCAAATAATTTTATGAAATATCATTTTATTTATGAATATAATGTGTTAAAATGGTTAATGGAGAGTGATTTATGAAAGTAAATGTTGGAATATCAAATAGACATGTTCATTTATGTGAAGAAGATTATAAAATATTGTTTGGTGATATACCATTAACTAAGAGAAATGATTTAACACAACCGGGAATGTATGCTTGTAATGAAACAGTTACTATTAAAGGTAATAAAAGAGAATATGAAGGTGTTAGGATATTAGGACCTAATAGAACTTATACACAAGTTGAAATTTCTAAAACAGATGCTTATTATTTAGGAGTTGATCCTCCTGTTAGAAATTCGGGAGATCTTCTTGATGCTGCATTGATAACTATTATAGGACCAAAAGGAGAGATAACCAAGAAAGCTTGTATAATTGCGACAAGACATATACATGTTGATGAAAATGAAAGAATTAAACATAATTTGGTTGGAGTAGAAAAAGTTAGTGTCAAAATTGACGGTGAGAAAAGTGGTATAATAAATAATGTTTATTTAAAAGATTCTGATAAAGCTTATTTTGAACTACATCTTGATACTGATGATGCTAATGGATTTTTATTAAAACAAGGTGATGAAGTAGAAATTATAGTATAAATATCCACAATTTTGTGGATATTTTCATTCTAATTCTTGAAATACTTCTTGGATATCAGTTGGTTCTGTGCCTTCAAGATAGTAAAATATTTTTCTTTTTTTGGTATCTTTATTAGCAAGGGTTCCTGTTATGGGGTCTACAAATACTCCGACAACATTATTTGGTTTGGTATACCAGGTATTATCTTTGTTTTCTAAATATTTTTCCATAGTATTGGCCCATATTTTTTTGACATATTTATAATCAGTTCCTCCAATATCACTATTATCATCATTGCCAACCCAAATACTTGTTACAACGTTTTTATTAAATCCTATTACCCAATTATCTGTACTAGTTGATCCTGATTTTATAGCGTATTTATTAGAAAGTAACGCTTTAATTGAAATATTGGTAGGATAGGAATAATCTATTAAATCATAGTCATATGTAAGGGATAACATTTCATTTAAGATATAGACTAAATCATTTTGTAAGACTATTTCTGATGTATCTTTGTGTTCATATAAAATATTATCATTCATATCAGTTACTTTACTTATAAAATATGGTTCACATTTGATTCCTTCATTTGCTAGTGTTTGATATGCATTGGTTATTTCAATAATATTTAAAGGAATAGTACCTAGTGGAAGAGATGGTATTTCTTCTAATTTGGTTTTAATACCCATTTTATATGCGGTGTTTATCATCGCTTTTTCTCCTAAAAATAAATGGGTTTTAATGGCATAAATATTATCAGATACAGCGATGGCTTCGGCCATAGAAATAGCTTTGTTACCATATAAATCACCATAATTTTTGGGAGAATATGTTTTATCTTGTGATATTTTAAAGGTTGTTTTTTCTGATAGGAAGGAACTTGATGGGGTGAATCCATTTAAAAGAGCGGTATAGTATAATATTGGTTTCATGGTTGAACCAACTTGTCTTTTAGAATAAAGTGATCGATTATATTGACTTTTGTTATAATCTCTTCCACCTATTAATGCAATAATGGCTCCGGTTTTAGAATCCATCATAATACTATTTACTTCTAAGTTATCATTTTTAATAGTTTTATTAATATTATCTTCTAAAATAGTTTGAGCATTTAAATCCAAAGTGGTATATATTTTAAGTCCTCCTGAATCAAGATATGATTTGGGAATATCGGAAAGACTTTTTAGTTCTTTAAAGACAGCTTCTTCGTAATACATTAATGTTTTAAGATTAATGGTTTCTTTTTTACCATATATTTTTATTTCTTCATTTAAAGCTTGATGATATTCTTCATCCGTAATTATGTTGTCTTCTTTTAGATTATTGAGTGTTTTTTCTAATCTTTTTCTTGATATTTCAGGATTATTAATAGGTGAATAATTATTAGGTGATTTAGGAATATTTGATAGAATAACACTTTCTGCTAATGTTAGATCAAGGGGATTTTTATTAAAATAAAAGTTACTAGCAGCTTTTATACCATAGTTGCCATGACCATAATTAATGGTATTTAAATATCCTTCTAATATTTCATCTTTAGTATAATGAGTTTCTATTTGAATAGTTATCCATAATTCATCTATTTTTCTTTTTAAAGTTTTATCAAAATCTAAATAAAGATTTTTAGCGTATTGCTGGGTAATAGTGGAAGCTCCTTCTACTATTTTTTTATTTTTAATATTATTAAATAATGCTTTTGCTATTCTTAGAATGTCAAAACCATGGTGGGAATAAAAATTTTTATCTTCAATATTAATAGTTGATTTAATAACATATGGGTTAATATCATTTAATTTAACCCATTCTTTACCATTACTACCTTGAAAATAAAGATTTGTATTATTATCATATAAATAAAAACTATTAACATTATTGATATCTAATTTTTCTTTATGTTTTGCAATTAAATAAATACCATTTATAGAAAAAATAATGAATAATAATATAAAGAAAAAGTATTTAAATAATCTTTTTTTTAATTTCATGATATCACCATTATTATTATGAAAAAAATTTTTTTAAATATGTATTGATTTCTTGATAATTTATGCTATAATCAAACACGATGAGTTATGGAAAGAAAAGAAATATCAGTCTATACTAAATTAGAAAAAAACGAAGAAAATTATAATATTATGGCAATTAAAAATAATAATGTAATAAAATATATTGATTTAGCTAATAATAAAATGGTTATTGATATGGAAAATGATATTATAACAAGAGAAAATAGTGAATATGAGTTTACATTAGATTTTAAAAAAAATAAAATTTTTATTTATGCTAAAAAATTGAAAATGGATTTTATAAAAGAAATAAAAACATTGATTTTAACTAGGAAAAAGAATAGTTATTTAGTAAGATATTCTTTGATGGAAGAGAATATGGTTAATGAATATTTTGTTAAGTTTAAAAATTAATATTGATTTTAGTAAAGAAAAATGATATAAGTGTTATGATAATTAATTATGTGGAGGGAACATGAAAGATATTAAAAAGGAAGATATTGAAAATTTATCTTTTAAGGATATTACTTATTTGATTTTAGAAAAAGAAAAGAAAAGTATGAATACTTTAGATTTATTTAGTAATATAGTGAAATTATTGGAATTACCTAGTAATACTATTGATAATAAAATAGGTGATTATTATACTTCATTAACTACTGATAAAAGATTTTTATTAGTTGATGGAATGTGGGATTTAAGAACAAGACATACTTCTGATAAACTATTAAGTAGTGTTGATGATGATGAAGATGAAGAAGAAGATGAAGAAGGTAATTTATTAGAAGAAGATAATTACGATGATGATATTAATTTTGATGAAGAATTATCTGATGATGAGGATACACCATATGGTGATGATGACGATGATGATTTATCAGATTTAGTTATTGTTGATGATGATGAAATGGATATAGAAAATAATTAAGATTGAGTGATATTATGATAGAGAGATTAAATTTAATAGAAAATAGATATAATGAAATTAATAATTTATTAATGCAAGAAGATACATTAAATGATATTAAGAAATCGAGAGAATTATCTATTGAACTTTCAAATTTAGAGGAAGTGGTTATGGCATATCGAGATTATAAAAAGATTTTAAGTGATATGGAAGAATCTCGAGAAATGTTAAAAGATAGTGAAATAGCTGATTTTGCCAAAGAAGAACTTACAAGATTATCTAGTGAAAAAGAATTAATGGAAGAAAAACTTAAGATTTTATTAATACCAAAAGATGAAAATGATGGCAAGAATGTTATTATGGAAATAAGAGGAGCTGCTGGTGGAGATGAAGCGAATATCTTTGCAGGTGACTTATTTAGAATGTATCAAAAGTATTGTGAAAACAATGGGTTTAAAATAGAAATTGTTGATTATACTGAAGGGGCATCTGGTGGATATGCAGGGATTGAATTTATCGTTAAAGGTGCTAATGCTTATTCTAAACTTAAATATGAAAATGGATCTCATAGAGTTCAAAGAGTTCCAGTAACGGAAGCTAATGGAAGAATTCAAACTTCAACAGCGACGGTTTTAGTTATGCCAGAAGTAGAAGATGTAAGTATTGATATTAATCCCAATGATTTAAGAATAGATGTATATTGTGCATCTGGTCATGGTGGTCAAGGAGTTAATACAACACCTTCTGCTGTTAGAATTACTCATATTCCTACAAATACGGTTGTTACTTGTCAAAATGAAAGAAGTCAAATTCAAAATAAAGAACAAGCAATGAGAGTATTACGTGCAAGACTTTATGAAGCAAAACAAAGAGAACAAGATGAAAAAGTAGGAAGTGAAAGAAAGAGTAAAATTGGTACAGGAGATCGTAGTGAAAAGATAAGAACTTATAATTATCCTCAAAATAGAGTTACTGATCATCGTATAGGTTATACTACTAATAATTTGGATAGAGTTATGAATGGTGCTTTGGATGATATAATTGAAGCTTTAATTACCGAAGATCAAAAAAGAAAATTAATGGGCGAAGAAGAATAATGACTATTCAAGAATTAATTATTTTAGGAAAAAAATATCTTCATAAAGATCAAGTTATGATGCTATTAGGAAGTATTTTAGGTTATGATTCACTGGAATTATTGTTACATTTAGATGAAAATGTTAGTGATTCTAAAATAAAGGAATTTCAAGAAAAAATAGCTTTATTAAAGAATAAACCTATTCAATATGTAATTGGAAATGTTAATTTTTATGGAAATATATTTAAAGTAAATGAAAATGTTTTAATTCCAAGATTTGAAACAGAAGAATTAGTGGAAAATACTATTAATTTAATTAAAGAACATTTTGACAAACCAGTTAATATTATTGATTTGGGAACTGGTTCTGGATGTATTGGTATTACATTAAAGAAAAAGTTACCTGAATCTAGGGTTACTTTATTAGATATTAGTAATGATGCTTTAAAGGTATCACGAGATAATGCATTATTAAATAAGGTTGATGTATCCTTTATTCAAAGTGATATGTGGAATAATGTTTATGATAAATATGATGTTATTATAAGTAATCCTCCATATATTAAAAATGATGAAGAAATAGAAGACATTGTATATAATAATGAACCACATCTTGCTTTATATGGTGGTATAGATGGACTTGATATTTATAAAAAAATTAGAAATAATTTAGAAAATTATGTTAATGATAAATTTATTTTAGCTATGGAAATTGGTTATGATGAAAAAGATGATATTATTAAACTTTTTAGTGATATGAAAGATGTTTCTATAACATGTAAAAAAGATTTATCAGGAAGAGATCGAATGATTTTTGTAATAAGAGATAAGTAGAAATACTTATTTTTTTGTATAAAATAAAAGAATCATCTCATTATTAATAATGAAGGTGATTTTTTTGAAAAAACTAATGGTGTTATTAATATGTTGTGTTATTGGAATAATGATTAAAAATAAAAATGAAGAAATTATGATACCAAGTGATGCTATTAGAATAAGAATTATTGCTAATAGCAATAGTATTAGTGATTTATATGAAAAGAAAAAATTAAAAGAAGAAATAGAAAATGATATTTATAATATTATTGGTAATGCAAGTAGTGTTAGTGAAGCAAGATTTAGTATAAAAAACAATATGGATGAAATTAATAAAATAATTGGTAGTAAAATAAATAATTATAAGATTAATTATGGGATGAATTATTTTCCTAGAAAAAGTTATAAAGGTGTTGTTTATCAGGATGGTGAATATGAATCTTTGGTAATTACTTTAGGTAAGGGATTGGGTGATAATTGGTGGTGTGTATTATATCCACCATTATGTTTAATAGATGAAAATGATAATACTAGTGATGTGGAATATCGTTCTCTTATATATGATTTGCTTTCAAATTGACTTTTTGACTTATTTATGGTATAATACCCTTGTATTTGGAGGGGAAAATGAAGATTGAAAAAATCATTTATTCTGTAGATAAAGAAAAAAATGTTTTTAATAATTGTATTATTTATTATGAAGATGGTTCTAGTGAAATTACTAATGATGTTTTAGGTGCAATATTTAAGTTTATGAATCAAGAAGGATTAACTTTAGAGAAGGTTATGAAAGATCCGAGAGTGGAATTAAATGAATTTCAAAAAGATAGTAAAAAGGAAAAAGTAGTGCCTATTGTTAATGAAAAACATAGTAGTGATTCAGATAAAGTAGAGGAAACAAAGGGTGAAGAACGTTCATCAAGAAAAACTGGTGTTAAATTGCTTGCTCTTGTATCAGCTCTTGTAATCGGTGGTGTTGCTGTTGATTTTGTTCTTAATAAAGAAAAATCAAAATTGTTTCAAATATTTGGAAAAAAACCTGTTATTGAACAAAGTGCTACTTTTACACCAAAACCAGAGACTATAGTAACACCTACTGCAATTGTAACAGAGGCACCTACACCTTATATTACACCTGTAGTAACTGCTGTTCCTACGGAAGTACCAACTCCTTATGTTACGGAGGAACCTATTCAAGTTGTATCAGTAGAGGATTCTAATACTCAAACTGATGAAGAATATAATGAAACATTCCGTGAGAATGTTGGTGAAACAATCGAGAATGTTGATCCATTAACAAGAAATATTATAAGATTAAATAATGGAGAAAGATTAAGCGAAGAAGAACTATTTGATACTATCAATGGTATTAATAGATTATGTCAAGCTAATATGGCTGAGGTAGAAAAATTAATTGAAGGTGGAAACATGTCAGGTGATAAAATATTCCCATTGTTTGATGTTATGTTTCCAGAAGGTTCTATTGAATATGAAGTTATCTCTAGTTTTACATCAAGAAGAAATATGTTAGTTGATGATGCATATAACGGAGATAGAGCTTTAACTACAAGTGATGTTAATGATTATAATGATTTCTTTTTGGATTTTATATTTGGTAATGTAACATTTGAACATAATGGTAATAGATATGGATATTATGATATTTCACCTATTGCAAGATATATTGTTTTTATGTTAGGTCAAACTACACTTGAAACAAATCATGCTTATTCAAAAGATATAAATGGTAATATGTGTGATTTTAATACAATAATCAGTGAACTTGAAGAAAACTATAATTTAATTACATCTCAACTATTTGAAAGTGGAAGAGTAAGATAATACTAGTTTATACTAGTATTTTTTTTGACTTTATTGAAAATTTGTATTATGATGTATATGAGGTGTTTTATGTTAGTAAATAGTAAAAAAATGTTAATGGAGGCTAGAGAGAATTATCAAGTGGTATATCACTTTAATATTAATAATTTAGAGTGGGCTAAAATCATTTTAGAAAAATGTAATAGTATGAATACACCTGTTATACTTGGAGCTAGTTTAGGGGCTATAAAATATATGGGTGGATTTAATGTAGTTGCAAGTTTAGTTAATAGTTTAGTAAATGATTTAGATATTCATATTCCAGTTTGCTTACATTTAGATCATGGTGATAGTTTTGATAGTTGTAAAAAAGCAATTGATGCTGGTTTTACATCTGTTATGATAGATGCATCAAAATTAAGTTTAGAAGAAAATATTAAAGAAACAAAGAAAGTTGTTGATTATGCACATTTAAAAAATGTAACTGTTGAGGCTGAACTTGGTCATGTTGGTGGTATTGAAGATAATGTGGCAAGTAATATATTGGTTGCTGATTATGATGAATGTATAAGATTTGTTAATGAAACTGGTATTGATTCTTTTACTCCAGCAATTGGTACAGTTCATGGTATATATAAAGGTGAAGTTAATATTCAATATGATTTAATAAAGAAATTAAGAGATAATATAGATGTTCCTTTAGTTATGCATGGAGGTTCTGGTTTATCGCATGATATTTTAAGAAAATCTATTAAATGTGGTATTAGTAAAATTAATGTTAATTCTGATATTCAATATGTTTGGATGGAAGCGGTTAAACAATTTATAAATAATAATCCTAATGTATATGATCCACGTAAAATTATTTATAGTGGAAAAGATGCTATGGAAAAGTTTATTGAGGATAAAATTAACATTTTAAATGATAATAAATAAAATAATATGAGGTGTTAAATGAAAATTTTAGAAATAGATGGAGGGAAAACACTAACTGGAACTGTTTATATAAGTGGTGCTAAAAATAGTGCAGTATCTTTAATACCAGCTGCTATTTTAACTAGCAATAAAACAACATTAACAAATATTCCAAATATTACTGATATTAATGCATTATGTGATATTTTAAGATATTTAAATGTGACAGTTAATGAAGCTAGTGGAAGTATGGTAATTGATCCAAGTAATTTAGTTAATAAAGAAATACCAGATGAATATTCTAATAAGCTTCGTGCATCATATTACTTTATGGCTAGT
Source organism: uncultured Erysipelotrichaceae bacterium (assembly GCA_902783985.1). Lineage (GTDB taxonomy): Bacteria > Bacillota_I > Bacilli_A > RF39 > UBA660 > RUG12783. The sequence goes on along the minus strand of CACZTI010000032.1, from coordinate 5,057 downwards.
TTATTAGCAAGATTTGGTGAAGTTCATATGTCATTTCCAGGAGGATGTAGTATTGGAAGTCGTCCTATTGATCAAACATTAAAAGTTTTTGAAAAATTAGGAGCCTTGATAGAAGAAAAAGATTGTATATTTCATATTACAGCCAAAGAACTAATTGGAAATGAAATTACTCTTGATATGCCTAGTGTTGGGGCTACTGTTAATGCTTTAATAGTGTCAGTATTAGCAAAAGGGGAAACTATTATTCATAATGCTGCTAAAGAACCAGAAATCGTTGATCTTGCCAATATGCTTAATAAAATGGGGGCTAAAATTACAGGTGCAGGATATGAGACTATAAAAATAGTTGGTGTTGATAAGCTTGATGGTTGTTTTCATGATGTAATACCTGATAGAATAGAAGCGGGAACATATATTATTTTAGGAGCTTTAAAAGGAAGTTATTTAAATATCCAAAATATTATTCCAGAACATGTTAAAAGTCTTACAGATAAAATGATTGATATGGGTTGTGATATAGTAATAAATGATGATAATATTATTGTTAATGCTAATGATAATATAATAGGATGTGATGTTAAAACATCAGGTTATCCTGGATTCCCAACGGATTTACAACAACCATTTGTTCCATTACTTGTTGGAGCAAAAGGAAAAAGTACTGTAAATGAAACAATATATGAAAATAGATTTATGAATATTCCATATTTAAATAAAATGGGAGCTAATATATCAATTAATGGAAGAGAATTAACGATTTTAGGATCTAATCACTTACATGGTGAAGAGGTTATGGCTACTGATTTAAGAGCTGGTGCATCACTTCTTTTGGCAGCTTTAAAAGCAGAAGGTCATACAAGAATTTTAAACGCTCAATATATTTTAAGAGGTTATGAAGATATTGTATCTAAACTTACAAATATAGGAGCTAAGATAGAATTGATTGAAGAATAAATAAAGTTATTAAGAAATATAATTTATTGGTGTTTATGAAAAAAATAATATATTTCTTATTAACTTTTTTTGGTATATATATAATTTATAGTAATTTTAATAATAATTTAGTAAATTATGTTTCTTTTAATGATACTTTAAACTGTTATAATTATAATGAAATAATTAAAAATTATTTAAATAATCACTTATTAAATTATAATAACTTATTTATTAATAAAGATATTAATAGTTTAATTAAAGATATAAAGAATAATAAAACTATTAGATTTAATGATAAAGATTATTATATAAAAAAAGATTTAAGAGAAAGTGATGTTTTAGTAATATTTATTGGTGAAGAAGAATTAAGTAAAAATTATAGTAAATTTGATATGAATAAAAATTATTATTATTTTAATAAAATGTATAATGATATTGAATTATTGATTAATGAAATAAATCAATATGCCAAAGGCAAAATAATGTTTTTAGGATATTATAATCCTACTAATTATTATGATAGTAAAACTGATGAATTCTTTTTTGATATAGATAATAGGTTGTCTAACTTAATGATTAAAAATAATATAAATTATATAAAATTATATGAAATAGTTAAAGGTAATAACTATAAAAGTGATGAAATTCATTTAAATATTGAAGGAAACAGAGAAATTGCTAAGATAATTAAGACTTATTTATTAGAAAATACTTGATTTTAATAATAAAAATTGTTATAATATCCTAGTAATTTGTATTACTATGATTAAATTCATGGCGAAAGGAGAATATTATGGCAAAGGCTAATAATGAAAAGAAAGTTGAATATGTTGATTGTACTGTAACTTGTGCTTGTGGAGAAACTTTTAAAACAAAATCTACTAAAAGTGAAATAAATGTTGAAATTTGTTCTAAATGTCATCCATTTTATACTGGAAAACAAGCAAGAGGATCTAAGACAGGTAGAGTTGATAAATTTAATAAAAAATATGGATATGAAGGATAGTTTATACTATTCTTTTTTGTTTTTTTATGATAAGATAAGTATTGGAGGATAAAGTATGAAGTTAGGTATTGCATCAGATCATCGTGGTTTTAAATTAAAAAATGAATTAATTAATAAATTAAAAGAATTAGGGTATATTATAATTGATTATGGAACAAATAGTAAAGAATCATGTGATTACCCAGATTTCGCTTATAAATTAGGTAATGGTATTATTAATCATGAGGTTGATTATGGTATTGCTATTTGTGGTAGTGGTATAGGTATTAGTATTGCTTTAAATAAAATGAAAGGTATTTATTGTGCTAAAGTAGATAATAAAATGGATGCATATCATACAAGATGTGATAATGATACTAATTGTGTTGCATTTAATGGAGAAAAAGATCTTGATGAAGCTTTAGAAATTGTAAAAACATTTGTTGAAACAGAGTTTTCTAATTTAGAAAAGCATATAAGAAGAATTAATAAAGTTAAATTAATTGAAAAAGAGGAATATCATGCTTAAATTTGCTGTTTATTTATTAAGTAGTATTATTGTTATATGGTCTATTGATGCTGTTAATATTAATGGTATTTTTAAAAAAGGTAAGGTAGTTCAGGCTAGAGTATTTTATGTAGTTATAGCTTTGGTATTAATATACCTTTTAGCTAATTTTTTATATGATTTTATAAACATTAAAATATTTTAGGAGTGTTTTTATGGAAAAGAAAAATTTAGAAAAAAATTATTTTATGAATATGATTATTGGGTTTGGTGTTGGTGTTGAATATTTTTTATTTTTATTATATATGGTTTATATTTTAGTTAAGCATTTTTTTGGTGTGTTGAATAATGATGCTCAATCATATTTTAAAAATGGATTAGTGAATTTTTATAATGATGAAATTAATTTTGTAAATAATCTAGGTATATATCTTGGAATATTTGTTATTATTTTTATTGCTATAGCAATATTTTTGATATTAAAAACTATTAAACTTAAAAAAGAACAATCAATAAAGTTAAATAAATATCTTTTAATAGAAAAAATATTTTTAATAGTTATTGGTATTATTCCATTGATTTTTATTATTTTAAATATATTCTCAAAACTTTTTTAGTATAAAAAGTTTTTTTTTGTAAATAACTATTACTGAGGTGATAAATGTGAAAAGAAAATCATTATTAATACCAACATTATATGTTTTAGTTTTGTTTGTTATTACTGTAGGAGTTTATTTTACTAAAAAATCATTTGATAAAAAGGAAAATGAGAAGTTATTTGATAATATTAATTTTGTCTCTAATACAATATTAAATAGAAGTATTCCTGTAATAAATAGTGTTAGTGATGAAAAAATTGGTAAACCATTTATCAATGAATCTGTTAAGGTAGCTAGAGAATATTATGATAGTAATTTATCAGATGAAGAAAAAGAAAAAGCAATTGTGTTATATGGTAATACTTTTATGCAAAATACTGGTATTGATTATGTAATGGATGATACTTTTGATGTTGTTTCAATATATGAAGGTACAGTAATTGACGTAATGGATGATGAACTTCTTGGTAAAACTGTTAAAATAAGACATAATTCTTCATTTATAAGTGTTTATCAAGGACTTGCAAATATTGAAGTTAAAAAAGGAGATATTGTTGTTACTAATCAAAAAATTGGAACAAGTGGTTTTAGTAAATTAAATGAAAGTTTAGGGAATCATTTACATTTTGAGGTTTATCAAGATGGTAAAATAATTAATCCTAATAATGTTTATAATAAAAAATTAGGTGATATTTAATCATCTTTTTTAATATGATTAATTGGTGAAATATGGATGTTGAAAGAATAATGTTAGAATGTCGCTATTTACTTACACTTGATAAAAATTATCAAGAGTTATCTCATATTTTTGGAATTAGTGAGGATATTATTTGGGATGATTTAAATATTAAACTAAGGAATATTGATTGTAAGTTATATGATAGATGTCAAAAAGAATTAAATATAATAAATAATTTAGGAAAAGTTGGTAATACTATTATTAGGTGATTATATGAAAAATATTGGAATTGATTTAGGGACTGCTAATGTACTTATATATATCAAAGGTGAAGGAATTGTTTTAAATGAACCAAGTGTTGTGGCAATTGAAAAGGATTCTAAAAGGCCTCTTGCTTTTGGAATTGATGCATATAATATGCTTGGTAAAACACCAGGAAAATATGAAGCGATTAAACCAATGAAAGATGGTGTTATAGCAGATTTTGATATAACTTTAATGATGCTTAATTATTTTATTAATAAAGTTAAAGGTTTTGGAATGTTTAAAAAACCTAAAATAATTATTTGTTGTCCTACTGATACTACAGAAGTTGAAAAAAATGCTTTAAGAGAAGCAGCAGAGAGACTTGGTGCTAAAAGAGTATATCTTGAAGAGGAACCTAAGGTGGCAGCAATAGGAGCAGGGCTTGATATTAGTAAACCAGAAGGTAATATGATTGTTGATATAGGTGGTGGTACAACAGATATTGCGGTATTATCACTTGGTGATATTGTAATTAGTAAATCTTTAAAAGTTGCCGGTAATTCTTTTGATAATGATATAAAAGATTTTGTTAAGGATAAACATAAACTATTAATTGGTGAGAGAACGGCAAATGATATTAAACATGAAATAGGAACTGTAATTAAACCAGATAAGAAAAAATCAATGAAAATTAAAGGAAGAGATTTAGTTTCTGGGCTTCCTAAAAGTTTAACTATTGATTCTAATGAAATATATCAGGCTTTATCAAATGATATAAAGAAAATAATAGATGCTACCAAATGGGTTTTAGAAAATACTCCTCCGGAACTTGCAGCAGATATTTATAAAAATGGTATTATGATTACTGGTGGTGGAGCTCTTTTAGATGGTATAGATAAAGTCTTTAGTAATGAACTTGCTGTATCTTCTAATGTGGCAGAAAATCCATTAATCAGTGTTGTATCTGGAACTGGTATTTTATTAGATAATTTAAGGCTACTTGATAAATAATCAAGTAGCCAAATTTCAAGTAGAAAGTGGAATTTTTAAGAAAAAAGTGTAAAATCGTGCTAAAATTAAGTTGTCAATTGAGTTAGTTTATCT
>CACZTI010000031.1 GCA_902783985.1 uncultured Erysipelotrichaceae bacterium | reverse complement strand
AGTAGTGATTATAAAAATTATTCATTATTGTTTGGAGCACATGAAAGAAGTAACTATGCAAGTGGAACAAGCACAACAAAAAATCAACCAAGTTTAGCATGTGTAAATAAAAATGATGCATTTACGGTAAATAATGGAAATGGAAATCAAAAATTACAATACCCAGTTGCATTACTAACTGAAGATGAAATAGTATTAGCAGGAGGCTTAGCGGGAACACAAAATACATCATTTTATTTAAATAACAGAAATACATATTATTGGTCTTTGTCGCCTTCTTATTTCCACAACAACTACGCCTACGAGTTCCTCGTGGACAATGGCTACATCGGCCACTACGACGGGAACAACACCTATGGTTTGCGCCCTTCCGTTTCACTTAAACCTGGAACGCCTGTAATAAGTGGTGATGGTACTGTAACATCTCCATATGTAATAGGAAATTAAAAGAATAGATAGATGCGTTCCACACACCACGAAATAAGTGGACAAGAAAAAGGATAGAATGATGAGCCTGACGAAAACCCTTTCGGTAGGCGGAGTAAATATAAATTGTATAATAAAAATCATAAATATTTTAAAGTTAAAAAGTACTTTAGATATTTATGTTTTTTTAAAATAGAAGTTTTTAATAAAACTAGATATTAGTTAAAAAAAATATAAAAGTGTGTCTACTATCTTTTCAAATATTTGTTTTTTTGATAAACTTAAGTTAAGGAGATGTTATGGAAGATATTGAAATAAGTAAAAAAGCTAAATATGAAAAAATAGTTAAGGTTGCTAAGAAATTAGATATTCCAAGAAAATATTTGGAATTATATGGTGACTATAAAGCTAAAATTAATTTAAATATTATGAAAAGATTAAAAGATAAAGAAAATGGTAAATTAATTTTGGTTACCAGTACTAATCCTACACCTTATGGGGAAGGTAAAACAACAATGAGTATTGGTATTAATGATGCCATGAATAAACTTGGTAAAAAAAGTGTAGTTGTACTTCGTGAACCATCACTTGGACCAGTATTTGGTATTAAAGGTGGAGCAACAGGAGGAGGATACTCTCAAGTAATACCAATGGAGGATATTAATCTTCATTTTACAGGAGATTTGCATGCTATTGAAACATGTAATAATTTACTTTGTGCTATTTTAGATAATCACATTTATCAAGGTAATAAACTTGATTTTGATTTAGATAGAATTACTTTTCAAAGATGTGTTGATTTAAATGATAGGGCAGTTCGTAATGTTATTATAAAATATGATAATAAAGGACTAGAAAGAAAAGATAAATATAATATAACTGTTGCTAGTGAAATTATGGCAATTCTTTGTTTAGCAAATGATCTTGCTGATTTAAAGAAAAGACTAGGTAATATATTATTAGGTTATAGTAAGACTTGCAAAATGATTTTTGCAAAGGACCTTAAATGTGTTGATGCTCTAGCAATAGTTTTAAAAGATGCTATTAAACCAAATCTTGTCCAAACTTTAGAAAATAATCCTGCTATTATTCATGGTGGACCTTTTGCTAATATAGCTCATGGATGTAACAGTGTTATTGCAACAAAACTTGGATTAAAACTTGCTGATTATGTTGTAACAGAAGCTGGATTTGGAGCAGATCTTGGAGCGGAAAAATTCTTGGATATTAAGTGTCCTTTGGCAGGTCTTAAACCATCATGTATCGTTATTAATGCTACAATTAGAAGTATGAAATATAATGGTGGAGTTGATAAAGATAATATTACTAATGAAAATATTGATGCTATTAAAATAGGCATAAAAAACCTTGAAACACATATAAAAAATATGCAAAAATATACAAAAAATATTATTATTTGTTTAAATAAATTTGGTTTTGATACAGATAAAGAAATTGCTTTTGTTAAAAAGTATTGTGAAGATTTAGGATGTTTATTTGAGATATCTGAATCATTCTCTAAAGGTGGAGAAGGAGCAGTAAGTCTTGCTTCTAAAATAGTTAAATTATGTGAAAATAAAATTGATTATAAGAAACTTTATGAATATGATTTACCTATTAAGGAAAAAATTAATAAAATATGTAAAGAGATATATCGTGCTGGGAATGTGGAATTTAGTGATATAGCAAATGAAAAAATTAAAAGTTTTGAAGATAATGGATTTTCTAGTTTACCAGTATGTATTGCTAAAACACAATATTCTCTAACAGATGATCAAAAAGTATTAGGAAGTCCAAGAGATTTTACAATGAAAGTTACTGATGTAAGACTATCAAGTGGAGCAGGATTTATTGTAGTTTTAATGGGTAAAATTATGACGATGCCAGGATTACCAAAGGAAGCTGCATACCTAAAAATGACAATAAGTGACAATGGAAACATTAAAGGTTTATCGTAAAAACTAAAAAGTAACATGAAAATGTTATTTTTTTTGTAAAATTAATAAAATATTTTTAACTTTTTATAGATAAAAAAAATATTTTGTAGTATTATATATTTGGTGATTTCAAGTGGAAGTATTAAAAAGATTTAAAAGAAGTATTTATTTTGTATCAATAATATATATTATTATGGGATTAATTATGTTATTAAATCCTGGTTTTGTAAGGGATGCAGTTAATTATATTATAGGTATTATGGCTATTATTTATGGTCTTATTTATACCATTAGTGTATATCAAAAGAAGGAAACAGAATTTTATAGTAAATTTAATTTGCTTGGAGGAATTCTTTGTCTTAGTTTTGGATTATTTTTAATTCTTAATCCTGATGTATTGATATCTCTTATTCCATTTTGTGCAGGTGTCATTATGTTTATGGATGCAGTTACTTTTATGTTTAATAGTTTTAGTTTAAAGAAATTTAATGTTAATAGATGGTGGATTAGTTTAGTAATTAGTATTATTTTGGTGGCATTTTCAGTGTATATTATGGTAAATGCTAAAAATATTACTGATTTGTTAATTAGATTTATAGGAGGATTCTTTGTATTTGATGCTTTAACAGATATTATTTTTACGATTAAATTATCAAAATTAAGGTTTAATAATAATCAAAGTGATAAAAAGGAGATAACGGTTATAGAAACATCAATTGTAGAATAAGAATTAAAGGGAGGCTTTATGAGAAGGAGTATTATATTAATAGTTTTGTTAATTTTTAATTTTTTCATTTTTTATGGAATTAAAGAATTTAATAAAGTTATTGTTGATAAAGATATGATGGTTTATTTTAAAGAAAAACCAGTTGTTATAGAAAGTGAAAAAATAGAATATCTTGATGAAATTGTTGAAGAATATAATGGTGAAAAAATTGAAAAAATTGCTGAAAAAATGAATAAATACTTCGCTAAAACTTCTCTTGAAGAATATGGAGAATATATTACTAAAACATCAGCTTATAAAAAAGTAGATCCTTATTTGGTTGCTGGTATTATTTTAGAAAGTACAACTTGTAAATATGATTGCAGTATTTTATTTAAGGAATGTAATAATGTTTATATGGAAAAAGGAGATCCTGGTTGTTTTGGGGGATCGTATAAGAAATATGATAAAATTGATGATAGTATTTTAGATTTAGTTTTAAATATTAGAAAAAACTTTGATGATCCAAAAGATCAGACACCAGTTAATATTTATAAACATTTTAATAAGAATAAAACATGGGTTTTTCGGGTTGATAAATATATTGAAAATTTAAAAAGAGTAAAGTAGTTGACATATTTTGGTCAATATTTTATTCTTTTTTTTATAATAAGTAATTGTATAATTTTGTATAATATGATATTCTATTTATGTAAGGTAGGTCGTTTATGAAAATATTAACCGTTTTAAAAAGATATAATAAGATTTTTGCAATTATTATTACTGGTACTATTATTGCAATATATTTGGTAATAACGTTATCAGGTAATTATTTAAATGAGCGTTTATATCATGATGTTCATGCAAAACAACCCATGAATAATATTTTTGCTGTTCCTGAAAAAAAGGATGATGACAATAAAAAAGATGATAATGAAAATAATACTAAAGAAGATTTTTCTTATGAATTTACAGAGGATTCAAGTATTGGTGATTATATTTATATGATTAATCAATTTCCAATGAAGGATGAAGTAGGTAGAAAATTAGAAGGTAAATATAAAACATATAATTTTAGTTTGAAATTTAATTCTGCTTCAGCTGGTACCCAATATACTATTACACTAGAAAAAATGCCAGAATCTAATTTGTTTTCTAATTGGGTTAAGGTATATTTAGAAAATGAAGGTGTGGAAGTTGCTAATTGTATTAGAAATACTGGAAGAGTTAAAACTTTTAATGAATTTAGTAAATATAACGATAAAGAAGAAGAGATTGTTTTATATAAAGGTACTATAACTTCTGAAGAAGCTCAAAGAGGATATAAAAATTATACTTTAAGAATGTGGGTATCTGAAGATGTGAATGTTGTGAATGAAGATTATGAAGAACGTTCTATTGTTGCCAGAGTCAATGTTTACGCAAATGGAAAAAATTAGGTGTTATCATGAAAAAAACTTTAGAAGAAATCAAATGGTTATTTAATTATATGGCAAGCATATTAATGTATTCTATTTTGGTCCTTTTAATTGGTGTGGGTATTTTGCTTGCTGTTTATTATGTTGACTTTAGATTTAAAACAAAAAATTCTGATAGACCATTATATGGCGCTTATGTAATTGTATCTGGAAGTATGGAACCACTTATTAAAATAAAAGATGCTGTTTTAATTAAAAGAGTTGATACTGCTGATGATGTTAAAAGAGGTGATGTTGTAACATATCGTGCAACAGATCCGACATACTATGGTGTTTTAATTACTCATAGAATTGTTGATATTAAAGAGGAAAATGGTGAAAAGATATATATAACTAAGGGTGATCATAATGAAACAGTAGATCGAAGTCCAATAAATCTTTCACAAATTACTGGTAAAGTTGTTATGAGAATTCCTAAAATTGGATATATTAAATACTTTCTAGTATCATCATATGGTTGGATAATTGCAATAGTTATACCAAGTTTATTAGTTATAGTTATGGATGTTTATAAGTTAGTTAAAAATATCATGAATGGAGGTAAAAAGAATGAAAAGGGTGCTAATACTTAAAATTGCTTTTATAAGTATGATTATATTTACAATTGCTGGTGGTTATTTTTGGTATATATATTTTAATGAAAATGATGGTAAAATTATTTCCAGTAATGCTCGTTTAGAATTATTAAATAATGGAGCAATAAACTATATTAATGCTATGCCTAATGATAGTGATAATGTAATTCCTACATATTATTTTCGTGTAAAAAATCATTTAAACATGAAAGCTAGCTATGAATTAGTTTTGGATGAGATTAGTCCTAGTGCTGCTGGAGATGGGTGTACCAGTGCTACTTTCTTTCAAAAAAATGAATTGATGTATGAATTAAAACTTGATAATAAATTGATTAAAAGTGGACGTTTAAGCACTCTTAAAGATAATCTTTTGGATAGTAATGTTGTGTCTGGTAATTCAACGAATGATTATTCATTGAGAATCTTTATTGCAAATGATACTGATAATTCTCTTCAAAAACATTATCATTATGTTGTTAATTTAAAGGAAAGCAATGAAAGCGTTTCTTAAAGAATATCTTGATATTATTATATATACCATATGTGGTATATTAATTATTTTTTCAAGTTATAATATAATTATAAATATAAAACATGCTAATTATATTAATAATAAGGTTACTGTTAGTGACATAGATAATAATTTTAAAAAATTTAAAGATAATGTGATTAAAATAGAGAATTTTGCTCAAGATGATAAATCTTTTGATACAGTACTTCGATTACTAAAAAATGATGGTATATATAAATTATTACCTGGAGATAAGTTAGGATATACTGATTTATATCATTTAAATAATTATTTTATTGATTCATTAATTAATAATGGATATATTAGTAATTTGAAAATAAATGAAAAAATTAATAATACAATATATGAAAAGTATATGAATAATTTAATATATGACGCTAATTATATTACGAGAGAACTTGAAAATAATAGTAATTATCAATATGATGTATTTAATAATAAAATTCGAGATACTATTGTTGAAGAATACCAAATGATATTAAAAAATTATTTAGATTTTTCTTATATTATTTTAGAAATGTGTGGTAATTTATGAAACAAATAATTAATTCATTCTTATTTTATTGTAAGATTATTTTGCTTTTGATTGCATTTACCCTTACTCTTTATATTATTTTTTCAATGAATGCATATTATAGGCATGATGTTGTTAATATGTTTTTGGTAGGTTTACCACTTTTTTTAGTATTGTTGTTTTTTGTATTTAGTATTTTTAAAGATAATATTAAAGAAAATCTTTTATTTAATATTGCATCTGTTTTAGGTATTATAGCGATTATTATTATTGATTATCGAACTATTTTTGATAAAAACATGGTGTTATGGCAAAATGGTAAAATGAATTTTTATTATTTTAATAGTGCCTTAAATGAAATAAAAATATTTAGTTATATTATCTTTACTGGTAATTTATTATTGTTTATTACGAATAATAAAATGAGTAATAAAGAATAATTTTTTCTTGTATTATTAAAAAAAGTGATATAATATATTTGTTGGATAGAGGTTGATATGGATAGACTTGTTGTTAATGGAAATAAAATTAGTGATTATATTGATATAGTTACAAGATATATTGAAGAGTTTATCGCAATTGTAAAAAAAATTGATAAACAAAAAGATAGTTTAGTATGGAAAAGTGAAAATTATGATCGAATGATTATATTATATGATAATATGATAAAAGAATATTTAGCTTATACCGATCGTATGATTAAACTTATGGAATTTTTAAATCGTTCCATTAATCGATATGATGATTCTTTAATGTTAATAAAAAGTGAATATAAAAAACTAGATGATGAATATGGTAGTGAGGTTAGAAATGGGTGAAATATTAGTTTCTTATGGTACTTTAAAGGATTTATCAGAATTTTTGAAAGAAGAAAATGAAAAATTATCTGACATTGTCGAGAATATAAAAAATGTAACTATTCAATATCAAGATATGTTGATATCTGATGCTGGCGAGTTGTTTCAACAATATATGGTTAGTCAACAAAATGAAGAACAATCTAAAATTGTTTCATATAATCAAAATATTGCAGATAAGTTATTGATATCTTCTAATATTTATAGTGATACTGATAGTGAGATTGGAGGTTTGTTGAATAATGGGTAGGTATTCTGCTGAGGCTGCTGCTTTTGCGAATGCGGTTTCAACGATTATATCAATGCTATCTTCGCTTGAAAGCAGAGCAGCTTCTATTAATAGTGAACTTTCTAATAATAATGGAGATGTTATTTCAGGCGAGGCTGCAAATCAAGTTGGTGGTGTCGAAGCAAGCGTTAGTAGTTTAACAAGTAGTCTTAATGGTATGGTTAATTCAGTGATTGCTAAAGCTGCGGAAATCGATCGTCGAATTGAAGAGGAAGAAAGGTTAGCTCGATTGGCAGCTGAAAAAGAAAAAGCTCGAGAAAGAAATAATAAAAATAGAGAAAATAAAATTGCATAATGATGTAGAACAAGTAATTGTTCTTTTTTAGTGTTTAAAAATATGGAAGTTGTATCTTATGTTTAGAATATAAAATATAATAAAGAGCCAAATTTCAAGTAGAAAGTGGAATTTTTAAGAAAAAAGTGTAAAATCGTGCTAAAATTAAGTTGTCAATTGAGTTAGTTTATCT
>CACZTI010000030.1 GCA_902783985.1 uncultured Erysipelotrichaceae bacterium | reverse complement strand
TTTATGAGAAAACTTCGTGAAATGAATGAAAATAAGTAAGTAAATAATGTCAAGATGATTTAAATAATCATCTTTTTTTGATATAATTAAATTAAGGATGGTAGTGATGTCAAAATTATATTTCTTTTATGGGGCTATGAATAGTGGTAAAACAACAAGAATATTACAATGTGCTTATAATTATGAAGAACAGGGAATGAAACCTATTATAATGAAACCTAAAATAGATACTAAGGGAAATGAATATATTGTATCTAGAATTGGTTCTAAAAGAAAAGTTGATTTTTTAATAGAAAATAAAATGAATATTTATGATATTATTGTTGAAAGATATACCAATGTGGATTTATTAATTGTTGATGAAGCGCAATTTTTAACAGAGAGACAAGTAAATCAATTAATGGATGTAGTAATTGATTTAAATATTCCTGTTATGTGTTATGGATTAAGAACTGATTTTAAAGGTAATAGTTTTCCTGGGGCTAAAAGACTTCTTGAAATAGCGCATGATTTAGTTGAAATAAAAAATATATGTGAATGTGGTCATAAAGCAATGTTTAATGTAAGAATGATAGATGGTAAAGTTCAAACTGAAGGGGATAGTATTGCCATTGATGGAGAAGGTAAGGTTACTTATACTGCAGCATGCCCTAGATGTTTTAGACTTAAAACACATCATAAATTTGATAATGATAAATAAAGAATGGAGGTAAAATGAAAATTAAAAATTTTAAGTTATCAAAAAAAGCAATGTCTTTACTAGTAGCAGGGGGTATTTCTTTAACACCAATACATGGATTAGGGGTTACTGATAATAGTTATAATCCAGGGACATTTGTTAAAATGGTAGAACAAGATGATTCCTTGGATTATGGTGAATATATTGTAAAGGAAGGAGATAATTTATCGAGAATTAGTGAAAAGATATGTAGTCATTTACGTATTGAATCATCTACTAAATATTGGCCTGTTCTTGCTTTTTTAAACCATTATCCAAGAGTTATTAAAGAAGGGGATATTATTATCTTTCCTAAGTCATCTGATAGATTAATAGAACTTAATAATCAATTACAACAATTAGGATGGACTTCTAAATATAAACAAATGAATAAAGTATATGGTACAAAACAACCAAAAAAGAAAATATCAATGGAAGCAGTTGGAGATATTTTATATAATATATATGGTGATGAAGTTTGTATTGATGAAGACTTTATTCGACTTTATTTGAAAGTTTCAGGTTTAGATAATAAATATGAATTAACTTCTAATGAAAAGATGGATAATGATACTTATGTTGATCTTACTGAATGGGTTCCTACGATAGATGAACTTTATGATTATGAAGAAAGAAATAAACCAAAAACAAAATAATTAATTGGAATTTATGATATTTAATGCTATAATATTTGTGGTGATAATGTGAAAAAGAAAACATATATTATAGCTTTTTTATTTTTTATGATTGACTTAATAAGTAAACAAATAGTAAGTCATGTATTATCTCTTCATAAAAGTATTAAAGTAATTGATAATTTCTTTTATTTAACTTATACGAAAAATAATGGAGCTGCTTGGTCAATATTACAAGATGAAAGAATACCGCTTCTTATTTTGACAGTTATTGTTATATATATTATTTATAAAGAATTTATGAATAATGAAATGAATAAAATGGAACAATTATCTTTTGGAATCCTTTTAGGTGGTATTTTAGGTAATTTTTTTGAAAGATTAATAAATGGAACTGTTATAGATTTCTTGGATTTTTATATCTTTGGATATAATTTTCCAATATTTAATTTGGCTGATTGTTTCATTGTTATTGGTGTTATATTAGTTATAATTACTGGTTATAGAAAGGATAAAAAGCATGAAAGAAGTCATAGTTGATGTTGATAATGAAAGAATTGATATATATCTTGCAAAAGTATTAAATATTTCAAGAAGTAAAATGCAAAAATTAATTAAAAATGGTAAAGTAAAAGTTAACGATAATGAAGTAAGTTGTAATTATTTAGTTTGTAATGGTGATGTAATTCATGTCGAGGATGACTTAGATTTTGAAATTCATTTAAAGAAAGAAGATATTCCCCTTGATATTGTTTATGAAAATGATGATCTATTGGTTATTAATAAGAAAAGTGGAATGGTTGTTCATCCAGCTCCAGGTAATTATGATGGAACGCTTGTTAATGCCCTTCTTGGTAAATATCATTTGTCAAATAACAATTTAAGACCAGGAATAGTACATCGACTTGATAAAGATACATCAGGGTTGATGTTAGTCGCTAAAAATGATGAAACACATGATAAATTATCAAAGATGATTAGTGAAAAGAAAGTAAAAAGAACATATCTTGCTTTAGTATCGGGGGTAATATTAAATGATACAGGTACAGTGGATGCACCAATAGGAAGAGATCCAAAATCAAGAGAAAAAATGATGGTAACTGATATTAATAGTAAACATGCGATAACCCATTTTAAAGTGTTGAAAAGAATGAAGAAACATACATTAATAGAATGTCTTTTAGATACAGGAAGAACTCATCAAATAAGAGTACATATGGCTTATATAGGATATCCTATATATAATGATTTTGTTTATGGTAAAGAAAAGGTTGATCAAGAATTTGGACAAATGTTACATTCATGGAAAATAGAATTTGATAATCCAAGAGATAATAAACATTTAAAATTTGTGGTTGATGCACCAGATAAATTTAATGAGATAATGAAGAGGTTAGAAGATGAAGAAAATATTTAGTTTTATTATATTAATTGTATTAGCTTTTGTATTATATAAACCAATAAAAAATGCTTTAGTTAAAGCACCAGAAAAAAAGGAAGAAAATACCAAAATTACATATGAAGATATCTTAAAGAAGACTGATGATAAAAATATTGATATAGATAGTTTAACCATTTATGGAAAACATCTTAATATGACTTTTAATACTGATAAAGATTGTGTTTTAATACTTAAAAATAATGATAAAGATTTATCATATAAATTAGATCTTGATAATAACAAATTAATATTAAGTAAATATATTAATGATGGAATTAATCTTGAAAAATTAGATGTTGGTGAATATATTGTATTATTAAAAGACAATGTTACTAATATTTATTATAATGTTTTAAATAAGACAGATTATCATGATAATCAATATTACACTATTACTAGAAATGGTAAAAATAATTTAATTACTTTTAATGAAAAAACTTATAATAATAAAAAATATTTCACGATCAATGTTTCAAGTGTTAAATTACCCGAAAATATATATGATATTGTAATTGATCCAGGTCATGGTGGTGTTGATACTGGGGCTGGTAATGGTAAATATCATGAATCAAAGTTTACTTTAGATTATGCTAAATCACTAAAAGAAGAATTAGAAAAACTTGGTCTTAAAGTTAAATTAACAAGAGAAAGTGATGTTTCTATTGAATCATATGGTGAAGGATCACGTACGGGTATTCCTTATGAAGTAAAAGCAAAATTAATGTTAGACATTCATTTAAATAGTTCAGGAAGTAGTAAACAAAGAGGTGTGGAAATATATAAAGCTAGTCATGATAATAATGCTTTTGCTAAAATTCTAGCCGATAATATTCATAATGAAACAAATATACCATATTCAAATAATCCAATGAATAAAGTAGATGATGGTATATATATGAGAGTTTATTCGGCAAAAGATATTGAAAACACGAAAAAAGATGCTAAAAAATATAATTTTGAACCATATAATTTAGATAATGATGTTACATATTATTACTTTATTAGAGAAACAGGGGGAATTATGACAAAAGCCTTTACAGATGGAAGAAATCCTAAAAAGAAAGCTAATCCATATCGTAATATGAATCAAGGAGTAGAAGCATATCTTTGTGAACTTGCTTATATTTCACAAAAAGATGATTTAAATATGGTTATTAATAATAAAGAACATTTTATTAATGGTTTAGTTAAAGCAGTTATAAAGTATGTTAATGAATAAGAAATTTCTTCTTTTTTGATAATTTTAAACATAAAATAATATAGGTGATTTAATGAAAAATATTTTATATTATTTCTATCAAATAATTATTCCTGAAGATAGAATACATGATGGATATTTTTCATATCAAAATCACCTTTTTTTATTATATAAATATCAAAGAAAACTTGATGAAATAGATGAATTATTAAAATTAAATGAAGAGATGTTATTCAATGGATATAAAGTTAATAAAATAATTAAAAATATTTATAATAAACCTTTAACTATGTATGATAATAATTATTATGTATTAATATTAGTTAATTACCAATATTATGATAATAATATTAGTAATTATATGATTAATAGTAATCAATATGATCTTTTAAAAAGAAATAATTGGGATTATTTATGGAGTATGAAGATAGATTATATTGAATATCAAATAAGACATTTTAATAATAAATATCCCTTAATTCAAGATAGTGTTAATTATTATATAGGTTTATCTGAAAATGCTATTAAATATTTTAAAATGATTAATAAAAACAATGTTTTATTATATATAACACATCGAAGATTTAATAAAGATTCTTTTGATAATCCTTTGGAATTTATTATTGATTATAAAGTAAGAGATATAGCAGAATATCTTAAATACTGTTTTTTTAGTAATGAAAAAAATATATATGAAATAAAAAGATATCTTAAAAAGATAAATTTAGGTATTATTGATTATTTATTATTATATACAAGAATGCTTTATCCTAGTTTTTATTTTGATAAATATGATGATATTATTAATAATAATCAAGATGAAAATATTCTTTTAGATATTATTAATAGATCAATGGAATATGAAGAATTATTATATGAAATATATTTAATTATTAAAAGAAAAACAAATATTATTAGTATCACTTGGATTAATGAAAAAATGGTTAAAAACACTTGAATAAAAGTGTTTTTTTTGATATTATTATATAGTAAGAAAGTAGGAAAATATATGGATTATTTTGTAAATAATAAAAAGAAATTAATAAGTTTATTAGTATTTGGAATAATTATGGTAGTACTAGGTGTATCATACGCTTGGTTTAATTATTATCAAGAAGGTAGAAATAAAAAATTATTAATGGGAGATATTTATTTAACTTTAAATGAAGGAACAGATGATATAACTTTAGAAAATGTTTTTCCAATGACTAAAGAAGAAGCAAGAGCAAGTCAAGATAATTTTATTACTTTTACTTTAAGTGGATTAAATGAATCTAGTAATGATATTTATTATGAAATAAAGTTAAAATATGGTGATGAGGAAACAGGTTTAGATAGATTTAATGATAAAGATTTAGTATTTGATTTAGTAGAAATAGGACAAAATAATGAAGAAACCTATATAGTAGATGCTAAAAGTTATGATAGTATTAATGATAAAAAAATATGGGTAGATACTATTAATCATAATACAACAACAGAAATTACTAAAACTTATAAATTAAGAGTATGGTTAAGTGATCAAGTAATAATAAGTGATAGTGATCCTAATAGATCATATTGTGCAACTGATAATTGTGTAAGTGGAGAGAAAGCATTTAAAAATCATTATGCCAGTGTAAAACTATCAGTATTTGGTGATTTTCAAGAGAAAGAATTAGATGCTGTAAACAAATTAAAGAAATTAGCTCAACCTGATACGGGAATAAACTTTGGATATATATCAAGTGATACTAATGGTAAAGGTCTATATAAATTAGGTAATACTGATATTTTGTATTATCGCGGTGAAGTAGATAATAATAATGTCGTATTTGGAGGATTTTGTTGGCAAATAGTTAGAACCACAAATACCGGTGGTATAAAAATGATATATAATGGAGTTGTTACAGGAGATGGT
>CACZTI010000029.1 GCA_902783985.1 uncultured Erysipelotrichaceae bacterium | reverse complement strand
TCACTTTTGAACTGGATGTGAGAACCACTTTATTATTCACTTTTGAACTGGATGTGAGAACCACTTTATTATTCACTTTTGAACTGGGAGTGAGAACCACTTTTACTTGAATAAATAAATTTATTCATTAATATTATATGAACCACTGCTCATTTAATACAACTAAATTATAGCAAATAATTGTTATTTTGTCAAATTTAACCTTCCATTTTTAAATAATATCTACTATTTTTTACACCTAAATATCTATTAATTCAGTCCCATCTTCATCTTTAATTTCAACAGTACTAATTCTATCAAACCTTTTCTTAATTTTATCTGTTGTAACTTGGAAAGATAATGCATCATTATTAACAGTTTGAATACTTTTAGATAATTTATCAAATCTTTCTTTAAACCTTGTAAATTCTATTCCTAATTTATTTAATTCTTCATGAATTATGTTAGCATATTTATCTCTTTCCATATTTTGTACAATCATCATAATCATTGAAAGTGTTGAGATAAGAGTTGTCGGTGATACTAACCACACTCTTCTTTTATAAGCATATTCTACCAAATCATAGTGATAGGCATTAATCTCTGCAAATATTGCTTCAGCTGGTATAAACATCATTGCACTATCACTTGTAACACCATCAATAATATATTTATCATGAATATCATCAATATGTTTTTTAACATCTCTTTTAAAATCTTTAAAAGCTATATTTCTTACACTATCATCTCTTTTTTTATCAACCATAACTTGATAATTTTCTAAAGGAAACTTCGAATCTATAACTATTGTACCTAATGGATTAGGCGCAAAAATAACTGAATCGGCTATCGTATTATTAGGTAAGTGATACTGTATAGAATATAATCTTTCATTTCTTTCACCAAAAATACTTTTTAAAATATTATTTAAATTAACTTCTCCAAAAATACCTCTTGTTTTTTTATCAGTTAATATACTTTCTAAACTTACAATATCCATTGATAAATTATCAATTTTCTTTTGAGCTTCATCTATTTTAGATAATCTTTCAATAACACTCGTGAATGTCTTATTAGTTTTTTCAAAATTATTATCTATTCTTTCATAAACTGTTTTATTAATATTTTCAAGTCTGACATCTATTTTTTCATTCATATTATTAAAATCATTTACAATATTTTTTTCTAAATCACTTTTAAAATCTAAAATATTTTTATTAATAGAAACTTCAAATCTTGATAATCTTTCTAACATATCTAAATTATCTTTATTATTATTTTTTTTCAAAATCAAAATCATTACTAAAATAATTAATATGACAAGTAGTCCAATTATTATATATTCCATAATTACCTTCCTTCTAAATAATCTACTGCATCAGAAAGTGTCTTAACCTTAACAATTTCTATTTGATAATTATTTTTCTTTTTTTCCTTTATTGCTTCTTCATAATTACTTTCTGGTAATAGAAAAATATCAGCCTTACTACTAACAGCCCCTTTAAGTTTATATTTAACTCCCCCTATTTCACCAACATTACCATTACTATCAATAGTACCAGTACCAACTATTTTTCTTCCTTTAGTAATATCTTTTGATATTTTATTATATATATAAAGACTTGACATAAATCCACCACTTGATCCACCTTCAGTACTCTTATATTTAAAAGATATTTCTTTATCAATATCATAATCATATAACTTAACAAGATATAATCCTGCTTTCTTTTGATTTTCTATTTCTTTTAAAATAAAATATCCTTTTCTTGTATCACCATCTCTATCATATAGAATTTCAATCTTATCATTAACATTAAAATCCTTAATAATTTCTTTAATATCACTAAATTCTTTTAAAGGAACATTATTAATACTAATAATCGTATCTCCTATTTTTAAATCCGTATCACTTTCTTTATATAAATATAATACTTTTAATATTTCTTTATTAATAGTAAGTCCGCTTCCTTTTAATTTATAAGCTGCAATAATGGCATTATCATTAGCTTCATCTAAATATAGTTCTTCTCTTTTCCACATATCAGTAGGATTATCATTTTCATCTACTTTAACGCTTTCTATGCTTTCTCTTTCCCAATCAAAAATAAAACTCAATAAATAACTAGGTATTGTTGCTCTTAAACTTTTAACATATGAAATATTATAACTACCACTTAGGTTATGACTATCTTTAACTATTATTCGATCATCTAAGTTAATTATTCCCCCACCTACATAAATATTATATGGGAGACGAAAAAAACCTAAAAATAAAATAATCACCATTAAAATAATAAATAAATATTCTTCTTTAATAAAAGTTACTATTTTTTCATATAATTTATTAATCATATATATCACCTATATCATTATAACAAAAAAGGATGGGAAAAATGAATAAAAAATTAAATAGTTTACTAATTTCTTTAATAATTGTCTTTTTTTTATGTAATTTTATTGTAAATAGTGAAATATTATTTAATACTTTTTTTGATAGTATTAATTTATGGTTTACTAAATTATTCCCTACAATGTTTGTTTTTTTTATATTAAGTGATTTATTAAATAATTATCATTTTCCCTTAATTATGAAAAAAATATTTGGTAAAACATATGCTAAATTATTTAAATTACCAAAAGAATCATCTTATATTTCATTTCTTTCAATGACATCAGGATTTCCTAGTAACGCTAAAATTATCTTAGATGCTATTGATAATCAAATAATCAATGAAATGGATGCTAATAAATTACTTACTATGACTCATTTTTCTAATCCTTTATTTATTATTTATACAATTGGTATTAATATTTTAAATAATAAAAAAATAGGAATAATTATTCTATTATCCCATTACCTAACTAATTTTATTATTGGTTTTTTATTTCGTAATATTTATCAAAACAATGATAATAAAAAAATGATAACATATAAGCCATCACTTCCTTTTATAACAATTTTAAAAAAATCTATTAATAATACTATTAAGATATCACTAAATGTTTTAGGAATAATTATCTTTTTTTCATTATTTGTTAAAACAATAAATCTCTATTTAAATCTCAATCCTTTTTCTAATCTTCTTTTAAATGGACTACTTGAAATAACAAATGGTTTAAATATTCTATCTAAAGTATCATTTAATATCATTAGTAAAGCCACCATAGCCACCTTTTTTATATCATTTGGTGGAATATCAATTCATTTACAAGTAATGTCTATCCTATCAAAAAGAAATATTAATTATTATCTATATTTTATATCAAGACTATTACACGCTGGAATTTCTTCTCTAATAACTTTTATTATTTTAATTAATAGTTATTAATATTTCATATTCTTCATCAATTAAATAATGTTTAAACGTTATTTTAGTGGTAAATATCTTATTTTTATAATTCATATATTGAAAATCAGTAATATTACAAGCAGAATCTGTAACATTAACTTTAGTAGTACCATCATCTAGTGTTTCTTCATATGTTTTATTTAAATTACTATCTGGTAATTTATATTTAGTATTGTCATAAGCAATATATACACCATTATCATCTGTAAAGGTTTTTAAAGTATGAACACTACCATCTCTAGAAACTAAATTAACACAGTTATCTTCACCAACACAATTAGACATTCTAACAACAGAATATCTTATAATATCATCATATACAGCTTTTAAAACAGTATTTTTAAAATCTATTAATTGTGATTTAACCTCTTCATCATTTACTTTTCCACGATATGCCGTCGTAAAACCTATTAAAGATGTTAAAATAATAACAACCATAATAAAAGACATAATAAGTTCAATAGTTGTAAAACCTTTTTTATTCATACAAACCTCACTATTATGTCTATATCATACACCATTTTTTTATTTTCATCAACCATTATTTCAAAGAACTTTCAATAAATCCTTTAAATAATGGATGAGCTTTCGTAGGACGAGATTTAAACTCAGGATGAAATTGACATGCAATAAAAAATGGATGATTAGGTAATTCTATAATTTCTACTAAATTCGCTTGTTCATTAATACCAGAAAATACCATACCTTTATTTTCTAATAATTCTTTATATTCATTATTAAATTCATAACGATGACGATGTCTTTCAATAATATCATCTTTTTTATATAATTTAGAAGCTAAAGTATTAGAAACAATGTTACATTGATAATTACCAAGTCTTAAAGTACCTCCCATATTAGCAATTGATTTTTGATCAGCCATTAAATCAATAATAGCAAAACTTGCATTAGCATCAAATTCCCTACTTGTTGCATTAATATTACAAATATCTCTTGCAAATTCAATACAAGCAAGTTGCATTCCAAGACAAATACCTAAAAATGGTATTTTATTTTCTCTAGCATATTTAATCGCTTTAATCATACCTTCCGTTCCACGATTTCCAAAACCACCTGGTACAATTATTCCTTTAGTATTTTTAAATACTTCTGAAAGTTTTACATTACCCTCAAGTTTTTCTGAATCTACCCAATTAATATTAATTTTCGCATTATAACAATAACCAGCATGTTTTAAAGCTTCACAAACTGATAAATAAGCATCATGTAATTCCACATATTTACCAACTAAACTTATCTCTATTTCTTTATCCAAATTATTAACCGTATTAACTAACTTTTTCCAATAAGTTAAATCAGCTTTATTAATAGGTAAATTAAATTTTTTTAAAATAATTTCATCAATTTTTTGTTCATGATAATTAAGAGGAATTTCATAAATATTTTTAACATCAACAGAATCAATAACATTCTCTACTGGAACCGAACAAAATAGTGATATTTTTCTTTTCATTTCTTTATCTGATGCATAAGGAAGTCTTAATACAATACCATCACATTTAATACCATAATTTCTTAAATCTCTAACACTATTTTGTGTTGGTTTAGTTTTTAATTCATCACTTCCATAAATAAATGGTACCAAAGTGGTATGAATAAAGAAAGTATCATCATCATTTTTTTCATATTGAATTTGTCTTATGGCCTCAATAAAAGCAAGAGATTCAATATCGCCAACAGTTCCACCAATTTCCGTTATAACAATATCAGCACCACTTGATTTTCCAGCTTCATATACTTTATTTTTTATTTCATTAGTAATATGTGGTACCATTTGTACCGTAGCTCCCAAGTAATCTCCATGTCTTTCTTTATCAATAACCGTTTTATATATTTTACCACTAGTTATATTAGAAGTATAATTAAGTTCTTCATCAATAAATCTTTCATAATGACCTAAATCAAGATCAGTTTCACATCCATCATATGTTACAAATACTTCTCCATGTTGAATAGGATTCATTGTTCCAGGATCAATATTAAAATAAGGATCAAATTTTTGCATAAAAATTTTATAACCCCTTGATTTTAATAATAATGCAATACTACTTGCTGTAATTCCTTTACCAAGCCCTGATACTACCCCACCTGTTACAAATACATACTTTGTCATAAATCCTCCATCTTTTTCATTATAACATTTTTTTATAAATTATTTTAAATTTTTCTTTAATATTCTAGGAACATCTTCTTCATTAATTTTTATATTATTTAAGAAAGACCTTAATTTTTGTAAGCCCATTAAATCTTCTTTTAAATTCCAAAAATTAGTATTACATGTAAAATACTTTAAATAATCATCTTTTTCTAACTTACTAGTATCAAAAAGATAATTTAAATGAAAATAATTTTCTAAATTTTTATTATTTAAAGTTAAAGATATATCATTAGATAAACTATTAATATTAAAAGTTTTTGATGATGATGTAGTAACAAATGTTTTACTTAATGAAACAATATGATCTTTATTAAAAGCCTTAATAATCAATGGTTTAGCATATTCAATTAATTTATCATATTTACCATTAGTTGTATCTAAAACAATGTTAATATCTAAACTATCATCTGATGTAATAACAATATATTCTTTTTTATTATCATTAAATTCAATTACTAATGCCATATCACCATCAATATTTTCTTTAAAAACGATATTTTCTATTTTAAAATAATTTTTTAATAATTCTTTAAAACCATATAATTCATTTTCTATTAAAAGAAATCTTTCTTGACACATCAAAAAAAGTTCATAAAAACTTATCGCATTTACTTTATGTTTCTCCTCTTTTTTTAAGAACTTTTCTATTTTTTTTTCATCATTACTACCAAAAAACATTATTTATCACCCAAAAACTTTATTAATTCATCATAGCTTAAGGTATACTCACATTTTTCTTGCATATCCTTAATTTTATATAAATTACTATTTATTTCATTTTCCCCTAAAATCATAACATATTTTATTTTTTCACGTTCTGCATACTCAAAACACTTACCAATTTTCTTTTTATTCATTTCTATTAATACTTTATATCCCATATCACGAAGTTTCGTAGCAAGTGATAAAGTATCAGTAAATGTATCAAGTGGTACCATATAAATATCAATTAAACTAGATTCAACTTCTTCCATTTTTAAAATAACAAAAATTGGTTCAAGTCCAAATGATAATCCAATAGCAGGATAATTATTTCCATCACCCACAAAATTAGTAATAATCTTATTATATCTTCCACCAGCTCCAATAGCACTAGTAATTCTTCCTAATTTATCGTAAAATTCAAAAACAACACCCGTATATATGGATAATCCTCTTGCTAAACTAGAACTAAATTTACATTTATCAAGAATATTTAATTTATCTAAATAAGTATTTAATTCTAATAGTTCATTAATACCTTCCATCATTAAGTCATTTTTATCTAATTTATTTAAATCATTTAAATCCATTTCAAATAAATCAAATAGTTTATTAATACTATCTTCATTAATATTAATATCTTCTAACATTTTTATTAAATCTTTTTTATCAACTTTATCTATTTTATCAATAATTCCAATAACACTATCTATTTTATCATCATTAATACCAGAATAAAGAATTAAACCACTCATTAATTTACGATTATTATATTTAACAATAATATCAATACCTAATTCTTTATATGTATTAACAGCCATTAAAATTTGTTCTGCTTCAATCAAACGATTATCAATACCAACAACATCAACATCACATTGATAAAATTCTCTAGTTCTACCTAATTTTACAGGACCATTACGAAAAACAGTACCAATTTCATATCTTCTAAAAGGTAGGCTTAAATTCTTATTCATCGCTACTACTTTACAAAATGGTACAGTAAGATCATATCTAAGTCCTAGATCTCTTTCCCCTTGATCAGTTAAACGATATATTTCATTTAATATTTCAGCGTCATCCGAATATTTATAACTTAATAAATCAAAATAATTAAGTTTAGCTGTTTCAATAGGTAAATATCCATATTTTTCAAAATTACTTCTTAATATCCCAATAATCTTATTTCTTAATATCATATCTTTAGGTAAATAATCAAAAGTACCTTTAACATTTAAAAGTTTCATAATCCACATCCATTCACCAATATTATATAATTAAATAAAGAAAATGACAAGTTTGACATAATAAAAAATTTCAAAACTATTGCATCTAACTCTAATTTGTGATAATATTAGTATGTAAGCAAGACATCTTGCATATATTAAAAAAGGAAACATTCAATTTTCGTATGTTGAATGTCCGCCGAATTTTTTTTTCGAGAGACATTTAATTCTTTAATAGAATTAGATGTCTTTTTCTATTAAACTAATCGTAAAATAACTAGTAAAAACAGAATGATAATAATTGAGTCTAATACTCTTAATATAAAAGTTTTATTTCTCATACTATCAAGCCTCCTTATACTAACAACAAAATTGCTAGCACCTCTCTTTTATATTTTTTGATTGTATAAAACAAGATGAGGAGGCAGACATCCAACAACTGAACATTTCCTTAAAAGTGATATTATCACAAAATAATATCCACATCAACAAATATTACACATTTTACAAAAATATTTTTTTTAGAATTCTATAAGTAACATAGAACAAAATAAATAATTTAATTCAAAATTTTAAATATTATCATATATTATCATTATCTTTTTTATTATTAACACAAATTCTTAATTTAATAAAGAAAACATCTGGTATTATATTTTTTTAAAAATTTAATTATGTTTATATTTCTTGATACTTTAAAATTCTTCTTATATATTAATTATTTAAAAATTCAAATATCTTATTATAATTATCATCATTATAATTCCAATATTCACAAACTTTATTAATTAATATCTTCTCTTTTTCTTTTAAATTCCATTTAATTAAAGATAAATGTAAATAATCTTTATATATATCAATATTACCTTCCTTAATAAGAAAATCATTATCTCTATCAATAATACAAAAAGGAAGAGAATTATCCAATAATGTATTTATTACTTTATCATATGCATGATTACCAAATGCAATTTCATTATCTTTTTTATGATAATTAAAAATATGCCATATTATATTAGCATCATTGTTAAAAGTATAATAAAAATTTCCTTTTTTAACAATAACTAAATAATTATCATATTCATTCTTTTTAGATTTATAAATATCAATTAAATCCATCTTAAAATCCTTCCTAATATTTTTTCTTTTGACAACCATATAATAACCATTAAAACTTGCTAAAGATTTAAAATAATAAATTAAATTATGAATTTTCAAATAATTTAATCTTTTATTTATTCTCCTATAATTTTCTTTTTTAAAAGATAGTTTTAATTTATTATTAATATATTTATAATTAAAACCCAAAAAATTAATACCTTTATTTAATAAATAAATATTACTTTTCTTATTTAAAGATAAATCTAATTTATTTATTTCCAATTCTATTTTTTTCCAAATATTTACTAAATATTCCTTATTAGTGTCAAAAATCACTAAATCGTCCATATACCTACAATAATTATTAATTCCAAGTTTTTCCACAATAAAATGATCTATTTCATTTAAATAAAAAATAGCCAGAAACTGACTAGTGACAGCACCAATGCTTAAACCTTTATTATTTTTATAATAAGGTATATCACAATTATATTTATTATTATAATAATCAACTGATTCATTAACATAATCTTTATTAGTTTCACTAATAATTATTTTGATTAAATTAATAACATTATTATCCATAATTTTTTTACTAATCATATTTATTAATATATCATGATTTATATTATAAAAATATTTACTTATATCTAATTTTAAACAATATATTTTTTCAGGTCTTTCATTTATTATAATTCCATTAATATATTTTATAATTAAATATCTTGCATACGAAGACCCTTTATTTTTTCTTGTTGCCACATTAAGATTCATTAAACTACTTTCTAAATATGGTAATAAATAATATTCTACAAAAAAATGATTAACTATTTTATCAGTAATACTACTGCTCATTACAAGTCTTGGTTTAGGTTCATATATCATAAAAATAGTAAATTTAGATGGCTTATAATTAAAAGATATTAATCTCTTATAAATATTATTTAAATTACATTCTAAATTAACTTGAAATTCAAATACTTTTCTTTTATTTTTACAAGTTTTCTTAACTACTTTCCATATTTTATAAAGATTATTATAAGTTATTGGTTCATAATATATATTGTCAATTCTTTTTTTCTTCACTTATTCCCCATCCATAAACAAAATTTCTTATCATAGTAATATCACTGATACTTTTCTCAAAAACCTTATTATTAATAATATTATAATCCTTTAACAATCCAAAAAGAAACTCTAGCATTGATACTTTAGCTTTAATATCAATAAGATACTTAATTCTTTCTTTACCAGAATGATAGAAAGATAAATATGTAAGTGATAATAATTCATATACGTCATCCATTAATCTAATTCTTAAATCTCTTTTATTAGCTGGTATTTTAGGTGATATAACACCACCTATATATTTAACAAAGTTTTGAACATTATTTAATAAAGAATACTTTCTATTATCAATTTTCATAAATATCTCCATTGTGTACCTAAAACTACTCATGCATTCGATTAAATCTATTAACATGAGTAGTTTGTATACACCTAGTTTTTGGAATAATCCATAGAACTACATCTGTTTCACTATATAAGTAAATGCATAACTTCGCCATAATATAAATTATAAGTTATGCCAAAAAAGGTAAGTGAAAATGCCGGACGGGCACCATTGGTATTGTTGACATTGTTGTTGTTCAAATTGCCTGTAGAGTTCACATTGAACCCGTTAGCATTGTTGTTGTTGAAATTAGACGGAGAAAGCCCCCCACAAACAAAACTGGCACCTGTAAAATATAATTATATATTTTATTTTATCGATGATATAGCCCTAAGCTAAATTCAAATAAATTTAACCCAAATTTTAAAATTTTAATTTTCTCCTTACAGAGATTTTGATTTTCAAGGTGATAATCTTATTTATGTTATATTTACCATTTTCTTTCATATTCTTATTATCACCTTTATTTTTGCTTCCTACACTATCGACCTTTGGTCGATAAATCTCAGGAACTCTTCATTTTAACTTCTATATTTTACCACATATGGATTGTTTTTAGTCCCATCTCCTCCATTTTCAAACTCCGTTCCTGATGCGAGTGAAACGGCCGGACGGGCACCACTGGAATTGCTGACACCGTGGCTGTACAAATAGCCCGAAGAGAGCACATAGAACCCGATAGCATGGTAGTAGTAGTTGAAATGAGACGGAGAAAGCCCCCAATAATAATTCCCTGTATATAAATAATATGAAGTATTATTTGTATATGAATTCCCTGCTGCTCCTGCTAG
>CACZTI010000028.1 GCA_902783985.1 uncultured Erysipelotrichaceae bacterium | reverse complement strand
ATCTAAACTTATATGCTTTAAATATTCTCATTTCATCACCTATTCTTGATACATCATATCACACTTAGAACATTGTATCAAGAATATCACATAATTTTACATATACTTTTTGGAAGAGATATTTCCTAGTATATAAAAAAAACTATTAACCATAATATATGTTAATAGTCTTTATAAATTATTTTACATTACAATTAACTTGGAATGACATAAATAAATCATTATTTACATTATCATAAACATAGGCCCATAATTCTTTAAAATTATATACTTCACGAGATAATTCTTCTGTATCATTCATACTTACATTAATATCATCTCTTAACAACCATTGACCTTTATTTAATTCTTTTGCAATAAAGTATTTATCTAATTCTTTTCTTTCAAAATCTTCTTGCATATCATCACGTAACATTTGCATTGTATCTCCACCAATGATATTACGAGCAAGCCACATAGAACCTACTGATAATTCAGAATTAGATACTAATTCTTTTAATACTTCATAATAATTTTGATTTTCAAAACGACCATTTTTATAAGCTTCGAAATAACTTACATGAATCATGTGTACAATATTTCTATCATTAGAATTCATACATATAATACTTGGATCTATTAAATGATTTATATCCATTGTATTATTTTCATAATCATCTCTAATAACACTTTGATTATAGTCTAAAATAACATTAATTAAACTATAAGCTTGCATGAAGTTTTGTAATCCTTCTTCAGTTTCAAAATTAGTTTCAAATACTATTCCGTTATTAATTAAATCACTTTCAACATCACCTAAGTATTCTCTATTAGCTAAGTAATATAAACATTGTAAATCAGTTTGTAAATGATCATAACTAACTTTAGCACTTAAATAATCATAAGCTTTTTTCACACCTTCATCAAATGATACTGTATCATTTAATGAAACTTCAGGACAAGTATTATTATTAGTTTCTTTAACTTCTGTTGTTTCAGTTTCATTTATAACAGTTTGTTCTTTAACATCAGATACTTCAAATATTCTAAAGATATTATTATTTACTTGATTATAACAGAATGTTTCAAGTTCACCTAAATTAAATATTTCATATTCTAGTTCACTTAAACAATTTAAATCAAATGATACATCATCTCTTAATATCCAATTACCTTTTTCAAGTTCTTCTCTTACAAAATATTTAGATAATTCTTCAATAGAATAATCATTTAACATATCATCATGTAACATTTCCATTACTTCTCTACCAATAGTAATTTGAGAAATCCACATAGCACCTGTTTGTAATTCATGAGCATTATTTAATCTTTCTTCTGAATTTAAAGTAGTTAATTCTTTAAATACTGCAGTGTAGTCTTCATTATCAAACAATTTGTTTTTATAGGCATTAAAATAATTTTCAAACATACTTCTAACAATGTTTCTATCATGTTCATCAAAACATAATTTACTAATATCTATTAAATGATTAATATCCATAGTGTTATTTTGATAATCATTTCTAATAGTATTTTCATTGTACTCATTAATTTTACTTATTAAAGCAAAAGCGTTTTCAAAATTATTTTTAACATTATCTATACCATATATAGCGCCATATTCAGTTAATTCATTATTTACATCAGTTGACATGTATGTTCTATTGGCAATATAGTAAAGACATTGTAAATCAGCTTGTAAATTATCATAATTAATAAATTGTTTTAAATAATTATAAGTAGCTTCTAATTCTTTAGTATAATTATCAAGATTTAGGTCATTTCCTTCAATCTTCATTTCTTGTTTTACTAATGTAAATCCTGTTGTTTCTTTTGCTTCACTAGTTGCAGCAAGTGGTGTAACACCAATTACTGCACCAGCTAACATAGATAATAATCTTTTACTTAATTTTACATTCTTTATCATTTTAATTTCCCCCTTTTATTTTTCAATAACAGTATTTTTAATTTCTCTTTTTTTACCAGTTAATTTATAACCATCATCAAGTAATTCTTGGTTATTTTCATAACTCCATACTGTATCAGTACTTCCACCTGTACAACTTCTTGTTGCATAACGATAGTATGTTATTTTAACTGTCTTAGTACCTTTTTTAGAACATTTTGTACCACTTAATGTATATCCACTTGGACATGTATAAACTGTTGAATTTTGATGAGCTAATTTAGTATCAGTTTTTGTGATTTCTTTTTCACATTTAGTACCTTTTAATATATAACCTGATTTACAAATATAACCACCTGATATCTCTTTAGCTGCTTTAGTATCTTTTGTTGTAACTTCTCTATTACATTTTGTACCACTTAATGTATATCCACTTGGACATGTATATGTATTACTATATTTACTTGCATTTATTTTTTCTGTTTCACTATAACTTCTTGAACATGTTGTTCCACTTAGACTATATCCACTTGGACATGAATATGTTTGAGCGTTTGCTGTTGCATTTCTTAATTCAACTTCACTATAACTTCTTGAACATGTTGTTCCACTTAAACTATATCCACTTGGACATGAATATGTTTGAGCGTTTGCTGTTGCATTTATTCTTTCAGTATCACTATAGTTCTTTGAACATTTTGTTCCACTTAGACTATATCCACTTGGACATGAATAACTACTAATATAAGATACATCTCTATAACATGTTGTTGCTTGATTAGAACAACTTGTTTGTGGAGTCATTTTACATGTTCCAGATGCACAACTAAATACTGATTTAGTAGTACATTTTTGTTTATAACATGTATATGGTTCAGATTTTGTACTATAGTTTGCAGTAGCATCTACTGTAGATGTTTTTGTTACACTTTTTGAACATGTTGTTCCACTTAAACTATATCCACTTGGACAATAATATGTTAATGGATTCTTTGTTGCTGTCTTAGTATCTGTTTTTGTTACATTTCTTGAACATGTTGTTCCACTTAAACTATATCCACTTGGACAGTAATATGTTAATGGATTCTTTGTTGCTGTCTTAGTATCTGTTTTTGTTACACTTCTTGAACATGTTGTTCCACTTAAACTATACCCACTTGGACAGTAATAAGCTCCTTCTTTAACTGTAGCATTAATTGTTTCTGTCTTTTTAGTTGTTTTTACACAGTTAGAACCTTCAACAGAATATCCTGGATAATCACTACAACTATATGAATAAGTACTTGGTGTTGCATCTATTGTTTCTTTTGTTGTTGTTTTCTTAACAC
Organism: uncultured Erysipelotrichaceae bacterium; assembly: GCA_902783985.1. GTDB lineage: Bacteria > Bacillota_I > Bacilli_A > RF39 > UBA660 > RUG12783. The sequence continues at coordinate 14,497 of CACZTI010000028.1, read as the reverse complement.
AAGTATTACCAACTAAACTATATCCTGGATAATCTTTACAATTATAAGATACAGCTCCTTTTGTAGCATTTATTGTATCAGTATATTGTTGTTGTTGTGTTTCTGTTTTAATTTCTTCTTTTTTATTACTATTAGTTGCTTCTCTTTTTGTTTTCCATTCACTCCAAGAAGACCAATCTGTCATTTTACATTCAGTAACTTTCTTATATTCATATTCGAATTCTTTGACATCTTCTTGTTTTTCACAAATGTTATCTTTACAGTAATCATAACATCCTAAATGAACAATAATATAATCTTCTTTATCTGAACAAGATAAATAAACTTTCATTACATATTCATTAGTATCTTTTGTTACTTCAACATAACTTTTATTACCATCACAAAGATTATCTTTACTATCAACCATATTTAATACAAGTTTTTTATCTTGCATCTTTTTTAGTGTTAATTTAACAGTTTCACCTTTAGTTTTAGGTAATCTTTCATTTGTAAAGTAATTAACTGCTGCATCCTTAATATTTTTTATATTTTCATAATAAGCTCTTTCAGCTTTAGGATCAACACTAACTACTCCGTTTGCATCATCAATATTTGTATCAGTATTAGTATTTGAATTAGCATTTTCGCTAATTGTTGTATTATTTTCACTTCCATTACCATTAATAGTAGTTTTATTCTTATTAACCTTTCCTATAATAAAAGCAAAAATAATTATTGCCAATAACACAATTGCAATATAAATTAATAAATCAAAGGCTGCAAAACCTTTCTTCTTACTCTTTTTTCGTAAGATATCATATTCATCCAAAATCATAAATTAATCCCCCTCATCAATTTATGCCGTATATAATACCACATTTTATTCTAAATGTCAACTTTTTTCTTTTTCGCCCATAATTTATCTTTTTTTGACACATCAATTTGCATTTATAATTTGTATTGAATATAATATAGTTAGTTATATAAATAGAAGGAGGTTAAATTATATAACGAGCGCGATGCCAAAAAGGCTACGAGGATAGTAGTTATCGGAATTATTATAATTGAGCGGGTGCTACTACGGGAAATCGTTAGATATATTACAAAAGATAAAATTAAAATTATTACAAAAGATATATCAGAAAGGATTTTATGTGCGGAATAATTGGATATGTAGGCAATAAAAAATGTCTTGAAGTATTAATAAATGGACTTAAATCACTAGAATATCGTGGTTACGACTCTAGTGGTATTGCCTATAATCAAAATAATAAAATTAAAATTATCAAAAGTACTGGCAAAGTACAAGAATTAGAAAACAAAATTGATAAAAACATTTTATCAGATATTGGAATTGGCCATACAAGATGGGCAACACATGGCATACCAAGTGTTATCAATGCCCATCCTCATCATATTGGAAAAACAACTATTGTTCATAATGGTATTATTGAAAACTATATTGAATTAAAAAAAGAATTAGAAAAGAAATATCACTTTCAAAGTGAAACAGATACCGAAGTTGCTGCAGCCATAATTGATTATTATGCACAAAATAATAATAAATTAGAAGCCCTAAAAAAAGCAATGAAAAAAATTACTGGATCATACGCTATTGGAATTATATTTGATGATGAACCAGAAACAATTTATGCTATTAGAAAAGATTCCCCAATGATTATTGCTAATAAAGATAATGAATCATTTATTGCCAGTGATATTGCAGCCATTTTAGAATATACCAATGAATATTACCTTTTAGATGAAGGAGAAATTGCCAAACTTTCTAAAAATGGTTTAACAATCTATAATAATGATTTACAAGAAATAAAAAAGAAAATAAATATTTATCAAGGTAATATTAATGATGCTATGAAAAATGGTTATGAACATTTTATGTTAAAAGAAATTCATGATGAAATAAATGTTTATGAAAACATTGTTAAATCTTATTGTCCTAATTATAACATTGATGATCTAATCAAAAATTTCCCTAATTTTTCCCAATATGAAAAAATAAAAATTATTGGTTGTGGAAGTGCATATCATGCTGGTATGGTTGGAAAATATTTATTAGAAAATTATGCAAATATGGAAACATCAGTTGAAATGGCAAGTGAATATCGTTATGAAAAAATATTTCCTAATAAAAAAGAATTAATTATTTTAATTAGTCAAAGTGGTGAAACAGCTGATACTCTTGAAGCTTTAAGAATTGCTAAAAAAAATAATTTAGATACTCTAGGAATAGTAAATGTAAATTCATCATCTATTGCCAGAGAAAGCGATAATGTTATATATTGTCTTGCAGGATGTGAAATAGCCGTTGCTACAACCAAAGCATATCTTGCCCAAGTGTTAATTCTATCATTAATAGCAATAGTATCATCATACAATAAAAAAATAATTAATAAAGATCAAGCTAACAGCTATTTATTAGATATTAAAAAATTAATTAATAATACTAAAGAAATTTTAGATAATGAAAAATATTATCAAAATTTAGCACACAAAATATATCAAAATAATATAACTTTCTTTATTGGAAGAGGAATTGATTATTCATTATGTATGGAAGCAAGTCTTAAAATGAAAGAAATATCATATATTCATTCAGAAGCATATCCAGCAGGAGAATTAAAACATGGTACTATTTCATTAATAGAAGAAAACACTCCAGTATTTGGAATTATTACAGAAGAAGAAATAGCACTAAAAACAATTAGTAACCTAAAAGAAACCAAAGCAAGAGGTTCTAAAATATATATTATAACAACAGAAAAGATTTATCAAAAATATCTTAATGATAACTTCTATGAAGATGTTATTATAATAAAGGAAATAAATCCTTTATTCCAAAGTTTGATAACAATTACTCCCCTACAATTACTAGCATATTATGTTGCTAAATTACGAGGAGAAGATATTGATAAACCAAGAAATCTTGCTAAAAGTGTTACTGTAGAATAACTATCTAATTAGTTATTCTTTTTTAATTATCTTACATTGTGGACAAAATCTTTTTTAAACATAATTTCATGATATAATTTCTTCAATGAAGCAAAGAAGGTGTTAAAATGAATCAAATTAAATTAGGAAAATTTATTGCCGATGTTAGAAATGAAAGAGGCATGACCCAAGATGAATTAGCAGAAAAAATTGGTGTATCAAGTGGTAAAGTAATATCCAAATGGGAATGTGGTAATAATATGCCCGATTTTGAAACTTTAATAGAAATATCAAAAGCACTAAAAATAACCCTATTTGAATTATCAACATGTAAAAGAATTGAAAATCCCAAACTTATTGATAAAATAAAAAAGAAATTTATAACATATAAAGACTATATATTTGAAACAACCAAAAACAAATTAATAGTTATCTTTTCCATAATCTTAGGTTTAATATTTGGTTTAGCTACTATCTTTACTATTGATAACTATAAGACTATTAAAGTATACAAATTTGTTTATGATGAAAATGAAACAAAATTTACAATAGAAGGCAATATTTTTATCACAAAAGATGATGCCATTTTCAATATCACCAATATAAGCAATATTGAAAAAGACAAAAGTTATTTAGATATACAAGCATCTAATATTCAATATGAAATACTAGATAACAATAATCAAAGAATACTTCTTTATAGTTTATATAAAAACGAAGTTGAAAATAATAATAAAAACTTACTACAAATTCTTCAATCAGCATCATTTTCGCAAAAAGTCAAAAAAGAAAAAATACCTAAAGATAGTCATTTAAAATTCAGAATAATATATTTTGATGAAAATAATAGAGTGAAAGAAATCATCTTCAACTTCGCAATAGAAAAAATATTTGAAAATACTTTATAGTATTTTTTTCTTTATTTTATGGGAAACTCTCTTCATCGGGGAGAAAATTTGACTAAATTCGCCAAATTAGAGGTGGTAAAATTTTCCAAAAAATTCTATCATTGAAAGGTAAAGAAGTTTTTTTGATGGAAAAGGAGGATAGGCAGTAGTGAAAAAAATTCTTTACGTAATATTAATCGCTCTAGCAAGCGTTACAGTTAATGCCAAATCAAGTGATAACAACAATACTTATTATACTAATAATATAGGTATTAATATTACTGAAAATCAATATAACAATTTAAAAGGATTAGGATATACTGATAATCAAATTGCCAAAATGGATTGGCAAACATTTAATAAATACAAAAATGTCAATGCAACCATTGCCGATCAAACTGTTAATCATTATGTTAAAGTATCATATTTAAAAAATGGTATTGAAACAACAAAATACGAAGTCGTAACCGAGAAAGAATTTAATGGGCGATTAATAAATCCTGGCGCATATCTTCAAAGGGTATCGGGAAACTACTATACCGGAATGATAGCCAATGATTCTCTTGCTGTAGTATCAACTATATCAAATATTGATGAAACATTTATGCAATATCGAGTAGATGTTTATAACTATGATATACCAACAACCAGAAGTTTTGACATCTATGGTATTGGCATTGATAATGATAAAGTTCAAGTAGCATCAGCAGTTGAATGTAAACAAAGCTGGGAATACACAAGCGGTTCAAGTGATTATAGTCTAGGATGTTACCCTAAAACAGAGTCTACCGGTGGTTCTGCTATGTTCGAACTTCCCACAGGTAGTCTAAGTTCTTTAGAAACATATATTTCATTTTATGTAGCTAAATTACCTAATGTTGGTACCGTTCATAGTTTGCAAGCTGTAGGCGATTACGCACACGCCATTAATTCAGTTTCAAACTCAGTTTATTATCACTATACCGTTAATATTGGCGGAATTGGAGTATACATTCCTTACGCTGCAAGTTACGACGATATTAATACACCTAGTGGCGCTGTATTCAGTGGTACTTGGTAAAAACCAATAATCTCAAAAAAATAATAAGGCCTGCACAACCTTATTAGATATCTAAAAACTGTGTATTAGAAGTAAAACTATCAATTTAATTTAAAATATCTAATACACAGTATTTTTTTGCTAAAAAGTAAAGGAGGAAATATGGAATTTGATATATCTAAGATAATTAAAAAACATGAATATTATTATTATCTACCTATTAAAGAACAAATGAAAACTAAAGATAATTATACTTTTAATTTATAGTATTAACAATTTATTTTGTTAATATTTTTTCTTTATTAGGATATCTCTAAATTATCAATTAATACATCACTATATGTAAAAGATTTTAATTCTTCTTTTTCACTTATAATTTTGATAGTAAAAATATAATTATAAGTTTCCATTATCATACCATCAAATTCTTCAATTTGATTCCTTGCTCCATTAAATTTAAAATGAAGTTTCTCCCCTTTTTTATTTTGAATTTCTTCTTTTATTTTACTAATCATCTAGGATACCCCACATACATTGTTCCATTGGTAATTATTCCACCCATTCCATCTTTACCATATTTTGTTTTATCTAATATTTTTAATAAATCAATTGGTTTATTTTTATCAGATAAAGCCACACTACTTGCAATAATAGCAGGATCTAATGCATGAATATTAACTCTTTTAGGACTACTTGCAAAATTGGCTCCTGCTTTAATTAATTCTTCATAATTAGATTGACAAGCTCCAGCTACAATTATTAAATCATTATGGGATTTAATTTTTCTTGCTTCTCTAACAGCATTAATAAAATTATTAGTATTTTTATAATTATCATTATTTTCTTCATTACCCATTTTACGATAATATGCATCATGTCCTGTAATAACTAAAATATCCGGTTTATATTCTTCAATAATTTTTGGTATTTCACTAGCCATTTTATTCTCTTTCATCTTAATACCCTTAGCTTTAATATTTAAACTATCATAAAATTTAATACAACGATCAAGAAATGACTTGTCACTATCAAGATGGGTAATTCTACCAGGAATATAAAAATATTGATTTCGATCTAAATTAATATCAGTAAATCTTTCTAACATCATATCATCATCATTATTATTTTTAATATTTTGTACTTTCTTTAAATCAGATAGCAAACTATCAGCACAAAGTCTTACATCAACACCTCTTAATATCGCTACATCATCTTCTATTTCTACTATTTCAAATATAATATCATTGTGATATGAATTACGACTTACTAAATCTCCAATATTAAAAAGCATATAATCATCTCCAAATAATTATATGCATACTTTTAATAAATATTTTATTTTTTTGCAAGAGAATTAGCGATTTCTATAAAAATATCTACCGATAATTTCTCTGCACGAACAGTTAAATCATAATGATATTGTGATAAAACATTACTAATTTTATCTAAATCATATTTTTTTAAATTATTACGTAAATTCTTTCTTTTAAATTGAAAAGCATCCCTAACAACTTTGAAAAATAATTCTTCATCAACAACATGATATTTTTCTTTTTTACCTATTAATGATATCACAACACTATCAACATTAGGTTTAGGAGTAAAAGAATTACGACTTACTAAAAATAATTTCTTCACATCAAAATAATAGTTTAAAAATACTGTAATTGATGAGTAATCTCTACTACCAACACTTGCTGTAAATCTATCTCCTACTTCTTTTTGCATCATTAAGGTAATAGAAGTAAAATTAATTTTAGATTCAATTAATTTAATAATAATAGGTGTGGTTATATAATATGGGATATTTGCCACAACATATACATTATCATATTGATATTTTTCAATATCTTCTTTAATATTACGATTTAAAAAATCATCAAAAATAATATCAACATTATGTATATCTATTAAATTATCATCTAAAATATCTTCAAGTCTATTATCAATTTCATAAGCAAGAACTTGACTTGCAGCTTTTGCTAAATATTTAGTTAAAGCTCCACTTCCGGGACCTATTTCTATTACTAAACTATTTTCTTTAATATGTGATTCTTTAATAATATTTTCTAAAATATGACTATCATTTAAGAAATTTTGTCCAAAAGACTTTTTAAATTTGAAATTTTCCATATAAATTAAAAAGCATCAAAAGATGCTTTTTTCCTACTTTCCTTCTTTTTCTAAACGGCTTACAGCTTCTTTAGCAACTACTAAAGCTTTTTCTCTTAATTCATTTGCAGCATCTTCTAATATTGGAGTACCTTTTTCTTTAGCTAAATTAACTAAATCAGTTGCTTTGTCTTTTACAAGTTCTCCTTTTTCTTTGGCAATTTTAAGAACTTTTTCTTTGTCTAAATCTTTAAGTTCCTTTTTTATTTCATTAACTTTCTTTTCAAAAGCTTTGGAAATATCCTCTGGCTTTATTTCTTTAGCCTTTTTTACTAATTCATCAGCCTTTTCTTTTAATTCAGCTCTTGTTTCGCTACCTTTCTTAGGAGCAAATAAAAGTCCTAATCCTGCTCCTATTCCAGCACCAATAACAAATTTTCCCCATCCTTTTTTTCCCATTTTAATTATCCTCTCTTTCTTTTTTCTTTTTCTTAAATATTTTATTAGTTAAATTTAATAATCCATTAACAACTTTATCAGTTGCCATAGAAAAGGAATCTGAAAAATGATCAATAGCATTAAATATTTTATCTAATGATCTAACTTTCCTTTCAATATTATCTAACAAAAAATTTATTCTATTAACGGTATAAATTATTTTAATAATTAAAACAATTAAACATACCATCAATACCGCACCTAAAACATATAGTAAGATTTGTAAAAAAGTTACATCCATTTTTATTCCTCCTTAGAATACATCGAATCAATTAAATCAAATAAACTATCATCGACATCTTTCTTTTCATTCTTTTTTTCTTTAATATTATATTTAGCACTTCTAGTATTTCCACGTGATGCATCACGATAATCAACATTATATGCAAGACCTAAATCATTATAATATTCATCAGCATCAGCTAAAGTAACTTTATTAACTTGTGGTTTTGAATTATTAACATCATATATTTTTTTATTATTAATATTTTCTTTTTTCTTTTCCATTTCTGAAATAGGTTTTGTTACTTCTTTATCTTCATCAATTTTAGCAAAAGCACGATTTCTAACACTATCTACATCTGGTTTTTTATAAGTACTAGCAATTCTTGTCTCCCTTTTAGTAATAACTTCTTCTTTACGATAATTTTTATCTAATATTCCATATATTGGTGAAATAATAGGAGAAGGTTTAAAAGTTCTATTTTCTACTGTCTTTGAAACAGTGGTTCTTGAATATGAATAATTATTATTACTATCTCTCATACTACTTATATAGTCATGAGTATATTCATTATCATTATTCTCACTTCTATGATATAACTTTTCTCTATCATTATATTCATCATTTTGCATTTTATATTCATTATCTTTTGGTTCATCTTCTTCAATAAATGATTTAGAAAAATCTTCTTTAATATCTGCTTCAAAATCCGCATCATCAAAAACCATTGGTACTGTTTTAAAATTTTCTTTTTCTATTTCTTCTTTTTCAACAACAACTGGTATTTCTTCTGTTTCATTAGAATAAAGATTTACTTTCTTTTCAACAACTTTTTCTTTAACTTCTTCTTTTTCCTTTTTATCTTCTTCATCATCTTCTAAAAAATTATTATCAATATCTTCATTCTTTTTTAAAAAATTAACTTTCTTTTTTGGAACCTCAACTTTTTTAGCATAAGTCTTAGGAATTTCTATCGTATCAGTATCTTCATCCTCTTCAACTTCTTCAAAAAAAGCATTTTTTAATTTGTCTAAAAGTTTCATAAGTCACCTTCCTACTCTACAATCTCATCTATATCTATTATATCATCATTATTACTAATAACAATATCTTCTTTATATGTACCAAACTCATCTTCATATTTTAAGAAATTATCATCATTTTTATCAGATTTAAATATATTAAACTTTTCTTCTTGAAATTTAGAATTTGTTTCTCCTACAAAATCATCAATAATGACATCATTATATTTAATTGAAGAAATAATAGAACTCATAACAATCAATGAATCATTTAAATCCTCTTTTTTAATGAAACTCTCCATTTTTGCATAATTATATTCTAACACTATATAATACTTATCATCAATTTCTTGAATATCTATAAAACCAACTTTACCATTATAACTAATATTCTTAGATAAAACATGGTTAACATCAATATTATAAGATTTAGTAGTTTTATAATGATATGATATAACATCTAAATATAAATAATAAACATTATTATCATTACCAATAGTTAAATTAAAATCATTTTTGTCAATTAACTTTGTACCATGTGGTAAATATACACTAAAACCTTCCATATATGTATTGTTAAGATTACTATCTAAATACAATAGTTTATTTAAAATACCATCGGTACTTTCCTTTGATACATCAGAACATCCTGTAATAAATAATAAACTAACAATGAGTAAAGTAATTAATAACCTTTTCAATTTCTCACCTACTCTTATAGTTATTATAACATATTTTGTATATTATAATATATATTTTTTTTAAATTATTTACTTTTTTTCAACTTTTACATAGTAAATGACATTATTATTTAATGAAAATTTTCTTTCATACTCTGTTTCAATATTATCATCACAATTATCACTATGTAAATCTAAACTAATTTCTTTTATTTTATAATCATTATTATTAAATGAAATTAAACTATATTCAAATAAATGTCGATTATCTGTTTTCATCATAATTTCTTTATTATTTTTAAATACACTTTCAAATAAATTTAGAAAATTACTACTTGTAAGCCGTCTTTTCTCATGTCTTGGTTTAGGCCATGGATCAGAAAAATTTAAATATATTCTATCTATTTCTTTATCAAAAACATCACCAATATTCATTGCATCCATTCTAATTAATTTCAAATTATTAATACCTTCAGGTATTTTTTTAATCGCCAAAGCTATAATACTATCAAATTTCTCTATTCCAATAAAATTGATATTAGGATATCTCTTAGCATTTTCTAATATAAAATCTCCTTTTCCCATACCAATCTCAAGATATATAGGATTATTATTTTGAAATACATTATTCCAAGATCCTTTTAATTTATTTGCATCTAAAATAATATAATTTGAGTTATTAATAATTTCTTTTTTGTTTTTTACATTTCTCTGTCTCATAACCACTCCGTAAAATATTATAACACATTTTTATAAATTACATATAATAATTATGAAAAGAGGTCTTTTTATGTATAATGAAATACCATTTATTAACCCCTATAATAATTTTAATTCCCAATATAATAATTATAATGAAAATGAATTAGATAAAATATATGATAAAATCGAAAGAATAGAAAAAAACATCCGAATTCTTGATAAAAGAATTCAAAATTTAGAAAATAATAATAATTATAATAATTACCAAATTGAAAATGTTAATGACATGCATATTATTTAATAATAAATAATCATAGCTGAAAAACAAAATATTTGTTCTTCACTAAAAATACTAGATGATACTTGATATTTAATATCAATAACTTCAATATCATTATCTTTTAAAAATTTATTAATTTCTTTTTCTAAATCAGTTTCATCTTCTAAATCAAATATTTTAACTTTCATAATATCACAATAATATTATAAATAATTATTCTTCATTATTTGTCGAATTATTTACTTTTACTTTTAAATTTTGAAAAAATATAATTAAAAAAATTCTCATCTTGAATAGCATTAAATTTACTAAAATATTGATTATTATATTTTATTTTTAATAATTCATCTTTATTTTCTTTTAGATAATCTAAATCATATATATCTAAATATTTTTTTATTTTTATCTTTACCAAAAAAATATTAATTTTACTAACAATATTAATTATCTTGCTTTCTCTTTCTTCATCATAAAGATGATGATAAACATAATCAACGTTATTAATAAATCTCATAACATCATTTATATAAGCATATTTACTTAATTCATTTATTAATGACTCTAATTCACCTCTTAAATAGAAAGATATCATTTTATTATTTTCGATAACATCTTCAATATTTTTAGCAATAGTAACTTCAAATTCATATGTACATGTATGATTATCACCAAAATATTTTCTTGTTAAATATTCCGTATATCCTTCATTAATACCAAAACCTATATTAATATCACCCTGATTAATATAAAAACCATCTCTAATATTATTATTTATAGTTATATTACTCGCCATATGAAATAATTCATGATATAAAACCATATCATCTATTTTATTTTTTTTAATAATTATGATATTTTTTTCACAATTATAATAACTATTTGTATAATAACTTAATTTTCCATATATTTCATCCGTAGATTTTATAATCTTTAAACTATCTAAATTACTATAAAAATTTCCTAAATCAAGATTATTAAAATTATTAACTAATGTATATCTAAATTTATTAATTTTATTTGCAATATCAGTCATTTATATCACCTAATAAATCTATAAATACTTTAGGAATATCTAATTTAAAAGATATTTTTTTATTTGTTACAGGATGAATTATTTCTAGATAATTAGCGCATAAACATAGTCTTCTTAATGGATCAAATTTACTATTACCATATTTTTTATCACCAACAATTTGGTATCCTTTGTTATTTAATTGAACTCTAATTTGATGTTTTCTTCCTGTTTTAATATTTATTTTAATTAAAGATAATTTTTTATTAGATTTAATTTTTTCATATTCAGTAATTGAAAGTTTCCCTATTTTTTTATCCATTGTTTCATAAACCTGTAATGTTTTAGTTTCAGCCAAATAACTTTTAATTACCTCTTTATCTTTAGTAACACCATGAACTACAGCCACATATTCTCTTTTAAATCTATCCCAATTATCTTGTAATTTATTCTTAATCTCTAATGATTTAGCAAAAACTATTAACCCAGATGTATCTTTATCTAAACGATGTACGATAAATATTTTATTATTTTTATTCTTTCTTCTTTCATACATTAAAACTTCATGAAATAAAGTTTTTTCTTTTTCATTATCTGTACTAATTGTTAACATATGAGATGGTTTATTTATTACAATAATACTTTTATCTTCATAAATAATATCTAATTTATTCTTTTTCATTGATAACCCTCTCTATAGCATTAATAACCGCAATTCTTCCATATTGATAAGTAAGACTTCCCTGTAAATAAGCTATATAAGGTTCACGAAGAGGTCCATCACAACTTATTTCTATACTACTTCCACTTACAAAGCTACCACTAGCCATAATGATTTTATCAGCATAACCTGGCATATCACTAGGAATAGGTTTAATATAATTATCAATTGCACTTTTATTTTGAATACCTTCAACAAATGATATTAATTTATTAGGATTATTAAAAGTAATTGCTAAAACAATATCAACATGTTCCATATCATATTTAGGATTAGTACGATAACCTAATTCTTCTAACATCATACTTGCAAAAATATTGGTTTTTAAACTACTTGATACAGCCATTGGTGCCATATAAAGTCCTTGTAAAAATAATTTATTAACATTGATACTAGGACCTACTTCCGCACCTTGTCCAGGTACTGTTAATCTTTCAGCTACTAAATCAACTAAATCACTTCTTCCAGCAACATAAGCTCCATTTGGTGCAATACCACCACCAAGGTTTTTTATTAAAGATCCTACCATAATATCACAACCTATTTCTTTTGATGTAGGATTTAAAAAATCTGTCATTTCACAATAACAATTATCTACCATAATGATAATATTTGAATCAATTTCTTTTATTAATTTAACAACCTTTTTTATTTTATCCAAGTTTATAGCATCTCTATTTGAATAACCTCTACTTCTTTGAATAGCAATAACCTTAACCTTATGATTATTTAAATAACTTTCTATACTATCATAATCAAAATCATTATTAATTAAATCAATGTGATGATGTTTTATTCCAAATGATGCTAAAGAACTATTATTATCACGATAACCAATAACCTCATCTAAGGTATCATATGGTCTACCTGAAATATATAAAAGTTCATCCCCAGGTCTTAATAATCCAAAAAAAGTTACTGTAAGAGCATGTGTACCTGATATAAATTGATTACGTACTAATGCTTTTTCACTATCTAAGATATCAGCAAAAACCATATCTATTTTATCTCTTCCAGTATCATTATATCCATAACCAGTTGTTCCATGAAAATCAGTTTCACTAATCTGATATTTTTTAAAAGCATTTAAAATTTTATTACTATAAAAAGATTCTAATTCATCTATTCTTTGAAATATATTTTCTTTAATAATTCTTTCATCAACATTTTTTATGATATTTTCTAAATTATTCATTATCTTCACCTTCTATTCTTATAATACTACCACTTTTTATATTATCTTTTATTGTTTTATTAATAACTTCAAATATTTTTTGAGGTTTTATTAATTTATTTTGACCAACTCTTTTTAGTTCACTATCTAAATAATCTTTATCCATACTTCTAGTACTTTCAGTATCAACCCAATTAGGACAAATACTATATATTTTATTTGGATTATCAATAGCAATAGTTTTAGTAAGCATATTGATTCCAGCTTTAGAAACATTATAATCAATACTATAAACATTACCAGTATCAATACCATCAGTACTTGAAATATTAAAAATATAGCCATTATTCATTAAATTATTAAAATACTTTATCATTAAAAAAGTTCCAACAACATTTGTTTCTAAAACTTTCATAAATTCATCCTTTGTTTTATCAAGATAATAACTATCCATTGATAAAGAAGCATTATTAATTAAAATATCTAACTTACCATATTTATCGTTTACATAATTATACAAATCTATTATACACTCTTCTTTACATAAATCTAAATAATATATATCAATCAAAGAATCATATTCCTCTTTAATTTCATTTACTAAATCAAGAGTTTCCTCATAATGATTATGATATGTAACAATAACTTTTGCATAATTTTTAACAAAACCAATAACAAGTTCTTTTCCAATACCATTATACCCTGATGTAATTAAAACTACTTTATCAGTATAATCCATATACACCTCTCAATAAACATATATATAATATCATAAATGTATTATTTTTCATATAAATAATACTAAATATTTTAAAAATCCCTATTGTTTTCACAATAGAGATTCTATATAAATAAAATTGTACTTTTTATTATATAAGATTTATAAGATTCTATTTTAACTTTGTGAGAAATACTCTCACATCACTTTATTTATCTAACCTATTATCCAAGGTGTTCCTTGACTTCCATCTCCTCCTGTAATCACCGTATTAGATGTGATGGAAACGACAGCACGCAAGCCACTGCTACTATTAACATAGTAGCTGACACTAGCACTATTAGCACGATCGACAATGAACTCATTAGCACTACCACTATTAAAGCGATTAGGAGAGTCCAACCACCAATAACTATTGTTATATAGGTAGTCTTGCATTCCTGTTGACCATGTTCTTCCTGCTAGTATTTCTTCATCTACTGTTAAAAATCCTACTTT
>CACZTI010000027.1 GCA_902783985.1 uncultured Erysipelotrichaceae bacterium | reverse complement strand
TTATTTATTATCTAATATAAACTATTCTAAAAAAAATTAATTGTGTGTTATTAATACCTAGAAATATTTTAAAATTCATGTTATACTTAAAATAGGTGATGAAAATGAGAGCTTTAATAACAGGAGCAAGTAGTGGTATTGGAAGAGAAATGGCAATCTATCTTGCAGAACTTAAAGTAGATTTAATACTTGTAGGAAGAAACAAAGAACAATTAGAAAAACTTCAAAATGGTTTAAAAGTTGATACTAAAGTCATTGTAGCTGATTTATCGGACATTACCAAAGTTAAAGAATTATATGTCTTAACAAAAGAAGACAATGTTGATATTCTAATTAATAATGCAGGTTTTGGATTATTTGGTAAATTTTATGAAACAGATTTAAATCGTGAACTTGAAATGATTAATACCAATATAGTAGCAGTACATTTATTAACAAAATTATTTCTTCGTGATATGAAAAAAAGAAATAGTGGCTATATTTTAAATGTTGCATCCAGTGCAGCTTTTGGACCAGGTCCATTAATGTCAACTTATTATGCTACTAAAGCCTATGTTAATAACCTAACAGAAGCTATTAATGAAGAGTTAAGGAGAGAAGAGAGTAATGTTGTTATATCAAGTTTATGTCCTGGACCAGTTGATACCAATTTTAATAAAGTAGCCAATGTTAATTTTTCAGTTAAAGCTATGAATAGTCGTGATGTTGCCCGTTATGCTATTGACATGATGTTTAAGGAAAAAGTAGTAATTATCCCGGGAACATATATGAAACTTGCTTTATTTGGAAGACGATTCCTATCTCGTAAAACCTTAAGAAAAATAACTTATAATATTCAAAAGAAAAAAGAAAAGTAATTATTTTACTTTTCTTTTATTATTGTTTGTTTTAACATATTTTTTATTTTTCTCTTTATTAACATCAATACCATTTTCTTTATTTAATAATTTATTAATTTTTTCATCTACTTTAATACTATTATCACTTTCATAATTATCTTTTTGATGTAAAACTAATTCTAAATATTGTTTTTTATTATAAGTATCATGTAATATTAAATCCATTTTTGTGTTAATATGTTCAAATGGTATATAACCATCACCTGTTATACCACAAATGATTTTAGTTAAATTATTATTTAAAATAACAGTTTTATATTTAATTAAATTCCTTTGATAATTAAATCCGGATGATGTATCTCTCTTTAAAAAATCACTATATAAACTATCAAGATATTTAATTAATTCTTCTTTACTATTGGGATAAATAAATTTCTTTTCATTTAATAATATTTTCTTTCTAGCTATCGCTAAATCTTCGTATCTTTTATATATTTTTAAGGCTAATATTTCATTCTTTTTATCATTGTTTTTTTCGATTTTTATATCTTCTTTTTTATCTGTCTTTATATCAACAACTTTTTTGTTTACTTTATTTAGAATTAAATCACATTTTTTCATTAGATTAATGTAGACTTCATCATTATATAATAAATCATATTTATCTTTACTTTTAGTATAAAAATCATTTCTTAAAATTAAAATTTCATTCCATACCAAATCTTTTTCTTTAATTCTTTCAAGTTCAATAATTCTTTTCTTTAATTTTCTAATTTTCTTATCATAATAATATTTATTATGTTTATGACTATTAAGATCATCATCTAATTTTTGAATATCTTTATTAACTTCATCAATAATTACATTACTAATAGTAATATAATTTACTTTGTCATATTCTTCTTTTGTTTTTTTAACAATATAATCATCTGATTCTTTAATTATTTCTTTAAATAATTCACTGAATTTAATGATCTTTTCATTTTCAATATTATTGATATTTTTAATACTTAAAATATTATCACATAGGTTATCAAGTTGTGACTCTAAATAATATGAAATATTAATCTTATTGACATTATTTATTAAATCATTAATTATAATATAGTTATAATTTTTATTAATATTATCATGAATGAGATTATCATGAAAACTCTTTAATTCCATTTTTTCCATTAAAGTATTTTGATCATCATCATTATTAGAATTTAATCTTTCATAAATTAATTTTAGAGAATTAATTATATTTTCTTTACTTCCATCATCAACATAAAAACACTCTGGTAATTTAGCAAGAGGTATAATAACTTTTTGATTCTTTTTAACTGAAATAGTTTTCTTTTTAACCCTTTGTCCTTTACCTTTATGAAATAATTTCTTAAAGAATGCCATAATAATAGTAATAATCTTTTTTATTATTTTCATACAATCCCTTCTTTTCTTATTTATTTTTTAATATATTATCATAAAATCTAATATCATTATTAATTTGATTAAGTTTTCTTTCTAATTCTATTTTTTGATTATTTAATTCTTTTTTTATTTTCTTACTTATCTTTATTTCATTTACTGTGTCAAAATAGTTCTTTAATTTCTCATTTTTGTCTAATGTATTCATTTTTATTTTTTTAAAGAACACCATGATACACATAATTAATAATAATAACAGTAATCCTAATATTAATAGTAAATAACTTTTTTTAGTAATAATTAGTAATCCTAAACTTAATATCATCATTGTTATAATACAACATATTAATATCATTAAGTGATTTTCTTTTTTATCATTGTTATATAATAGTATTTCTTTATCTAAACTATTATTATATAATATACCATATTCCATAATATTAAGTTTTAAATCATTCTTAATATTATCTAATTGTTTAATTAATACATTTTTTTTGCTATTCAATTCTTTTTTTCTATTCTCGCAATACGAATAATCTATATCATCGATTGTTTTAGTAGTATCAGGTTTATCAATAACGATGGAAACTTTATGATTTTCTAATTCTTTTTTTACTTCATTAATAATCTTAAATTTATCGACATCACCACCATTATCTGGATGATTTTCTTTTAATAATTTTCTTATGGCTTTTTTTACATTGTTATTATATACACCATTGTATCCTATAATTTTATATATATCTTGCTTATTCATAAACACCTAATTATTTAAAAGATATTTTATCGCTTCCTCTTTTTGATTATCAATACCTTTATCATTTATAACATATTTAACTTCAACATCAGGAGTAATTCCTTTACCATCAATATAATTTCCAAGTGGTGTTAACCATTCTTGATAAGTATATTTTACTAATGCTCCACTAGGTAATGCATATACTTTTTGAACTCTTCCTTTTCCAAATGTTTTTGTACCCATAATGGTTGCTTTATATGTTTCTTGTAATGCTCCTGATAATACTTCACTAGCGCTGGCAGATGTTGAGTTAACTAATACTACTATTTTATATTTTCTTTCTTCATCAGTTTTATCATAAACTATTTCAATATCATCTTTAATTTTAAGTTCGTATATAGGTAGACCTTTTTTAATAAATAAAGATATAATATCAGTTACACAATTTAAGTAACCTCCTTGATTATTACGAAGATCAATAATTAAAGAATCAATTTTCTTTTCTTCTAATTTTTTTAATTCATTTTCAAATTGCTTAGCAGTATTAGCTGCAAAAATAGAGACATTTAAATAACCAATTTTTCTTTCATCTTTTTCGATAAGTTCACCAGTAACACTAATGGTATCAACATTATCTCTTGTTAAAGTAAGTTCTTTTTCTTCATTTTCTCTTTTAATAGTAATTTTAACATTTGTTCCAACATCACCTTTAACTTTACTAGCAATATCATTAAGTGATAATCCTTTGACATCTTCACCATTAACCTTAA
Organism: uncultured Erysipelotrichaceae bacterium; assembly: GCA_902783985.1. Lineage (GTDB taxonomy): Bacteria > Bacillota_I > Bacilli_A > RF39 > UBA660 > RUG12783. Next base: position 11,782 of record CACZTI010000027.1, on the reverse strand, counting down.
TTAAGATATCATCAGTTTTAAGACCTGCTTTTTCTGCTGGAGAATCCTCATATACTTTTCCTATATGAATAGTATTATCTTCTTTTAAAATTATTTCAGCTCCAATTCCGTGATAAACACCTTCAACTTCTTCATTAAATTCATTAGCTGTCTCAACACTCATATAAGTAGAATATGGATCACCTAAATAATTAACCATTCCTTTAATTCCAGCTTCCAATAGTTTTTCTGAGTCAACTTCTTTATAATAAAAATCATTTATTTCATTATATGTGGCAATAAACTGATTAAAAGATTTATCAGAACCAAAAGGTCCTTTACCATACATGACAACTCCACCAATAATTAATCCAATTAGAAAGGTAATTATCATAACAAATATTGATTCTGATAAATTAAGTTTTAATTTATTTTTTTTAATATTTTTTTTATACCATTTATTTATTTTACTAAAAAAAGAAGTGTTTTTCTTTTTTATATTTATATTTAATTTATTCATCATTCACCTCTATTAATTATACATATATGATATCACACTTTTGACTATTTTGTAAATTTTTCTTTTCAAAAAAATAAATATTTATTGATATTAGAGTAATTTTCATTTATAATATCTATATAGGACAAGGTGATGTTATGAGAATAGTAACCATTTCCCGAGAAGAATTTGATAACTTTTCAATAAATCACAAATATAATACTTATTATCAAAGTCCTGAATATGCTGAATTTAAAAAAGTAACAGAAAATTATTCAGTTAGTTATCTAGGTTTTTATGATGATAGTAATGAAATGATTGGAGCATCAATGTTTCTTTATAAAGAATTATTCTGGAAAAGAAAATATGCTTACGCTCCAAGAGGTATATTAATTGATTATGATGATAAGGAATTAGTTAATAATGTTACAAGTGAATTAAGAAAGTTGTTAAAAAAACAAAAATTTATTTTTGTAAAAATAGATCCTCCTATTATAGCAAGTGAAAGAGATAAAGAGGGAAATATTATAAAATTTAATAATAATGTTAATCTTATTTTAAATAATTTTAAAAATAATGATTATGAACATTTAGGATTTAATTTATATGATGAATCATTATTACCTAGATGGAATGTTTTTGCTAAATTAAATAATGATGCTAGAATTATTTTTAATAATTTTGATAATAAAGTTAAAGAACAAATAAGTTACGCTAATAGTATGGCAATTACTGTTACTGAAGATGAAACAGTTGATATTGATAAATTTTATGAATTTTTAAGAAAAAGTAATATTAGAAAAACAAAAAAATATTTTCAATGTTTAAAAGATGCTTTTTATCCATCAAAAAAAATTAAGATTTTTTATGCTTTTATTGATACTAATAAATATACTTTTAACGCTAATAAGCTATATAATAGTGAAGAAGAAAAAAATAATATTCTTTCTAATATTATTAGTAGTGGGGATTCTGTAAAATATAATATTCCTAAAGCAGTAAATGATAAAATAACTTCTGATAAATATTTAGCAGCCTATAAAAGAGATGTTATTGAATCAACAAAACTTTTATCAAAATATCCAGAAGGTATTATTTGTGGATGTAGTTTATGTATTGAAGAAGCAAGTGGCGCTAATGTTTTAATAAATTATGAAGATGCTGAATACAATAAATATCATGTAAATGCCTTACTTAATTATGAAATGATGAAGTATTTTGGTAAAAAGAATTTGAAATATTTAAATCTTGGTTCTATTACTGGAAACTTTAATCCTAATTCTAAATATTATAGAGCTTTATTAAGTAAAGTAGGTTTTAATTCAACAATTATTGAATATGTTGGTGAATTTGATATAATTATTTCCAAATTTATGTATAAAGTGTATAAAAGAAAATATAAAAAATAAAATTGGTATTTACAATAATTTAAATATCAATTTTTTTCTATTGTAATAAATTAAACTTTAGTTTATAATCATTATGGGTTGTGAAAATATGAAGTATAAAAAAATAATAGAAATTATTTTGATAATGTTAATGTTTTATTTTATGAGTTTTATTAGTTTATCTAATATAAGTCCATATTTATCATTAATATTGATTATTATACTATATCAATATACTAAAAACTTTAAAAATAATAAAAGAATTACCATTATATCATTAATATTTTCATTAATGTTTACTATAGGCAATTTAGATATCAATAAATTTAATTTTAATGAATTAATGATTTTAATAATTGAATATTTAGGATGGTATTATATACTTCGAAGATTATTTTATATATTAGAAAAGAATTATCATAAAATAAATATTGATTCTCAAAATAAAAAAATATCAATGAAGAAATTTATAAGTATATCCATGATTATAGGGTTTCTATTTTATTTACCATATTTATTAAAATTATATCCTGGGGTAGTATCATATGACTCATACGAACAATTATCTCAAATAGTAGGGAACATAAGTTATTCTAATCATCATCCCGTATTACACACCTTGATTATTAAAATATTTTATGATTTAGGAAATCTTCTTACTGGTAATAGTAATATTGGTTTATTACTTTACACTATTTTCCAAATGATTGTCGCATGTTTTACATTTTCATTTACAACATACATTTTATATAAAAATAATATTAATAAATACATAGTGTTATTTATTTGGTTATTCTTCTTTATAACCCCATATAATGCCATATATTCTGTAACTATTTGGAAAGATATCTTATTTTCATATATTGTTTTATTGACAACCATTTTTCTATGGAATCATTATCATAATCAATTAGAATGGAATAATAAAAATAAAATAATTTTTATCTTTTTAAGTATTTTAATATGTCTTTTAAGAAGTAATGGTTTTTATGCTTATATCATATTTGTTATATTATTTTATCTATTATATAAAAAAGAATTTCAAAAGATTATTATCCCTATAATTATTTCTTTATCAGTAGTTTTAATCTTTAAGTATCCCGTATTATCTTTATTAAAAGTAAAACAACCAGATTTTGTAGAAAGTATATCAATTCCTTTGCAACAAGTAGGTTATGTCCTAAGAAAAGATGGTAATATAACTGATGAAGAATTAAATTTAATTAGTAAAATAGCCGATATCAATGAAATAAAAAATGATGAGACCCATTTTCATATATCAAATCCTATTAAAGATAATATAAGAAATCATGATGTTAATCACTATTTAGAAAGTCATAAATTAGATTATTTAAAATTATGGATTAATTTAGGAATAAAAAATATTAAATTATATAAAGATGCGTATGTATTACAAACAAGTGGATATTATTACCATAATTATGGTAGATATTGGGTATATTTAAAAGGTTTACAAAATGATGGTTATGCAGGTAAATTAGATATTGAAAGACATGAATTATTACCTGAATTTCTATCAAGATACATTGATTTTAAATTAGAAATAAATGATTTTATTCACTATAATTTTGGTAGTTTAGCTATCAGTTTATATTTGATTTTAATAAGTTTATTTATAACTATTAATAAAAAGGGAAACATCTTAATTTATATCATGCCATTAAGTATTTTTATAACCCTTTTAATCGCTACACCAGTAGCCTGTGAATTTAGGTATGTCTACAGTTTATATTTAACTGCTCCAATATTTCTAATAATGTCATTAAAAAGAGGTGAAGTAAATGAAAAATAAAAAAATTGCGGTATTAATACCATGTTATAATGAAGAGAAAACAATTGCTAAAGTAATTAAAGATTACAAAGAAGTATTACCAAATGCTGATATTTATGTATATGATAATAATTCTACTGATAAAACAAGTGAAATCGCTAAAAAGAGTGGGGCTATAGTTAAAAAAGAACCAAGACAAGGTAAAGGTAATGTAATAAGAAGTATGTTTAAAGATATTGATGCTGATTGTTACCTAATGATTGATGGTGATGATACATATCCCAAAGAAAACGCTAAAGAAATGTGTGATCTAATTATTAATGATGATTATGATATGGTAATAGGGGATAGATTATCAAGTACCTACTTTACGGAAAATAAAAGAATGTTTCATAATAGTGGCAATAGAATAGTTAGATGGTTAATTAATAAATTATTTAAAACTAATGTTAAAGATATTATGACAGGTTATAGAGCTTTCTCTTATTCTTTTGTAAAAACCTTTCCAATAATATCCAAAGGATTTGAAATAGAAACGGAAATGACTATTCATGCTGTTGATAAAAATATGAAATTAATTGAAATACCAGTTAATTATCGTGATAGACCAGAAGGTAGTGTATCTAAACTTAATACAGTATCAGATGGTGCTAAAGTATTAAAAACCATTGCTAGTTTATTTAAAGAATATAAACCATTTCCATTCTTTGGAATAATTAGTTTTCTTTTCTTTTTAATATTTGTTTTCTTTGCTACACCAGTATTTACCGAATACTTTAAAACGGGACTTGTTCCAAGATTTCCCACCCTTATTTTTTCACTATTTATGTTAATAATTTCTTTTGGATTACTAATATGTGGAATAATCCTGGAAGTAGTAGTTAAAAAACATCGTAAAATATTTGAATATTTCTTAATTCAAACTAAAAAATAAAAAAAGTTCTTTTATCGAGAACTTTTTCATTTTAATGAACCTTCATATTGTTCTAATTTTATTTTATCAGCTATAGTAACAATAAATTCTGAATTAGTTGCTTTAGCTTTATCAACATCTACACTATATCCAAAGATATCTTCAATTAGTTCCCAATTACCTCTAGTCCAACTAAGTTCAATAGCATGTCTCATTGCTCGTTCAACACGGGAAGCTGTTGTATTATATTTTTTAGCAATAGTAGGGTATAATTCTTTCGTTATAGCACCTTTATAATTATTATCACTATATATTAAATTAATCGCTTCTGTAAGATAATCATAACCTTTAATATGAGAAGGAACACCAAGTTCATGTAATAGTTTAGCTATTGATATTTGTAAATTACTATAATAAAGATCAATTGTTCTTCTATTATCAATAACACTATTAGAGTATTCCAGTATCTTATCCTCTAAATCAGCAAGTTCAAATGGCTTAAGCATAAAATATTTAATTCCTAAACCAGAAACTTTTCTTATTACTTCTGGAGAATTATAAGAAGTTAAGACAATAATTTTTGTACTTATTTCTCTTTTGTGTAATTCTTCAAGTAACTTTATGCCATCCATACCAGGCATAATTAAATCAAGTAAAACTAAATCATACTTATTCTTACTAAGAAGAGTTAAAGCATCTCTTCCATTGTAAGCAACATCTTTTACTTCGATTACTGCGTGACTACTAAAGTACTCCTTAACCATGTCGACTAAACTTTTATTATCATCGACAATTAGTAAATTAATTTTTTTCATTTTTTTTCCTTTCATACTACACGCAATTATGATTATAGTATAACTTTTAAAATAATGCTAGAGCGAAAAAAGACAAATTATGTCGAATTGACACAATTTGTCTATTTTCTTGACTGTTTTACTGCTTTTTTTTCATGATTATAGTAAATATTGGCAAAATTTGCTAAATTAATATCGACTAAAAATTCATATTTCTCATGATTAAATAAATTATATAAGATATCATCTATTTTATTTAATATTTCAAAGGTAGGTGGTTTGTTACTTGCATTTATCTCCATAAATACTTCTTGTAAATCAGTGTAAGCTTCTGGACATGCATATTCTAAAATATGAATAAGATCATGAGCACGTCTTGTAAGAATAGCACCATTTTCTACCGTATCTTCACCACCATTACTTCTTGATATTATATGATGAAAAGTAAAGGGATTTTTTCTTGTTAAAACAAAGTTCATCCAATCAATTCCATCTGGTTTATATTTTTTAACCATTATTTTAAGATTTGCTATTTTATTTTTCATAAAGCCCCCTTACTTGACATTTTCGATTAATTCATTAAATTCTTCTTTCTTTAAAGAAGTACCTCCTATTAGATATCCATCTATTTTTTCTAATTTTTCAAGTTCTAAAATATTTTTATTATTAATGCTACCACCATATAATACTTTAATATCAAAACCATATTTAACAGATACATAATTTTTAATAAAACTTGCGATACTATCAATATCATTGTTTGTTGGAATAACACCAGTTCCAATTGCCCAAATTGGTTCATAAGCAATAATAACTTCTTTTAAGAATTCTCCTTTAATATTTTTAAAAGCCTCATCTATTTCATTAGTTAAAACATCACTTACTTTATCATTATCTTTTTCTTCTTTATTCTCGCCAATACATAGAATAGGGATAATTTCTTGTTCTAAGCATCTTGCTATTTTTAGATTAACCATCTCATCATCATGAAAATATTTTCTTCTTTCAGAGTGACCAACAATTGAATAATTAACTCCAAGAGACTTTAATTGACTTGCGGAAATATCTCCTGTATAAGCTCCAAATTCATAACATGACACATCTTGTGATACTGTATTTAAACCACTATCAACAAATTTAGAAAGATAAATACTAGAAGGAGCAAAATAAACATTAGAATAGTTATTCTTTTCAAAGAAACTTATATATTCATCAATATCATTACTTAATAAATTCATTTTATGATTTGCAATAATTAATTTCATTTATTCACCTATAACCTTAATACCAGGTAAATCCTTTCCTTCCAATAACTCTAGTGATGCTCCACCACCTGTAGATATATGAGTAACACGATTACTATAACCTAAAGTATTAATACAAGCTGCGGTATCACCACCACCAATAATAATTGTTTTATCTTTATTAAATGATTCACATAAAGATTTTGTACCATTTTGGTATAGTTTGTTTTCATACATACCAACAGGTCCATTCCAAATAATGGTTTCGGCTTTATCAAGATATTCTCTAAATAATTTGATAGTCTCTGGACCAATATCTAAAGCAATATCATCGGTATCAATGTTTTCTTTGATTACTGGTTTATCATCTTCCATGTTTTTAGAAACAACATGATCGACTGGTAAAATAATCTTCTTAGTATTATGAAGCAAATTCTTACAATAGTCAAGATAATCTTCTTCTAAAAGAGATTTACCTATTTCCATTCCTTTAGCTTTTAGAAATGTATAACTCATTCCACCACCAATTAAGATATAATCACATTTATCTATTAAATTATCGATAACTCCAATTTTATCACTAACTTTACTTCCACCCATAATAACTACAAATGGATGCTTTGGATTATTAATAACTGGTAACATATTAAGAAGTTCTTTTTGAATTAAAAATCCAATACCTGATGGTAAGATACTTGCAATACCTACGATTGAAGCGCAACTTCTATGACTCACTGCAAAAGCATCATTTATAAAGATATCTCCTAAACTAGCCCAATATTTAGATAGTTCATGGTCATTATTACTTTCTAATTTATTTGGATAGTCTTCAATTCTTGTATTTTCTAATAAAAGAACATCACCATTGTTCATATTATTAATAGTATCTTCTATTTCACTACCTCTTGTTTTATTAATAAAAATAACTTTTTTATTTAATAATTCTTCTAATCTTTTACTAACAGGAAGTAATGTTTTATCTAAAACATCTTTTTCTTCTTTAACTCTTCCTAAGTGAGATAATAAAATTACTTTAGCATTATGATTTATTGCATAATTAATTGTTTCTAGGCTTTCACGAATTCTTGTATCATCTACTATTTTACCATCTTTCATTGGTACATTAAAATCAACTCTTATAATAACTTTTTTATTATTTAAATCAAAATCTTTAATCGTTTTCATTTACAATATCCTTTCAAAATTATTATACCATTATTTTTATAAAATTGTTATATCTTTACAAGATAAATTTCTTTTTCTAATCTTTTACCTAAACATTATTTTTAATATTCAATAGAATATAAATGGTGGTTTTATGTTAAATATAAGTGATAATCCTATTTTAATGTCACTACTTGCAACAATGTTTACATGCTTTGTCACAATGTTAGGTGGATCAGTTGTCTTCTTTTTTAAGAAAATAAATAAATTAATCTTAGATGCTATGTTAGCGTTATCAAGTGGTATTATGTTAGCAGCTTCTTATTTTTCTTTAATTAATCCATCTCTTTCTATGGCCGAAAGTTTAGGAATGAATAAGGTTCTAGTTACATCAATTGGTTTTTTATGTGGAGGTTTATTAATTTTATTAACTGATAAAATAATTAGTTATTTACACAAAGATATATCTACTAAAAAGAAAAGATGTTTTATGTTAACTTCATCTATCAGTTTACATAATTTTCCAGAAGGATTGGCAATCGGAGTTGCTTTTGGTAGTATCATGTATCATTTTTCTGGAGCTACAGTAGAGTCTGCCATTGCTCTTGCTTTAGGAATAGGTATTCAAAACTTCCCTGAAGGAGCTGCAATTAGTGTTCCTTTAAGAAGAGAAGGAATGTCGAGAAGTAAAGCTTTTCTTTATAGTACTTTTAGTGGTATTGTCGAAATAATTGCTGGTATTTTAGGAGCTTTATTAGTTTTAAAAGTAAGAATTATTTTACCATTTTGTCTTGCACTTGCAGCCGGAGCTATGATATATGTTGTATCAAGTGAATTATTACCAGAATGTGAAACTAATGAACACAAAGGTTTTATATCAACATGTGTTATTATAGGATTTATTATTATGATGGCTTTAGATGTTTTATTATAACTAAGATCTTCTTAGTTATTTTTTGTTATTAAAATATGTTATAATAAAAAAGGAGTGATTTATATATGAATTTTTTAGTAAAGAAAGAAATAAACGCTAATGATTTTATTAATATTCGTCAGAGTTTAAATTGGAATATGATACCAAAAAAATTAGTAGAAAATGCCATAAAAGGATCAATGATAAATATTAGTGTTTTTGATAATGATAAATGTATCGGTGTTGGAAGAATAGTTGGTGATGGTGCATTAAAAGGAATGTTAACAGACATTATGGTATTAAAAGAATATCAAAATAAAGGAGTAGGGAAATTAATAGTAACATCACTAATTAAAGAATTAGAGAATATGGTAAAAGATGGATGTTGTTTTCAATTAGAAGCAAGTCCTACTGCTAACAATAGAGAATTTTATATAAAATGTGGTTTAAAATATAAACCAGAAAATCAAGATGGCGTTTACTTGTGGATAAGAAAATAATAACTCAACCAACAGTATGTGTAATTAATAAATGTCTTATTATATAATTAAGTCATGAAAGGAGAAAAGTTTATGGATTTAATTAAGATAGGAAAATTTATCGCTAATTTAAGAAAAGACAAAAAGATTACTCAAAGTGAATTAGCAGAAAAACTAAATATAACTGATCGAGCAGTATCCAAATGGGAAAGAGGTTTATCTTTACCAGATGCTGATAAAATGCTTGATTTATGTAATATCCTTGATATAAATGTAAATGAACTTTTAAATGGTGAAAAGATTAATATGAAAGACTATGAAAAGAAAAATGAAGAGTTATTATTAGAACTTGCTAAACAAGAAGAATTAAAAAACAAAAAGATGATAACAGATATGTATGTTTTAGCTATTACTACAGTTATATTTTATATTGGAATAATATTACTTGCAGCATACACATTAAAAGAAGGAACTCTATTTGGTATTATTGTTGCTATATCTACCGCCATTTTAGTTATTGTAGCTTTATATGCTTTTAAACTTGAAATAAATGCTGGATATTATGAATGTAGGAAATGTCATCATAGATATGTTCCAAATTCTTATTGGAAAATAATGTTTTCTCCTCATTTAAATATAACAAGATATTTAAAATGCCCTAAATGTGGTAAAAGAAGCTGGTCTAAAAAAGTTATGAGTAAGGGAGATAATGAATAATGAAAAAGTTTATAAAAGATCATTTTAAATTCTTATTATTAGTATTAATTAGTGGACTAATAGGTGGTTATTGTCTTGGATTATATAGTTATGATTCCTTATCTATTGATTTATTAAAAGAATTACAAAACCAAAATGTTACTAAAGAAATGGTTGCTATATCTTCTATGATTCAATATGGAATACTATTTGGATTAATTCTTGCCAGTATCGGTATCATATTATCTAAAAAAATTAATCTATGGAAAGAATTTAAAATAAATAAAAAAGCTTTGATTACAACAATAATTATTACTATCATTGGGGCCTTAATTTTATTTCCAGGAGATAAATTAATATTTGGTTCTTTAAATACATGGGTACTTGAACAATATACCGTAAAACCTACAATTTATAAAATAATTGGAGGATTACTGGTTGGTGGTATCATTGAAGAAGTCATGATGCGATTATTCTTTATGTCATTAATAATATTTATAATATCTAAATTCTATAAAAATAAAAAAGAAATACCAACTATTGTTTTTATAATTGCAAATATTATATCATCATTACTTTTTGCAGCAGGGCATCTTCCATCAACTTTAACTATGACTACCTTAACACCAATAATAATTATTAGATGTTTCTTATTTAACGGCGGTTTAGGTTTATGCTTTGGTTACCTATATCGAAAATATGGAATAGGTTATGCAATGATATCTCATGGTTTATGTCATTTGATATCTGATATACTTATGATTATATTTATTTAAAAATATGATATTAAAAACGGATTATCCGTTTTTTTATGTTATAATAAATTTAGTGGAGGATTTATGAAAAATAATAAAGAATATCATTTTTTTACAGCAAGTACTGCTAATTATCATGATAATAATTTTCAAGAATTAGTTGATGAAGAAAAAAATAACGGTAATGTTTATTGGCATATTAATATTGGTACAAAAGGATACCATAAAGTTAAAGAAGGAGATATATGTTATATATATTATTCTAACTTACCAGATCAGAGTAGTAGAATCTTTTTTGTTGGTAATGTAATAGCTTCTGATTATAATGATAAAACTGATACAATAAATAAAAAATCTATTTTTAAAGATGCAAAAAAATATGAAAAATATATTGAATTAAATTTAAAGTGTATTGCCTTTGATGATCCAGAAAGATTTTCTTTAAATAATTTAAGATATAAATATAAATTAATTCCAGAAAAAGGACAATTTAGTTATTTACATGTAGATAAAGAAAAACATAAAAAATTAATTTATGACATTGATGAAGCCTTAAGTGAAGGATATAAAAGATTAAGTACAATTCATAATTTATTTAATGATAAATTTTGTGTGTGTACATTTAAAGATGTATTTAAATGTCAAACATTCCAAGAAGAAAATGGTTTTAATTATATTGAAAGACATCATTTAGTAGAAAGAAATCTAATTAAGAAAAATAAAGATAATGAAAAAATAGAAGAATTAATAAATAATAAAGATAATCTCTTTCTTTTATGTCCAACTTGTCATAGAAGAATACATCATGCAACCATTGAAGAAAGAAAATATATGATTAAATATTTATATAATCAAAGAAAGAAATTTTATGATAATAATTTTAATGAATTAAAAGATAATAAAGATACGTTAGAATGGTTATATGATATGTATAATGTTGTAAAATAAAAATAGGTAGATTAGTATTAGATAACTCGGAATATAGTAATATTCCGTTAAGATTAGAATGAAGATTTTAGCCTTTTTCATTTCTTTGAATTTTAAGATATTAGGATTTAAATATTTCTAAATCTATATCAAAAAGAATAAAAAATTAGCACTTTGTATTGACAACTGCTAATTTTTGAGTATAATTATAATTGTAGTGAGAAAAAGATACTCACTAT
>CACZTI010000026.1 GCA_902783985.1 uncultured Erysipelotrichaceae bacterium | reverse complement strand
TAGGTAATCCTGTAATAGTTGCTGTCCATTCATTTTGTTCATTAAGTGTTACTGTTTGACCGTCACTTAATGTTACTACTAAACTTGTTGGACGTTTTCCATCTTGGTTATTTGCGTCATCCCATACTTTTTTAACTGTGGCACTTGTTGTTTCTGGATCATAACTATTTGTTAATGTTGTAATTAATCCATTAACACTTGTGTCTGTTAATTCATATCCTTCTGGAAGACTTGCTTCACTCCAAGTATATACAATGGCTACTGATGTTCCATTTACAATTGCGGTTCCATTTTCATTTTCGTATTTTGGTAATCCACTTATTGTGGCTGTCCATTCATTTTGTTCATTAAGTGTAACAGTTTGTCCGTCACTTAATGTTACTACTAAGCTTGTTGGTCTCTTACCATCTTGGTTATTTGCATCATCCCATACTTTCTTAACTGTGGCACTTGTGGTTTCTGGTTCATAACTATTTGTTAATGTTGTTATTAATCCATTAACACTTGTGTCTGTTAATTCGTATCCTTCTGGAAGACTTGCTTCACTCCAAGTGTATACGATTATTTGATTACCATTAAATACTGGTAAACCTGTAATAGTTGCTGTCCATTCATTTTGTTCATTAAGTGTAACAGTTTTCCCATCACTTAATGTTACTACTAAACTTGTTGGTCTCTTACCATCTTGGTTATTACTATCATCCCATACTTTCTTAACTGTTCTTTCCGTTAATGGTGTGTGGGTATTTTTTACAGTAAATCCTTCAACGGCATTTCCTAATACTTGAGCAACATAAGTTGCTGCACTATCAACGCTAGCTGTAATTACATCAGTATAAACTTCAGATATACTATAATTTATTTCTTGTCCATTTGAATCATACTTTGGTAAATTATTCCAAGTATATGTCCAAGAATTGTCTTCTGATAATGTCTTTCTTGATGTTTCTGTTCCAGTAAGTATTACATCAATTGTGGTAGGTCTAATACTATCATAATCATTATGATCATCCCATACCTTTGTTACTGTTATATCAATTACTTTTTTATTGGTAATTGTTACATTAACAACTCCATCTTTTTGAACTCTTACTGGTGTTGATGAAACATATCCATCAACCACTACTTCTTTTACATAATATTCAATTTCATTACCATTTTCATCAAATCTTTTTAAACCTGTAAATGAGCCTATCCATTTATTTACATCTGTACTATCTACATTTGAGCTATTTAGTGTTAATGCATATGGTTCGTTATTATCATCTAATATATTATTACCATCTTTGTCAGTTAAGTTAAAAGTAATAGTTGGACGAGAATTATCCTTATTATTAGCATCATCCCATACTTTAATTACATTAACATTAATAAGTTCATATTTATTGTTAACTGTTACAGTATACGTTGTATTAGTATTACTTATTAATCCTTCTACTGTTCTAGTACTACTATTTACATCAATAGTTTCATTAGTTGATGTAGTGGCATTTCCATATACTGATTTATAATCAGCACCTATAAATTCATAATTTTTTCCACTAGGATCAGATTCTGTAATAGTAAAATCAGTTTCAGAAGAAATGTTTGTAAAACGAATATTTTCTCCAGCTTTTAATTTAATATTTAATACTGTTTTATTTGGAGCGTGATAATAAATTTCCCCTCTTGAATTTACATATTTTGTCCAAGCATCACCTGTAATTCTACTATCAACATCTATAAATCCATCTTTATTAACTGAGAACCATAAATCTTCATCAGTACCTTCAATTTGTTTATCATTGATAACTATAGTAAATTCAAATTCATCATCTTCATTTGCACTTTCGCCATCAACTGCTTTAACAATATTTAAATTACTTTTTCTATCATTAGTTGCTGTAAGAGATACTTTTCCATTTTCAACAACTCCAACACTATAACATGCGCCATCAATTTCATATTGACCAGTTGAGCATGTTTCACCTGTTGCTAATTCTTTTTCACGAATCAATATTGATAGTTCATTATTAATTAACATTGGTCGAATAATAGATGTATCAATTTCCCAACGATATGCATTTTCTCCACTTTCAGAGAATGAATAATCATGTCCAGGAAGTTTGATAATAACTTCGCCATCATGAACTGTTATAATACCAGCTGAGATATAAGCTGATCCTGTCCAAATATTGTTATTCTTGGTTAAGGATACTTGGTACCATTCACTATCATCATCTCTTTGAATATATGGAACAACATTTTCTTCGTTTTCTGTTCCATTAAAAGCATCGTTCCAAATTTTAGTAATCGCAAGCATTTCAGAAACTGATGTTCCAACAGGTTCTGGTTGATCATATCCAACTGTACCTGATATACCATTAGGTCTTGCATCAGTAAATGTTAAATTAGCTTTTCCAATGGTATTTGTTAAAAGAGTATATGTTGCTACTTTATCATCATCACCATCATTTGTTTTCTTTAAATATTTTTTTACATCTGGGTTTAAACTATCATAAGTTACTGTACCATTTTTTAAATCCGCAATTAAGTCATATGTTGCTTGACTAGGCCATACATCAAAAGTTACTTCATATGTTACACCATTTAATAAAGTATTTAAACTTGTTAAATTCCAATCTACTTTTTTACCATCAAATGTTGCTTGTGGTGCTGCCATATAAAATGGTTGAGTAGCAATAGTTTCTTTTTTAGAACCCCATAAAATTTTTAAAGTATTAACATTATTATTTGTTTCAATACTACCTTTATAAGTAGATATGTTATTGCTATCATCAATTATTGTAATATTACCATTTGATTCACTAACAGTATAGTTTTTAACACTACCACCATTATACATACTAAATGAATAATTATTATCATTGGTATTCTTATTAACATTCCATGATAAGTAATATTCAAATGATTCATCATCAACATCTAATAAACCTTCACTATCAGTTGATGAAATTTTTACTTCACTTGTTGTTCCATCAGTAATTGATGTTTCTCCAATACCTGTAGCATTGGCAATTGATGAAGCAATTTCTTTAAAGGCATTTCTAATTGCTGTTGTGTTATCAGCTTGAAAATATAATTTTTCATTTTCAACAGAATTAGCATGATTAGCATTTCCATAATTACCATAACTTGTTAAATTCTTCATATAAGTCTTGCCATCATTTGACCCATATGCAAAGATACTATAAAATTTAACGTCTTTTGTATTTGTACTTGTATTATAAATTTCTTTAGCTTCGTAATAAGCAGCATTTCTATTATATCCAGCATTATCACTACCACCATTTCCATGTACACTACTACCATGCGTATGTGATGTAGCGCTTCCACCTTCTGAATTACGGTAGGTTGGTTCACCATCTGAAAAGAAAACTATATAAGTATTATCATTATCTGTTTTAGCATTAGCAAGAAGTCTTCCTTTATATAAACCATCATCCCAGTTTGTTCCATCAAGTGCTAATTCTTGATTTACAAGATTTTTTAATGCTTCACCATTTGTTCCGCTTGTCCATCCATTTCCTGTTGCACTATTAGGACTTACATATTCTCCATACTTATTGAAAATTACAAAGGATATTTCTACTAAATCAGATACTTGATTGTTTTGTGCTAACAATGTGTCTATTAATTCATTGATTGATTCTTTAGCAACTTCCAATCTTGTTTTATCATTTGCAAAATTATATCTTGTACCTGTATATGATTCCCAGTCAACTGTTCCATTGTTATAATATTGATAAGAATAATAAACATTATTATGTCTTTGGTTTTTTTGTGGTCCATCACCTTCAGGATAATATTTTCCATCATAGTTGTAATATAACCTACGATATTGATTATTTACATTACCATATTTTCCAATACTATTATTTCCAGCGCTTTGAGCACCACCTGTACTATCAGCAATGTAATTCATTGAACCAGATGTATCAAGAATAACAACTACATTAGCTTTGGTATTATTATTTTTTACATCAGCCTCTCCTGTAACTGTTAAACTTAATTTATAAGTTCCATCACCTTTAATAATTTTATTTCCATCTTCATCTAAAACATAATCACCATTTTCATCTGTTAGATAAATGATATTTCCATCTTCATCATATGTTGGATTTGGTGTAAGTGTTTTCGAATGATCTGGAACATCACCAGCAGGATCAGTTACCTTAATAATGTATTCTTCACCATTTTTTGTATGTATTATTAATTTTTCTTCAGTGTCAAATGATTTTATACTTTTAATTAAGTAATCATTTTCTTGTTTTGTAATTTCTAATATTTCATTATTACTTGTTAAAATTTCATAGATATCATCAAAGGAAATATTAATTCCTAATTCATTGGTTAATTTTGAAGCTAAAATACTTTTTCCACCAACAATACTATATTCAAATGTATCATAAGTAAATATTACTTGATATAGAGAATTATCGATTATATTTTCGTCATTTTCATCTATTGTCTCACCATTATCAGATTCACTTGAAACATCATTATTGTTATCTGTTGCTTCTATTAAATCCTTTGATGTTTCGCTACTAATTTCACCATCTTTATTATCTATTATTTCATTATCACTATTACCACTATCACTAGTATTTTCATTACTACCATTATCAATTATTTCGGTATTATTATTATCAATTTCTTTGGTAGTTTCTTCTATATTATTAGGAGTAACATCGGTATTTTCTTTATTTTCTGTACTTGTATTTTCAGAAGAATCTTCTTTTAAATTACTTGTTTTCTCATTGGAAGAAGATGTAGTTGTTTCTTTTTCTTCATCATCAATATTACTTTCAGAAACTATATTTTTATCATTAAATCCAAGATCATTTGGACTATTCATAGTTCCACTATTTGATTCAGGTTTATTGAGGACTATTCCTTCATTTTCCTTGTCAACTGTATCATTTTCTTGTACTATTTCAGTACCATTTACGATATTTTCTTCCATCGCTTTTACATTAAATTGCATAAAACAAATTGCCATTAAAACTATAAATAAAATTTTCTTATTCATTTTCTCCTCCAACATACGTAGAATTAATTTTTCTACTAAAAATCTTATTTTTTGGGACACAAAATCCCTAATTTCGACTTTATGGTAGCATAAATAATATTAATTTGCAAGATATTTTACATTTTTTATATATAATTTTTTTATTAATATTTTTTTTATGTTTTTTATGTAAAAAAGCAATCAGCAAAAATATTATTTGTTAACAATTTTTAATTAAAAAACATTGATATTTGGACTCTTATTTTTACTTCATTTATATTATATATTTTAATTAATTTTTTATACAAAAAAAAGCACATTTGTGCTTGATCTTATAGTTAGCAACTATAACCATCTATATTAATATATGTGCTTATTTTATAATTATTCTAAATATCTCTAGGATTAAAAGATACTTCTATTTTTATCTTACTATTAGCTTTATAGTGATCTATTAAACCTTTTAATATTTCTTTTAAATCTAATTCTTTTTTATATTTAATAATTATTCCAAATCGATTAACATTATTTACTTTAAAGGGATATAACATCATTGGACCAATAATTATTTTATCAGGTAATTTATTAATTAAAAGAGTTTTAATTTTATTAACTTCTCGTGATAAAAATTCATAATCAACCGATTTAATTATTACTTCTGATAAATAGTAATAAGGGGGATATTTACCTTCTCTTCGCTCTTCCATTTCTCTATTATAAAAAGATAGATAATCATTTTTCGAAGATAGTTCTATTGCATAATGATCAGGATTATATGTTTGAATTATAACCTCTCCTTGTATACTTCTTCTACCACTTCTTCCTGATACTTGATTTAATAAATTATAAGTATCTTCACTACTTTTATATGATGGCATAAATAAAGAATTATCACATGATATAACACCAACTAAAGTTACTTTATCAAAGTCAAGCCCTTTAGCAATCATCTGCGTACCGAGTAAAATATCATATTCATAATTTCCAAAAGCATTTAATATTTTTTCATGAGATCCTTTTTTACTTGTGGTATCATAGTCCATTCTAACTATTCTAGCTTCATTAAATAATTTATGTAAATCTTCTTCTACTTTCTCTGTTCCCAAACCTAATTCTTTAATATCTTTACTATCACATTTAGGACATTTAATCATTTTTTTAGTAGCATAACCACAGTAGTGACATCTCATAATATCTTTATTTTTATGATAAGTTAAAGTAATATCACAATTAGGACATTTCATGGTATATCCACAATTAGTACACATAATGGTACTAGAATAACCTCTTCTATTTTGCAATAATATTACTTGTTCATGATGCTCTAATTTCTCTTTAATTTTATTAACCAATGTTTCTGAAAAGAAAGTATCACCTACTTTTTTTTCTTTTGTCATATCACTTATTATTACTTTAGGAGGAATAGCATCTCCAGCTCTTTTATCAAGAGTTAATAATTGATAAATATTTTTAGTAGCTCTTGCATACATATCAATAGTTGGGGTAGCTGTACCTAAAACTAATGGACAACTATGATATAAACATCTTTCTTTAGCAACTTCCACCGCATCATATCTTGGCATAACATCTTGATAATAACTACTGGTATGACATTCATCAATGATAATAATACCGATATCAGAAAGAGGTGCAAAAACAGCACTTCTTGCTCCGATTACGATATCAGCTTCCCCTCTTTTAATTTTCCTATATTCATCATATTTTTCACCATCTGATAAACCAGAATGCAATATCGCTACCCTCTTAAATCTTGCCATAATTCTTTTAGCAATTTGATTAGTTAAAGTAATTTCTGGAACTAATAATAAACACTTTTTATTATTTTTAATTACTTCTTCCATTAATTCCATATATACTTCTGTTTTACCACTACCAGTTATTCCATGTAATAAGAAATGTTTATTATTCCCTAAATTATTTTTTATTTCATTAAATACTTTTTCTTGATCAGAATTTAATGCATGCTTAACATACTGATAATTATTATCTATATTTAATCGATATTCTTCTACTTCTATTTTTCTTAAAACACCTTTTTTTAACAAAGTATCTACAGATGAATTAATTTTCTTTAATTCACTATAAAGACATCTTCCTTTTTCATTAATTTTATTAATTATTTCTTGTTGTTTATCGGTTAAATCAATATTTAAATTATCTATTTCAACAATTTGTTGATATTTAATACCAACTTTACTTTTATTTTTAGCTTTCAATGATTTTGGTAACATTACTTGATAAGAACTAATTAATGTTGATAAAGTACCATGACTTATCTTTTTACCAAGAGAAAGTAACTCATCATTTAATATTACTTCACTATCTATAACTTTAATAATATCTTTAATATCAAATGGATCTTCATAATCATTATCAATCTCTAAAATAAAACCTTCTAATTCTTGATTATTAAATGGTACTAATACTCTAATACCTATTTTAATATCATTAATATATTCATTAGGTACATGATATGTAAACATCTTATCAATATTAAAAGCTGATAATTCAACTAATACTTTAACATACATATAATCATCCTTTCTAAGCATCATGAAACGTAATAGCTTCGTATAATAAATCTACAAAGTGATTAGAATTTTCTAATTTATATTTCTTTATTAATTCATTAAATGATTCATTATTATTAGGAATATCTAAATAATCAAAAACAGATACTAAATTATTTTTAATATTCTTTAAATAATTTCTTGTATAATTATTATCAATAATAAAGATATCCATATCTTCAACAAACTTTTTAAATTCATTAATTATTAAATCTTTCTTTTTCGTATAAATAAACATATCTTTATCATAACTAATCATCTCTATTAAATCAGGATTATTTATAAGTTCATAATTTAATCTGTAATCCATTCGATCTATTATTTTTTGATTCTTTATCTTTAACGCTTGTAACTGTATTATATCACCATTTATTATTTTATTAGGGATTATTTCTACAATAATATAATCTTTCATTAATATCCATCCTTTATTCTTAATTTATTTTTATTTATTTTATTAAGACACGAAGTAATCATATCATTATCACTTAAATCTAAATTATAACCAATATTTAATAATGTATTAAAAATATCTTTAATTATTATATCACTTTCTTTATCAATAAAGGATACCCCTAATTTATATAATTTAAAGAATAAATTAATATTATCTTTATCTAATTCAAATTTATCTATATCAAAATCTAATTTTAAATAATTAAAGAAACTTAAAGTCATGATAAAACAATCCGCTAATTCTTCCAACATCATCTCTTTATTAGGAGTTTTACTACTCCAATACTTAAAACACTTTGTTTCATTAGCAAACTCAGAAAACTCCACAAGTAATTCTAATTTATTTTTATTAATTATGTCAATACTTGGAGTATCATAAAACATTTTATCTAATTTAATATTTTCTTTATAAACATCATTCCAATTCATATAAACCTCTCTATAGAAAAAGATGCTAAACTTAGCATCTTATAACCACCCTTATATTATTCTTTTTATTATAAATTTTTAACCTATTATCCAAGGTGTTCCTTGACTTCCATCTCCTCCTGTAATCCCCGTATTAGATGTGATGGAAACGACAGCACGCAAGCCACGGCTATCATTAACATGGATGCTGCTACTAGCACTATAAGCACCAAGGAACTCATAAGCATTACCAGAATAGAATTCATATGGAGAACCCAACCACCAATAACTACTGTTAAATAGGTAGTCTTGCATTCCTGTTGACCATGTTCTTCCTGCTAGTATTTCTTCATCTACTGTTAAAAATCCTACTTTACTATTTATTATATTTGCTCCTGCAGGACACACTACACTTGGTGTATTAGCTTGTGCTCTTGTATATGGCATGTATTTTGTATAGGATGTAACACTTTCATCTACTGCTGTATCATTACAATATGTACTTGTTTCTATTTTTGTTTTTGCTTCAGCACTTATTGCTCCATCATACCATGCTTCAAGAGCATTTTTCATATTTGAATTTACTCCATTATCATAGGTATATCCTACATATTTGGCATCATTACTATTTACATTAAATTTAAAATTTTCTCCTGATTTTAATGTTGTAAACCCTGTTGTACTTGTGTAACTATAGTCATAGTTACCACCTGAATTTACACTATCTGATTGATATAGTGATATCATTGTATCATTTCCAGTTGTTGTTGTACACTCTCCATTTACTGGTGTTCCATTGTATATCATTCTAACTGAATTTGTTTCGGTTGTTCTTACTACTAACCAGCATTTATCATCAAAAATGACATTATTCTTTACTGTATGATCTCCTCTAAAGAAATATATTGGATTAGTAAGATTGCTTTCAACTAGTTGATATACTCCATATGGATGATTTGTTGTATCACTTGATGCTACTGTACCAAAATCTGTTCCTGCATTCATTGTT